>CALEFT010000019.1 GCA_937876985.1 uncultured Clostridia bacterium | reverse complement strand
GGGTGGTTTTTTGTCTCGCACGCTTCGCGAGCTCGACGGAGTCACGACTCCATAATAAAAAAGGGAAGTCATTTGACTTCCCTTGGTCGAGGTGACAGGGTTCGAACCTGCGACCCCATGTTCCCAAAACACGTACGCTACCAACTGCGCTACACCTCGAAACGAATGATATTATACACACCCACTATGGAAATTGCAAGCAGTATTTTTGGAATTCAGAAAAAAATAAAGTGCTAAAGAGCAAAAAAAAAAGAGCCTCACTACGGAGGCTCTTGTGTAATCGAAAGAATTACTTAACAATCTTGATACCGCCAAGAACAGGGATTTCCCATGTCTTGTCCTGTGCAGCATTGATAATACCAATAATAATACAGATGAATGCAGCGATGTTACCAATAACAGGAATAAAGTTCATGATAAGAACCCAAATACCGTTGTTAACGTGACACTTTACGAATGGTGAATGCTTCTCTGGCTCAATCAAAAGGCCTAGCAACCAACCGATTCCGAATAGGTAAGCTAGAATAGCAAATACCTTAGCATTACCAGTAACAGCGTTCTCATTATCAAAATTATCCATAACGAAAAACCTCCTAATAAAAAGTTATCATTATAATAGCATAATAAAGTAAAATACTCAATTGTAATAACTACGATAATGTGTCATATTTATGTCAATTGGATATATACTACATAGCTATAGTAACAAAACAGGGAAAAAATAAGCGAGGATTCATATGAAGGTATCAAAATATAAGAAGGATTCTGAATTTACATATGCGTTAGGCGCAACTGTCGTGATGGAATTCCTTAACAAGAAGATAGATGTTGTTTTGGAAGTTATCATGCATCCGGACTTTAGGTCGGAGGATACGATAAATAAGATAAACGCAATTTGCAAGGAGAGAAGAATTCCAGTAACAATTGCAGAGAAGCCGTTCAATATCTTGTCACAGAAGGGGAATTGCTATGTGATTGGCGTGATTTCGAAGAAGAAGCATCAGGAGATGAAGCTAACGGAAGGCAATCATGTCGTTCTAGTAAATCCATCTGATGCAGGAAATATGGGTACGATTATGCGTAGTGCACTTGGCTTTGGAATTAGTCAGATTGGAATAGTGACGCCGGCAGTAGACCCTTTTGATCCGAAGACGATTAGAGCCTCGATGGGTGCAGCGGCTTCTGTCTCAGTTGAGTTGTTTGATAGCTTTACTGAGTACCAGAAGAGATTTCCTAATAATAAAATGTATCCGTTCATGCTTGATGGCTCTGTAAGACTTCAGAATACGATTATTGAGAAGCCATGTACTTTGATTTTTGGCAATGAGGCGACGGGGCTCCCAGCGGATTTCATTAAGATTGGTCAGCCAGTAAGAATCGAGCACGGTCATGAGATTGATAGCCTTAATCTTCCTATCGCGGCTTCGATTGCATTATATGAAGCAACGAAGGATTCTTTTGGGAAGTGATGCTTTTCGAGGGGGCGCGGGTAGGAGCCAAAGCGATAATGCTCCTATATAAGAGTAAGAAAAAAATGTTGTTGCACAACGAGATAAATCGTGATAAAATTGCTCGGTGCAAAAGAAAGTAAGCGATGGAGGTGAATGACATGCCAAATATCAAGTCTGCAATCAAGCGCGTTAAGGTAGCTGAGAAGAAGACAGCTGCTAACAAGATGAAGAAGAGTGAGATGCGTACAGCAATCAAGAAGACAAAGGCTTCCATTGCTGATGGTAATTGCTCTGATGCTACAGTTAGTGCAGCACAGAAGACTCTTGATAAGGCAGCAGCTAAGGGTTATATCCACAAGAATGCTGCAGCTAGAACAAAGTCTCGTATTGCTAAGGCTGCTAACGCTGCTAAGTAATTTCGAATTACGAATAGTTTTTTAGAAATTAACGACCCTCGACTTTAAGTTGAGGGTTTTTGTTTGCCTTAAATTTGGGCACTGTCTCTCTCGAAAAGCTACCACCAAAGTGGTAAAATACTTGCATGATTGATTTATTTGTACAGATTTTGATGCCGGTTGTCGGAAGTATGCTTGGTGCTGCGATGGTTTTCTTTGTCAAGGATGAGATTGACAAGAAGTTTTTGCGCGCACTTGTGGGCTTTGCGGCTGGAATTATGATGTCGGCATCTTTTTGGGGATTGCTTCTTCCTGCGGTTGAGCAAGCAACAGAAGAAGGTCGAGGAAGATTAGCTTTTGTTCCTGCTGTGGTGGGTTTCTTGCTTGGAATGGGCTTCCTTTTTGTTCTAGATAAGATTATTCCACATATTCATAGTCACTCGGAGCAAGGACCTGATGCTTATGAGATAGAGGGCGGAACTTTGAAGATGCAGTCGAGCCTTAGTAAGTCGTTTATGATGTTTCTTGCGATTATGCTACATAATCTTCCTGAAGGAATGGCTGTCGGCATTATGGCTGCAAATGGTCTTGAGCAGGGAACGGATGCAGCGGTTAAGGGTGCGTTTGTTCTAGCACTAGCTATCGCGATTCATAATTTTCCTGAGGGTATGATTGTTTCTGTTCCTTTCCGTGCTAATGGCATGTCTTCCTTAAAGAGCTTTTGTCTTGGTGCACTTACTAGTCTAGCGGAACCAATAGGTGCTTTGATTACTATTCTTGCTGCATCGATGATGCTACCACTTATGCCTTATCTATTAAGCTTTGCGGCAGGTGCTATGATCTATGTGGTTGTAGAAGAATTAGTTCCAGAGATGAGTGGTGGCGAGCATAGTAATATTGGTACAATTGCTTTTGCGCTTGGTTTTGTGACGATGATTATGCTTGATATCGGTTTGGCATAAATTGCTTTGTTTGGAGGAAGAAGCTGATAATGAGTAGAGAAGATATAACGGAAGAACTAGATTCGAGATTTACTAATATTGTCGATAGACTTTATGAAGGTGATATTTCTAGTGTCAAAGACGAAGACTTACTGTATTTGATTAGGGATAAAGTATCAACAGACTTGTTATCGGGATTAATCGATTTGGTTAAGGAGAAGCATGGATTACAAAATGCAGTAGATGAGGTTTCTAAGACAAATTTCGGATATTTGATAAGCAGAAGTAATGATGTCCGTATTAGTAATTATGGTAAGGATGTATATATTCGAGGCCTTATCGAGATTACGAATATTTGCAAGAATCGCTGCCTTTACTGTGGAATATCGGCAACAAATCCGAACGTATCTAGATATAAGCTTGAGCCAAAACAAATAGTTGAGACAGCTATACATGGATACGAGCTAGGCTTTCGCACGTTTGTCATGCAAGGCGGCGAGGGTGGCGCATACGATAAGGATGAAGTTGCAAGAATCGTCGATGCGATTAAGAATAAAATGCCTGATACGGCAGTAACTTTGTCGCTTGGAGAAGAAGATTATTCTACATATAAGCTATGGAAGGACGCTGGTGCAGATAGATATCTGCTAAGACATGAAGTGGCGAACAAATCGTTATACGAGAAGCTACATCCAAGTAACATGAGCTACGAGAACAGAGTTGAGTGTCTTTACAACCTTAAGGAGCTAGGTTATCAGGTTGGTGCAGGCTTCATGGTTGGTGCGCCATATCAGACACTTGAAGATATTGTGATGGATATCAGATTTTTACAGAAATTACAGCCAGACATGATAGGCATTGGACCGTTTGTTCCGCATAAGGATACGCTTTTCGCGAAAGAGGAGAAGGGAGATTTGTCACTAACGCTAAAATTACTAGCGATTTTAAGATTAATTTTTCCTAAAATTCTTTTGCCTTCCACCACATCTCTTGGTACAATTAGTGCTATGGGGCGCGAGCTAGGACTTGTTTCTGGAGGCAATGTAGTAATGCCGAATTTGTCGCCAGTTTCTGTGCGCGCGAAGTATGACTTATACGATAATAAGGTAAGCCTTGGGGCAGAGTCGGCTGAATGCGTTGACGAGCTGACAAGAATAGTTGACGCGATAGGATATCGTGTTGTGATTGATAGAGGAGATGTAAGAAGATGAAATTAATTATTCAGATTCCTTGCTTTAACGAGGAGGAGACTTTAGAGGTTACTTGGAACGATTTACCAAAGCATATCGACGGCATTGACGAGATTGAATATTTGATTATCAACGACGGAAGTAAAGATAAGACAGTAGAGAAGGCTAAGGAGCTTGGCTTTAACTATGTTGTAAATTTCAAGACAAACAAAGGTCTAGCGAAGGGCTTTATGGCAGGACTTGACGCTTGTCTAAGACTTGGCGCAGACATTATCGTAAATACAGATGCAGACAATCAGTATTGTGGCGCGGACATAGAGAAGATTGTTCGTCCAATCGTTGACGGCAAGGCGGATATCGTAATTGGTGAGCGTCCAATTGATGAGACTGAGCACTTCTCTTGGAAGAAGAAGAAGTTCCAGCATCTTGGTAGCTGGGTGGTTCGAGTAGCAAGCGGAACGGATATTCCTGACGCACCTAGCGGCTTTAGAGCCTATTCTAGAGAAGCTGCACTTCGAATGAACGTAGTAAATGACTATACATATACTCTTGAGACGATTATTCAGGCTGGCCGCCAGAAGATTTCTATGACTTCGGTGCCAATCAGAACAAACGGCGAGACGCGTCCATCTAGACTTTTCTCTAGCATGTGGCGTTATATGAAGCGTTCTGCAAGCGTTATTTCCAGATCGTTTATCATGTATCACCCACTTCGCTTCTTCGGCACAATTGGCGCAATCTCGTTCTTGATTGGACTTGGACTTGGAGTTTATTATCTTGTAATTACGAATTTTGGAAGTATCTCTGGACATGTACAGCTGCTTCTTCTTATGACAATTCTCATGATTCTTGGAGCAATTGTATTCATGATTGGTCTTGTTGGCGATACCATCGCGGCTAACCGCAAGATCCTCGAGGACATTCAGTATAGAGTTCGCGCACTCGAAGTTAAGGAAAATCCAAGAGAGGATGAGTTTAAGCTCTAATTTCTTGCCTTGCCTTTCTCGAAAAGTATCACCACTTAAGTAATATATTCGTGTCTATTTGTACATAGCACAAGTGGTAATTGTAAACATGGGGTAGCTAAAATGAGAAATTATGAAGTAACAAATGATGATAGAGAACTAATCACTAAGGCCTACGAGACACTTGATAAGGCTAAGGTTGAGGGCACATTTTTCCATACAGTTGGATGCGCTACGAGGATGTCTAATGGAGATATTTTTACTGGTGTAAACTGTGACTGCATACATGGTTCTTGTGCAGAATTTGTTGCAATCGGCAAGGCGATTTCTGAAGGTAGACACGACTTTGATACTATCGTTGCAGTTCACCCGGAAGGCCCTGCTGGCCTATTTGCTCCATGTGGTAATTGCCGTCAAATGATGATGGAATACTGCCCAGATATGAAGGTTGTTCTGGCAGATGAGAATTCTAATATTATTAAGACCGATATTCGCGAACTTTTGCCGCTTGCATGGACTAGACTTCCAAACGGAGGTGACTTGATGCAATGATGACTATAATCATTCGCATTTATTATTTTGTGATTTGTGTATTCAATGTCTTCTTGATCTCTAGAAGTCTTGGAAGGTCTAACAACAAAATTACTCACAATACAATTTCTTCTATTATTTATATCTGTGAGATTCTTCTAGCATCGACGCTTTCACTCGCGTTTGAGAAGTTTCAGCTGCCACTTATTTTGATGGGAATATTTGTCTTTAATGCAGCTAGTTTTTTCTTAACTGTTCCGCTTCGAGCAAAACTTAGAAAGACAAATAGCCTTGCTATGGTTCGTGAGACTAAGGTTAATATTCCTGGCGAAGAAGCAGATGATGACAAGAAGGAAGCAAGTAAAGCTTCTATATTCTTGTCTAGGTTCTGGCTATATCGAGAGATTACTTCTCATAGTAATGTCTCTATGGTGGTATTCTTTATCATCGTAATTTCTTTTATTGTAAATGGCTTTTCTGGGGCTAGCCGTCTAGAAGATGGAGCGCAGCTCAAGGCATTAGCTTTGCTTTGTGGCAAAACAGAAAACTACTATGTCTTTAACGAAGAGAATTTGTTTTTGCACGATCCGCAGAATATGTCTAATGAGAGCTTTTCTACATTGTTTGATGAGGATTACTATAGGGCTTTAGCTAATTCGAATAGAATTCTTGTACCAGACAATTATGATGGGGAAGTAAGTGACACTATGGGTGGCGTTTTCTACGGAATGCCAAGCTATTCTGCGTTACTTGCTTTAGTTGGTTGCATTTTTGGCTATACCAATATGAATTTGCTTAATCCGATTCTTACATTTATACAGATTGTTTTACTACTAGCAATAGCGCGCAATTTCCGACTTGACGATACGAAGAAAATGTATCTGCTGCTTTTGTCGCTTCTATCTCCGCAGATGCTTTGGGTGAATCACTCTACGGTTAGTGTTGGATTGCAGGTTGTGCTAATTCTTGCCATTGTTTATGGACTTACAAGTCCAACACAAAGTATTATCTGTGGTCTCATACTTGCTTCTTTTGCAACGATAGGTCTTTGCTATGTAGATTCTATAGGTATTTTCTTATTGCCAGTTATTACATTTGCTTTCATTATCGTAGCAATTCGTCTAAGTAAATCTGCTGGTGCAAGGGTAGGTAAGAGTAACAAAAGCAGTAAGAAACAGTTTATCATACCTATTTATATGAACATGATTATCTCGGTTTTCGCAATTCCTGCAATTTTGTTCATCTACAATTTTTGCAAAAGGTATTTCTATTTAAGTTTTGCATCTAGAATATCTTTCTTATCGACCACTAGTGCGGATTTTGCTCCGCGTAATGCGCTTTTTGCTGGCGTCATTTTGTGCGTAGTAATATTTGTTTTGAACTTAAGCTTATTAGCTTATCCTGTAAGACGCCTGCTTTCAAAACTTATGTCGATACGACTCTATTCAATTTCCTTAGCAGCTCTTGTTGTAGTAGGCTTCGTTATTGTTTTGTTCCGAATCGTTTCCGCGCCAATTGGTACAGTCATAAAGCCTATCGAGTCGATTGTGCTATCGAGTCTTTATGCACTAGTCCTCATTACTGGAATAGTTGTTCTTCCTGTTGCAGCGTTCCAGGAATTCAGGTCAGTTTTCTCAGTATCACGAAGCCTTTGCCGCGAGATATTGTTTGTCATGATGTTTGGAACAGTAATTACAATTTTGCTTATCTTTCCACAAATAAATACGATTTATGCTGGTAGCGCAATTCTTGCAACTGTTGTTCCACTTATTGCACTATCTTTTGTTACAAACATTCGTCAAACAAAGACACTGCATTACATCACTATCGTGGCATGCTTATATTTGCTCCCATATACAGTATTCACATCGACCTTCCAGGACAATACTCTTCTTAGCTGGAACGATATCGAAAAGTATATCGACGAAGTCGAAGACGCTGATGCTTGTATCATGGACTATAACACTATGGGAGCCTTGTCCATCGTTACAGATTTGCTTACGGATACCGATATTTTTTATCGAATAGATAATAGTTTTTCTTTCGATAGAATTATTCGAGAATCATATGAAACTATATATTTCTTAAGCTTTGACAATCACGACCTAGATTCGTATTACGACATGAGAATGCTTCGTTCACAGAATACAGGAACAGATACATATTCTTCATATTTGTCTCGTCTTGATGCTAACAATCAAGAAGCTGAAGATAATAACAAGCGTTCTGATTTCAACTTGGTAGAATTATTACATCTACCATTCTATGAATATAATTACGGTCTAAGGACTTTACACTTCTACGATTTTGATATTCTATCGAGATTGCAAACAGCGTTTGAGAGAAATGATTATTTCTTATATGCATATAATTCGAACAATGTTTCTGGTCTAGGAAATCCAGAGGATGGTTTTGCGTGGGCAAGCACAGAGCCTGTGAGAATTGAGTTCTTCGCACCATACATTAACGTTTCTAACGAGGATAATGACGGAAGTATAGAAACAGGCTACAGAATGATAATTGACCTTAATATGTCAGTAAATATTCATCCGCTAATCTTCGAAGAATATGACGGATATCCAATGACCATTTGGATTAACGACGAGGAATTTGTGACAATTGACGCATCTAATCAAGAGATGTGGTGCGATATAGATAGTGACGGAGAGCCTGACGCATGGTGCTTCAAGTTTGATTTAGCAGAATTTGGAGATATGATTTCTCTTCAAGATTATAATACAATTACAATCGCTGCACCGACTTGGTCTCCTTCTGACTTCGGTTCACAAGACGAAAGAATTCTCTCTTATGCGTTCTCGAATGTCGCAATCCTTTCTCCGGACGCTAACTATTCAGATTTAATAGAATAGAAATGCTTTTCGAGTGTGAAAAGTAAAAACTAATTGATAACAAATACGCTTTGTACTTGACTAGACTTTGCAAAAAAACGATAATACACATAAAGATATTAGTAAAAGAGAGGGATATTTATGTTAATTAAGTTTAAGAATCTGCCTGAGTTAGAGGAGAAGAATTTCAGAGGTGGAGAAGGCTCTTTCTTCTATCGCACACGCGACGATGGGCATAACAAGATAATTCTTGGAAAGCTTGAGCCGATGTCCTCAATCGGAATGCATACACATTATAAGGATAGCGAGATTATCTATGTAACTAAGGGTGAAGCGACATTGATTTTTGATGGCGAGAAGCTTCCACTAGTGCAAGGTGATTGCCACTATTGTCCGAAGGGACACGATCACAGCATCATCAATACAAGTAATGCTGACTTCGAGTTCTTTGCTGTAATTACTAGACAGTAATTTCTAATCGGTTTTGATTGTTATTTGCCCGGTGTCTTTTGATGCCGGGTTTTTGTTATGATATGCTTTGTCATGTTAGAGTTAAAGTGCTAAAGCATAGCTGTCAACAAAGTGATAATTTTGGGGAATTTCGCATATTTCATTTGAAAGTAAAATATGAGAGACTTTAATCACATGAAAGTGAATTGTATTTTTCATACGTGAGGGCTGCGATTTACACATAAGGATAATTAAATACTTTGTAAATTGTAAGGAGGCACAAAATGGCTCAGAAAAATGACAACAAGAAGCCAAATGCCAAGAGTGCAGGCGCTTCTAAATTCAAGTCACTCATGAATCTCATTTTTATCGATGGTTTGTCAGGCATGGCAACAGGACTATTCTGCACATTAATCATCGGAACAATCATCGCACAACTCGGAACATATATTCCTGGTGCAATTGGCCAATATGCTGTATTGATCGGTAAGATGGCACAGGCACTTATGGGTGCTGGTATCGGCGTTGGCGTAGCAATTAAGTTTAAGCAAAAGCCACTCGTAACAATCTCTGCTGCTGTATGCGGTATGATTGGTTCTTATGCGAAGGTTTTTGATAGCGCAGGATCGTTGCTAGTAGAAGGTAAGGCACTTTTGCCACTTCCAGGTGAGCCACTAGGTGCGTTTTTTGCAGCACTTGTAGGTATCGGTATTGGATATCTAGTATGCGGTAAGACTAAGGTTGATATTATTATTACTCCACTATGCTCCATCATTTCTGGTGCTATTGTTGGAATCTTTGTTGGACCATATGTATCCACATTCATGGGCTGGCTTGGCGCACTTGTAAACGCTGGAACTGAGCAGCAGCCAATTCTGATGGGTATCATCGTTTCTGTACTAATGGGTGTGTTCTTAACACTTCCTATTTCTTCCGCCGCAATTGGTGTTGCACTCGGACTATCTGGTATCGCAGCTGGTGCCGCGACTGTTGGTTGCTGCTGTCAGATGGTTGGTTTTGCTGTTGCATCCTATCGCGAGAACAAGGTTGATGGACTTCTCGCACAAGGTCTTGGCACATCAATGCTTCAGATGCCAAACATCATCAGAAATCCACGCATTTGGATTCCAGCTACATTAACTTCTGCAATCCTTGGACCAGTATCTACTGTGCTCCTCAAGATGACATCTGCTCCAGTTGGCTCTGGTATGGGAACAGCTGGTCTTGTAGGTCCAATCATTACTTTCACAACAATGACTGGCGAGGGTGTTGCATCTTGGATTGTACTTTCTGAAATCGCTGTTCTCTACTTTATTTTGCCTGCGCTTATCACTCTCGGTATTTCTGAGTTCATGCGCAAAAAGGGCTGGATTAAGTCTGGCGATATGAAGCTTGACGTATAAGATTTACAGCCGATTAGCACCACTTGTTGTATAATGTCTCTAGCATGCTCGAAAAGCATCCTTTTTTGAACCAAAACCATTAATATAAGCGATATTTAAGGTGCACGATGAAGTTAGTAATTCTTGTAGATAACAATATACTTGAAGATAAAAATCACGACGAAGCCGTGCTCAGAAATGAGCATGGCTTGTCTATTTTTGTTGAGACAAAAAACGGCAAATACTTGTTCGACTTTGGGCAAGGTGATACAACTATGCTTGATAATAGCCGTGCTCTTGGTGTTGATTTATCGCATGTTGATACAGCATTTTTGTCGCATGGGCATTATGATCATTCTGGTGGAATTCTCGCATTTACTAGTGTCAACAAGAATGCAAAAATTGTCGCTCATCGCGATGTTGTTTTGCCATATTTTAGTGATTCTACTGGTAGCAGAAGATATATAGGTCTACCAGAGAATTTGCTTTCGAATAAAACTGTATTGAATCGCTTTTTGTTTGTCGGAGAAGAGGATGAAGATATTGAAGCTTCATTTGGAGATGTATGCTGCTTTTCGATAGAGAAGAAGCAGCTGCGATATAGGATGCCTCGTGGAAATTCGCTGTTATTTGATTGTGATGCGAAGGAAGATGAGTTTGCACACGAGATATATTTTGTGGTTTCTGAGGGCGACAAGAAGGTTCTCATTTCCGGGTGCGCGCATAAGGGAATTTGCAATATCTTAGAGGCGTACAAGAGTAGGTTTGATGATATGCCAGATTTGGTTGTTTCCGGGCTTCATTTGTCTAGCGAGACAGACGAGGATGCGCTTATGGTTGCAAGAGAACTTTCTGATTTGCTTAAGGGTAGCAAAACATGTATTCTTACTGGTCATTGTACTGGTGCAAAATATGGACTGATTAAGGGTGTTCTAGGCGATAAAATTAAGCGATTTGAGACGGGTTTTGATGTTTGTGTATAGTTGTTCATTTTTCATTCAAAAAGATTAAATAATATCTTCGATAAACAAACTAAGTCTGGGTTTATAATTGTAATCGTAGGCGTAGAGTTTTTTTAGGGGGTTATCTTTATGATGGAAGGTGGCTCATATGTGTGCGAAGAAGGTCAATTTTTGTACAGTTACTTTTAGAAGTAAATTTATGACGGATTTGATTTATAGAACCTGTGATAAGGTTGAGTCTTTTTCTGCACTAAATTCCAAGAAGCATAGGAAGAGTAATAGTTTGCTTAATGAGTACTCTCGTGGTACGAGAGAGCATTTTTATGCCAGAATCCCAGAGACAATGACAAATAGTGGTAAGGTTGAATATGCAGTTGCTTTCGAACTTCCACGTGATTATATCGCTTCTGTGTCGAATACACAGGAATTACAGATGATGCCAGTTCAGTCTGGTGCCTATGCTTATTTCGAGATGTTCAATGTTGAAGACGACAAGATTGATCAGGCTATCAGCTACTTGATTGACTGCATCGAAGCATACGATTACGAATCAAATGGCTATAAGTCAAATTATTCTCGTGGTCCAGTTTGTCTTTATGGAGCAAATTATGATCAAGTAATTAACGAGAACGAATTTCATGATGACGTTTGTGCGACAAGCTCTTCTAGTAGCACAACACGTGAGCCCAATAAGCGTAAGATAAGTATTGCAGTTCCAGTGGATTTAATCGAGACGAAGTTTGAAGATGGTGAAAGTAAGCCTGACTATGACAACTTCACTAAGTCAGAGCTTTACGCTCGTGCTTATGAGGATCAGCTTACTGGACTTAAGAACTGGAATTTTATGCAGCGTATTCTTAGTCAGGTTGATGAGATTGGTCTACATGAATACGATGTTGTTCATTTTGATGTTAAGCAGTTCAACATGATTAACGCGATTTTTGGTTATAAGGTTGGAGACGAGCTTCTAAGAAAGATTGGAGCCACAATCCTTGATTGTAAGGATTGGGTTTACTATTCCGCTCGTTGTGATAATGACAATTTCTGCTTGTTAACAAAGCCACTATCTGAAAGCGAGCTTAGAACGAAGCTCGAAGAGCTTTTCGCGAAGATAAACTCAATAGAAGAGACTGAATATACTGTTCATTATAGAGCTGGTGCGACGCTTTGTGCAGATATTCCGCTTCAGACTGGACGCGTAATTGAGTTTTGTCGACTTGCGCAGAAGAGGGGTACTACTTCAGATAAGACGGAGATTAATTTCTATACGCAACAGATGCAAGAGGAATATCGTTTTGGTATTATTTTGAAGGAGGAATTACCACGCGCACTTTATAACGAAGATTTGAAGATTCATTATCAGCCGAAGGTTTCTATCCTTGATCAGAAGATTGTTGGAGCAGAGGCTTTGGTAAGATGGAATTTCCGCGGTACACGACTCTTGTCGCCTGCGCAGTTTATTCCATTCTTCGAGGCAGAGGGTAAGATTGACCTCATTGACCAGTATGTTCTCAATAAGGTTTGTCAGCTTCAGCGACAGTTACTTGATGAAGGTGTTGAAGCAGTTCCGATTTCTGTAAATATTTCTGGTGTCGAGGCGGCCCGTGATGGTTATGCTTATACGCTTCTTAATATTATCGATAAGTATGGCTTGTCTCCTAATGAGATTGAGTTCGAAATTACCGAGAGTGTTACTCTTGGTGATAACAAGAATATACTTGATTTTATGCATACATTAAATGCGAATGGATATAATATTTCTCTCGATGATTTTGGTACAGGATATTCCTCGCTTCGTATGCTGAAGGATCTTCCAATCAAGACAGTAAAGATTGCGAAGAATTTTGTTGATGATTTGCTTAGCTTCTCGGATAACAATAAGCAATTAGTTTTGCTTGAGGATATTATTACTCTAAGTAAGCATATAGGCATAAAGTGTTTAGCGGAGGGTGTTGAATATTATTCTCAGGCTGAGGCTCTCCGTAAATTTGGCTGTGATGTGATTCAAGGATACTATTACAGCATGCCAATTCCACGAAGTGATTATATTGATATTCTTATTAAATCAGAACAGATGGAAATTGTATTTAACCTAGATTGATTTTGCAGGTTTTTACCACGCATTTTGATTAAATATTCCTTGCAAAAAGCACCGCCAGATAATAGAATTAAGAGGTGTTGTTTCATCGTGGCAGGAGGGCAATCTATGCGTGAATTAGAAGACAAGATTTTACATGACGGACAGGTATTGCCAGGAGGCATTCTTAAGGTCGGCGGTTTTCTTAATCAGCAAATTGACGTGCCATTTCTGATGAAGATGGGTGATGAGATAGCCCGTCTATATAAGGATTCCGGAGTAACTAAGGTTTTGACAGTAGAGGCGTCAGGTATTGCTATTGCGGTAGCTGCAGCGTCGTCTCTTGGTGTGCCTATGGTTTTTGCTAAGAAGCACAAGTCCATTAATCTGTCAGATAGTCTTTATACAGCTCCTGTATATTCATACACTCACAAGACTACATATGAGATTGCAGTAAGCAAGGAATATATTAGTAGCGACGATGTTATTCTAATCGTTGATGATTTCCTTGCTAAGGGTAATGCTCTAATCGGACTAATTAAGCTTGTTAAGGAAGCGGATGCTAAGGTTGCAGGTGCTGCAATAGCAATTGAGAAGGGCTTCCAAGATGGCGGCGACATGGTAAGGAAGATGGGCGTTCGAGTAGAATCTCTTGCAATAGTAGATAGTATGAATGACGATGGAACCATAGTTTTTCGCGAGGGTTAATGCGAGAAATGAATGAAGCAATAACTTGCCTTAATCTGAATTGCTGTTTGGCCAGTTCATAGTAGGGCAAGAATGCAAATAAAATATATGGAGGCAAGTATGAAGAAGTTTTTTGCAATGATGATGTGTATGATGCTTCTCGTTGGTTCTTGCTTGATGGTAGCTTGCTCTAGCGAAGAGAATGCTGAAGAGGATTCTTTTGCAGTAGGCGCAATCTATATCAACAGCCAGAATGACACAGCAGGCTACACATTCGCACACCACCAGGGAATCACAAAGGCTATGGAGGCTCTTGGACTTGACGTTCAGACAGATTTGTACATTGTTGATAATGTACCAGAGGATGATCAGCAGGTTAAGGATGCTATTGACACACTAGCTGGTAAGGGTTGTGATATTATCTTCGGAATCAGCTTTGGTTACATCAATGCGATGGACGCAGCTGCACAAGAGTATCCAGATATTATCTTCTCCCACGGTACAGGTTATATGTCTAATGACACTAACTTCAATAACTATTTCGGAAGAATTTATCAGGCTAGATATCTAGCAGGTATCGCTGCTGGTTATGAGTCTCTTGAGCAGGGCAATAACAATATCGGTTACGTTTCTGCTTGGGGAACAGAGTATGCGGAGACATGTTCTGGTATCAATGCTTTTGCACTTGGTGCTCAGTCTGTTAACCCAGAGGCAGTAGTTCATGTAAATGAGATTTACACATGGGGCGACCAGGAGCTTGAGCGTCAGGCTGCTGAGATTCTTATTAGTACATATGATTGCTGTGTAATTGCACAGCACTGCGATAGTGCTCAGCCACAGCTTGTTGCTGCAGAGCAGGGCGTATATGGATGCGGTTACAACTCTGATATGTCAGAGCAGGCTCCAGATGCACACCTTACAGCTCCAATTTGGAACTGGGATGTTTACTATCAGCTCGCTATTGAGACAGCAATGAACGACGCTGCTAACTTCATGACAGTAGTTGGAAATTACTATGGTGGTCTAGCAGAAGGATTCGTTGATATTTCTCCTGTATCCAGCCACGTTTCTAGTGAGGCTGCTGCTGCTATCGAGGCTGCTAGAGAGCTTATCGTTTCTGGTGATTGGGACGTATTTAGTGGTGTAGCACTTTCCTTCGATGAGACTGGTGCAATGACACAGGCAGATGCAGCTCTTGTTGCAAATGACGGTACAGAGATTGTTGCTGCTGGTGGCGCTAGCGTTGAGGATGGCGTTATCACAGGTTCTATGAATTACTTCGTTGCTGGAGTTGTTCAGGAAGCATAATAGAAGATTTTCTCCACCTCCGGCCTTCATGGGTCGGGGGTGGTTCTTTTATTTTTTATGCTGAATATTTGTATATGATATTGGTTGTGCTTAGGCTATAGCTTATAAGGTAATTAGTAATTAAAAGCATGCGAATAGTGCGCGTGTCTCTAAGTGTTAATTATCGATATTTTGGAGGTAAACATGAGCGAGAATGCGATAGAGCTTCGTTCTATATCAAAGAGTTTTGGTGAAGTTCATGCGAACAAGAATATCAATCTCTCCCTGAAGAAGGGTGAAATATTGGCGCTCCTCGGCGAGAATGGTTCTGGTAAGACTACTCTTATGAATATGCTATCAGGAATTTATCAGCCAGATACAGGTGCCATTTATGTAGACGGACAGAAGGTGGAAATTCGTTCTCCAGAAGATTCTGTAAAGCTTGGAATTGGAATGGTTCATCAGCATTTTAAGCTCGTGAATGTCTTCACTGCCGCAGATAATATCTGGATTGGAACAGCAAACTCTATTGCGAAGAAGGATTTCTGGATGAAGAAGAATCGCTTCGCGAAGGTCGAGGAGATTGCAAAGAAATTTGGGTTCACAATTGATGCTAGAAAGCTAGTATCCAACATGTCCGTCAGCGAAAAGCAAACGCTCGAGATTATTAAGGTGCTTTTCTACGGAGCAAAGACAATCATTCTAGATGAGCCAACTGCGGTCCTTACTGTACAGGAGACAAAGAAGCTTTTTGATGTGCTTCGTAAGATGAAGGAGGACGGACATTCCATCATCATTATTACGCACAAACTTAATGAAGTAATGGAAATCTCTGATCGTGTAGCAATTCTTCGTAAGGGCGAATATATCGACACAGTTGTTACTAAGGAGACAAACGAGAATCAGCTTACTGAGCTTATGATGGGACGCAAGGTAGACCTCAATATTGACCGTCCAATTATCGAGAAGACAAAACCACTTCTAGAGATTAGAGACTTAGTAATTAAGAGTGATGAGGGAAGCAAGGCAATTGATGGAGCGAATTTCTATATTCGTGGCGGTGAGATTCTTGGTGTAGCAGGAATCGCAGGTTCCGGACAAAAGGAGCTTTGTGAAGCAATCGCTGGACTTCGTCCTATTGAGTCAGGAATGATGATTCACAAGGGTGACAATATTGTTGGATTAAGCCCAAAGAAGATTATCGAGAAGGGTATCGCGATGAGCTTTATTCCGGAGGATAGACTTGGAATGGGACTAGCTCCTTCGCTTTCTATTGTAGACAACGTAATTCTTAAGAAATATAAGGATGGCAAGGGTCCAATTGTAGACCGTAAGAACGGACGCGTTGAGGCAGAAAGAATAGTCAAGGAGCTTGAGGTCGTGACACCATCTGTCGACACTCCGGTTCGCCGCTTGTCTGGTGGTAATGTACAGAAGGTTTTGCTCGGACGTGAGATTAGCTCTGGTCCAAATGTTATCGTTACTGCATATCCGGTTCGTGGACTTGATATCAATTCTTCATATGCTATCTACAATATTTTGAATGAACAGAAGAAAAATGGCGTAGGTGTGCTTTTCGTAGGCGAGGACTTAGATGTAATGATGGCGCTTTGCGATAAGATCATGGTGCTTTGCCATGGTAAGCTCATGGGTGTAGTTCACGCGCATAAGACTACGAAGGAAGAGCTTGGCCTCATGATGACTGGTGCGCTTAATATTGTCGATAGCAAGGAAGGTAAGACTTCTGGTATCGCGAAGGATACAAATATCACGTCGGATATGATTGCAGACTCCAAAGCGAAGGATAGCGATAAGATTGATAAGAACGATAACGAAGAGAAGGAGGATTGCTAAATGCCACAATTTCATCTAGTAAGAAGAACAGATGTGTCGCTTGCTAAGCGTATATTGTATTACGTAATTGGCGTCGTCATCTCTATTGGTATCGGAGCATTTTTGCTTATGTTCCTAGACATTAATCCTTTTGATTATTATAAGGATATGTTCACGATTGGGCTTATTGGTAACCCATATGCATATAAGAGTGTTGAGGGATTGATACAATTATTTGTACCTCTTCTAATTACTTCCGTAGCACTTGCTTTATCGTTTAAGATGCGTTTCTGGAATGTCGGAGGTGAAGGACAGTTTATTATCGGTGCGGTTGTTGCATCAGCAATTGCTTATTCGAATACGAATCTTCCTGGCTTTGTAGTTCTTATCATGATGTGCGTTGCTGCTATGGTTTCTAGTGGAATCATTGGTCTGGCAATTGCTTTCCTTAAGATGAAGTTCAATACGAATGAGACTCTTGCGACCTTGATGATTAACTACATTGCTTTATATTTTGTAAGCTATATTGGAGAGACTAAGGCGGACTGGAACTATTTCCTACGCGAGGATTCCGAGAGACCAGTGTTTGCTCGCTTCCCAGAGAACGCGACAATGCCAGCAATCAAGCTTGGAGACTTTAGCCTTCTTTATTCCATGATAATTGCAGTTCTAATTGCAGTGGTCGTATATATTTATCTGAAGTACACGAAGCAGGGATACGAGATTTCTGTTGTAGGTGACAGCTCAAATACAGCTCGCTACGCAGGCATGAACGTCTCGAAAATAGTCCTTCGTACAATGTTCCTTTCCGCTGCACTCATTGGACTATCTGGTGCTTTTACTGCATCTGCGTCAGGTGCGCTATCAGCTTCGATTACAAATAATGTTGGTTGGACTGGCGTTATTGTAGCATGGCTTTCTAAGCTATCTGTTCCAGCAATTGCTGTTACTAGCTTGCTCATTTCTGTACTACAATACGGTTGTAAGGTCGCAGCATCAAGCTACCCATCAATCGACTCACACTTCGCGGATCTTCTTCAGGGAATTATTCTTTTCGCGATATTGATGGCAGACTTCTGTGCGAACTTTAAGCTTGCGCGTAAGGCTAGTGAGACAGCCAATAAAGCAGATTCCAAGAAAGAGGAGGTAAAGTAAAATGAACGATTCATTATTGATAGTTGCTAATTTCTTGGCAGCGATAATTGTTTATAATATTCCGCTTCTTTATGGAACATGTGGCGAGATTTTGACAGAGAAGTCAGGTTCCTTGAACCTTGGTGTAGAGGGCACAATGGCAATTGGCGCGATTTTTGGATATATCGCTGCTTGTAGCACAGACAATCTATTCGTAGGTGTCTTGGTAGCATTCCTTGTGGCCTCGTTAGTCGGAGCATTCTTCGCATTTATGACAGTTAGCCTTCAGGCAAATCAGAATGTAACAGGACTTACGATTACAACCTTTGGTATCGCGATGTATTACTTCGTTGGAAATGGACTTACAAACTCTGGCAAGTGGCCAAACTTCACAGACCATCCTAATCTTGTGAAGGCAACTAATGAGCTTGATCTAGGACCACTATCTGACATCCCATTCATCGGCAAGATTTTCTTCTCGCAAAGCTTCCTTGTGTATTTTGGAATTGCACTTGCTATCTTGATGTATGTATATCTTTCTAAGACAAAGTTTGGCATGCGAGTACGCGCCATCGGCGAAAATCCAGCAGCCGCAGACTCACTAGGAATCAATGTAAACCTCAATAAATATATCCATATTATGGTAGGTTCAGGAATCATGGGTGTTGGTGGTCTATACATGGCTTTCAACATGAGTGGTTCTTTCGAGGGTTCGAACTGTTGGATCAATGGTTATGGCTGGATTGCAATAGCTCTTGTAATCTTCGCTAACTGGAATCCTGCGAAGGCAATTCTTGGAACATTTGTATTTGGTTTCTTTAATACACTTAGAAATTACAACGGTTCTCTTGCAACTGCATTCCCAACAGTGCTTGGTTTCTTAGGTAAGATTCCATCGCACTTCTTCTCAGCACTACCATTTATCATCACGCTTCTAGTTCTTATCTTCGACTCTGTTCGCAAGAATAAGCATTCGAATGAGCCAGCTGCTATCGGCGTAAATTACTATCGTGAGGATAGATAAGGCTATAATATTTACAATACAAATTTTGCACCCTTGAAGATTTTGCTTCGAGGGTGTTTTGTATGCATTATTGATGCATAGTATGAATATAATTAATGTGAAAGGTAAACTAGAGGAGGTGTATCTATGCGTATGAGGAGAATGATTGCTAGTCTGTTAGTGGTAATAATGATTTGCTCAGTATTTCTAGTTTCTTCATGTAATAAGAAAGAAAGCGAAGAGACTACTTTGCCTGCTGATGAGATAGATACACTTACAAGAAACTATAATTCTACTTCTATTAGATTTGATATTGACTTCTTTTCTCCTTTAGTATCCGAAGTTAGTGATGGACAGTATTTGTTAGTTCCAGATTTTTCTAGTGAACAAAATATTCTCACATGTGCATTGTTTGATAAAGATGGTGTTATCAAAGAATTTGATGTAGATTACGATAGCATATCATGTGCTGTGGCTATTGATGATACCAAGTTTGTGGCATGTGCATTTCGTTTCGATCCATATGAGGCAGTATTAGGCTTCTTTGATTATGAAGGAAATCTTCTCCAAGAAGCCTCTGCCGAAGTTCTTTCTGGAGTCGAGGCGCAGGATTTTTTCATATATGAAGATGAAGGTGGAAATATTCGAATATTAGTAGCGTCTGGTGAAGGCGTATACGTGCTTGATGAGAATTTGGAAAGAGTAGGGAAGATTGATACTCCGATTGCGCAGTTTTTCGAGGAAGATGGGAAGATTTATGGATTCGATTTTCTGAGTATTTACGAGTTAGATTTGGAGACGATGACGACACTTTCTTGTGGATTCTTTGATGATGCTACAGAAGATGTGCTATCGTTTGGAAACGGAACCTTGGATGCTTCTTGTATCACAGATAGAAGTGCGCGAAGAGTTTATGAGGTTAACCCAGAGACCATGTCTCTTGATGCCTTGGTAAATCTTGATTATGTATTAGAAAGTCCGCCTACTGTAGATTTTGGTGGGGCTATGCTTAACTTTAATAAAATTGATGATGAGACTTTCTACATTCCATATTCTAGTGACGGTTATAGTCCGTTTGGTTCTGTGTCGGAACTAGTGTTTATTTACCCTGACGACACTTTGAATTTGAGCGAGAGAGAGCAGATAAAGATTCAGGGAATTTATATTGCGTGGGATCCTCTGCTTCGCTCAGTTATGTATGAGTATAATAAAACTCAGTCAGATTACCTTGTGGTCATTGAGGAGATTGCTAGTGATGTAGATTTCTCTGTGCCAGAGGAGGCAAATCAAGCTTACCTAGATATTTTGACCGATTATCAAAATGGAAACACTCCAGATATTTTCTATGGAGATGGCTTCGATTATCAATATTGGGGCGAGAATGGAATGGTATTAGACATGGCACCTTATTTGCTTGAGTCGGAATACTTTGACTTAGAAGAGCTCTCGCCGAATGTTATTAATATTTTCTTTGGCGAAAATATTGTTGATACAAGTAGCATCAATACGGCTATGAGTAGTGCGCCTACTGCTGATGAGAATAACTACGTGGTATCCGAGGCAGATGTAGCAGGACTACCAATCTATCAGGTTTTTGGTGGATATGGTCTTCTCGGATATTGGGGAAGAAGCTCGCAGTTTGATTCTAGCGAGGTTTCCTTGTACGATATGCCACAGCTTTATGGAGATCAGCAGTTATTTAGTAGCACAGAACGCTCTACGAATATTTGCTACAATGCGCTTTCTTATAATCTAGGAGAGCTTTATCATAATGATGCTTTGACATTAGAAAATATTACTATGGTAGTTCGCTTAGCACTAGACGAGGGCTTGAGCTATGATGAGTTGTGGGCTCTCATAGAAGCTAATGGTTACTCAGATATTGAAGAAGTAAACGAAATTGCGATTGAAAGCAATATCTATATGAATCGAATCGCAGATTACTATTCGCTTAATTGTAGTTTTGGTGAGCTTCCTGTTTATATTGGATATCCATCTATTTATGACTCTGTCCATACCATCGATGCGCAAGGACTAATGGCAATTTCGTCTTCTACGACAAAGCCAGAAGCTTGTGCAGACTTTGTGGCGATGATGTTTTCGAGCGAGGTGCAGACGCGTGCAATTTCTTCTTCTATGATTCCAGTAAATGATCACGCAATGAGAACTGCTGCTTGGTATATGGCAAATCCTGAAGATATTCCAGAAGAAGATTTCTGTCTATATGGTGCTGGAGTTAGTTTTGAAACGGTGATGACTGGCCCTAATCCAGAGGAATATGAGGTAAACATTCTGACGCTTTCGGAGGATGTTGTTAGCGGCTATCTTGAGGCTTTGTACTCTGCTGATTCTGTCCGTCCTTATGACTGGGGTGTACAGGATATCATCACAGAAGAGATAGAGACCGGAATGGTGCAGGGTAGAGTCGCAGAAGAAATCGCGTCTGTAATTGTCGCGCGTCTTGAAGTGTACGCGGCAGAAAATTACTAGCCCACCTCGAAAAGCATCAAGTTTATCAATTCCTTTGAGCCTTAACACAAATGCATTGCTTTTGCCATAAAGAAGACAAATGCTATGTGGTATAATATCATATCTCATTATGAGCTTATGACATCTGGCATATGAATAAAAGGAGATATTGATGAAGTTTATTGGGCTTAATGCAAGATACAAAATGAACAAAGAGAAGCTACGCGTCGCTATATCTGTTGGCGTAATTCTTTTGACATGCGCTTTTTCTGTTCTAGCAGTAAGCACAATTATTGATACACAATCTAAGGCTCACAAGGCAGCACGTGATGCAGAAATTGCTAGACAGCTTCAAGAGGCAAGCGAGCTTGCTTCTCTTGATACTACAACTATGAGTAGCCAAGACGAGGGCGCTATTGCTCCATCAGTTTTGATTACGGATGCTTTCCAAGATATGACAAGCGCTACCACAGGAAGTGAGCTTGCACAAGATGCTTCTGTAAGCGAGACAGCAGAGACAATGGACACAACTCTTCAAACAACAGAAGAGACGACTGCTACGACAACAGCTGCTACTACAACGGCTACTACGACTACTGCTCCAGCATTTGAAGAAGAGGAGTTATATACAGTCGTCTATGCGATGACGACACTTAATGTTCGCTCTGGCCCAGGTACAGAGTATTCGCTAGTAAAGACAATCGAAGCAGGCTCTGCAATCGATGTAATCGGCGTTACATCTAACGGTTGGTATCATACGTATAACGATAACTATGTACTGTGCTCTCTTACACAGAATACTCCAATTGCGACAGCGACACCTGTTCCGACACCAACATCAGCACCAGCTTCAAGCGGCGACAATGGTGGCGACAATGGTGGCGGCAACGGCGGAAGTGGTGATACTGGTAATAATGGCGGTTCGGCTCCAGAAGGAATGACTTTCTATGGAAGCTGTACAATTACATTCTATGGTCCACAGCCACTTGGCGACGGAAGCTATAGTGTAACAACTGCGACAGGCACAACCTGCACTCAGGGAAGAACATGTGCAGCGGATTGGAGTGTGTTCCCAGCAGGAACGACAATCTATGTCGAAAATGATCCGCTCGGAGGAGATGGATATTATACAGTAGAAGATAGAGGTGGTGCAGTAATCGGAAGCCACATCGATATCTATGCAGACGATCCATATGCGATTGGAACTACATCGCGTAATGTTTATGTTGTAAATTAATGTAGGAAGACTACATAAATATATCCGACATTAAGCTCGGAGAAACAAATTAAAAATGACTATATATAGCAGGAAGGCATTTGAACCAAGTATAGTAAGTGTGGCGGATGCTTTTCGAGAAAGAGAGGCTTTATGGCAAAAGACAAAACAGCGGCAGTAGCCGATACAAATAACGACTTGAAACTACGCGTGATTCCGCTTGGCGGACTTTGCGAGATTGGTAAGAATATGACCGCGTTCGAGATGGGCAACGACATAATTATCGTCGATGTTGGAATGGCGTTTGCAGAAGAGACGATGCCTGGCGTTGACGCAGTAATTCCGGATTTTGAATATGTGCTCAAGAACCGCGACCGCGTTAGAGGCATTTTCTTGACGCACGGACACGAAGACCACATCGGCTCGCTACCATATTTGATGCAGGATTTGAAGTGCCCTATCTATGGCGGAAAGCTAACTATTGAGCTCGTTCGACACAAGCTTTCTGATAAGGGCGTTAGCCTTGCTGGAATCTCCATGATGGCTTGCAAAAACGGCGAGATGATCAAGGCCGGCAAGAATTTCTTCGTCGAATTCATTCGCGTAAATCACTCTATCGCAGACTCCTACGCGCTTGCAATTCACACTCCACTTGGCGTAATCATTCACTCGGGAGACTTCAAGGTTGACTACACTCCAATCAACGGCAAGACAATCAACCTTCAGCGCTTCGGCGAGCTTGGCAAGGAGGGTGTGCTCCTATTCATGTGCGAGAGTACAAACATCGAGATCCCTGGAGTATCCCCTTCCGAAAATCATGTAGGCAAGAGCTTCCAGAAGATTTTCCAAGAGACACCAGGCCGTATTATCGTAGCAACTTTCTCGAGCCACGTTCACAGAATGCAGCAGATTTTTACAGCTGCCGAGATGTATGGAAAGCACATCTGTCTATCTGGTAGAAGCATGGTAAATGTCTTTAATATCGCAAACTCTCTTGGTTATATCGAGATGAAGGAAGATACGCTAATCGACATCGAAGAAATTGACAATTATCCACCAAACGAAGTAGTAATCCTGACAACTGGAAGCCAGGCAGAACCAATGAGTGCTTTGTCAAGAATGGCTTATGCTTCGCATCGTTCGGTGGAGATTCAGGAGGGTGATACAGTTATCATTTCTGCACACCCAATCCCTGGCAACGAGAAGCCGATTTATCGTGTAATCAACGAGCTTTTCCGCAAGGGTGCACATGTAATCTACGAGTCTCTAGCAGACGTACATGTCTCTGGACACGCCTATGCAAATGAGCTTAAGCTCATGCACAACTTGATAAAGCCAACATATTTCATTCCGGTGCACGGAGAATACCGTATGCTATATAAGCACGCGAAGATGGCACAGGAACTTGGAACTTTACCAGAGAACACATTCATCTTAAATAACGGAGATGTCTTTGAGATTTCTGCTACTCTTGGTGCTAACAACAAGGTTATAAATAGTAGCGCAAGAGTAATAGATCAGGTTCCAGCGCAAGCAGTGTTAATTGACGGAAATACAAGTGGAGACATCTCAAATCGTGTCTTCACAGAGCGTAAGAGTCTAGCATCAGATGGTTGTGTTGCAATTTCTGTCGTAGTAGACAAGAATGAAGCTCTTGTTGCGCCCCCAGTAGTAACATCTATCGGCTTTATTTATGAGGACGAGAAGGCTGACATCCACGGTGGCTGTGGTGCAAAGGCAATGGCACTGCTCACAACTGATTCTAAGCGTAAGGCCAATCAGACACTAGAGGAATATTGCATATCTCGTCAGTTCCGCGACGCAATCAAGAATCACTTATTTGACAAAACAAAGCGTCATCCAATGATTCTTGTAAATGTGACTCGCTTGTAATAACTGAAAGGAAGATTTGAATTTATGGAGATGAGTAATATGAGAAAACTGAGTGTTAAGCTGATTCTTTCATTTGCAGCTTTTTTAACTGCAAACCTTTGGCTTATAGGGAAAGGAAGCGCTAAGGGTGCTGCTGACTTTTTGGTATCTCCGGCAGTAGAAGAAACTATCTTATTTATCCTTTTGCAGATTATAGTCATACTGATTTATTGTATTCGTCCTCTCACAGTAAGAAAATCCAAAATAATTTACTGGTTGATTTCTGAAGCATTTGTTGCTATTACTTTTTTCTTTTGGGGAATATTTATTGTTGGTCCTATTTGGTTTCAATAACATAAATCCCAATTTTGTGAAGAGTTGAAATCACGCAAGAATTTGAAGTTGGTGGAGGAGTATGCATGAATATTAAAAAGGCGAAAATAGAAAACTTTGAGGATGTAAAATTAATAACACATGAAACAATAAAGGAGATTTATCCTCACTATTATCCAAGAGGTGTAGTTGATTTTTTTCTTGAACACCATAATAGCGAAAACATTACAAAGGATATTTTAGCAGATATTGTTTATTTGATAATAGATGGAGAAGAAACACTTGGAACGGTTACTATTAAGGAAAATGAAATATGCAGATTATTTGTATTACCTCAACATCAACGCAAAGGAGTTGGAAAGCAACTCTTAGATTTTGCTGAGAAAAAAATAGCAGATAAATATGCAGATATAATTTTAGATTCCTCGTTACCAGCGAAAGATATTTATAGAAAAAGAGGTTATATAATTATTGTATCCCATAAAATTGTAACAGCTAATGAAGATGTGCTTTGTTATGATTTAATGAAGAAAAATACAAAAGCTTAAAACAATAAAAGCAACGTGAAATTTCAGTGAGCCCGTGTGTTTTGCTGAGAGACGAATTTGAATTTGACGGAGGAACTATTATGAATATAATCTTGTTTACAGAAAACATAGATGAATATTTAAAAGAAGATAATGTAATTAATTACGGAAACGAAAATATAATGCAGCTTGCAGATGCATTGTATCAAGGGGCGAGTAATGAAGTGGAGTACATTAAAAAAGCATATGAATATGTAAGAGATAGCATTTCGCATTCAGCAGATATAAATGAAGATATTTTAACTTGTTCTGCATCAGAAGTTTTAGAAGCAAGACATGGAATTTGTTTTGCTAAGTCGCATTTGTTAGCAGCATTGCTACGTTATAAATCTATTCCAACTGGATTTTGTTATCAGAAACTGATAACAAAATATAATAATTAATTTATGCTGTCAAGAAAAAATACTTGACAGCATCTTTTTATACTAGTATAATGACTATCGTTTGATATAGTATCTGTATATATGGGTGCTATAGCA
>CALEFT010000018.1 GCA_937876985.1 uncultured Clostridia bacterium | reverse complement strand
ACAGGTGTCCCCAAGTGCGCGCGAAGATGCGAATGCATCTGAGGGCTTTTGGCGCAAAGATCACTATGAAGGAAGAAAAGTGTTTTCAATCTTAAAACAGGATTGGATCGGATAATCATCAGCAAAAAGAACTATCAGACAGCAAATCCATTTTCAAGAGCTTTTTTCAATTCTGAAATAGAAATGTAAATATTCATAGCCTGAGAGTGTGCAAGCAAAAAGTGCACCTAGATGCAAAAACAGCACGAATCTTGTTGACTAAATAGGCAGATAGGCTTATTATAACTACGAGCAAAAAGTGCACCTAGGTGCAAAATCAGCACGGAGCATCTATGAGCATAAACAGAGAACAATATCTTAAAAAACTTGTCGATAAGAAGGATAACGGGCGTGTTAAGATCATTACCGGTATTAGGCGCTGCGGGAAATCATTCTTATTATTCGAGCTGTATAAACAATATCTGTTGGACTGCGGTGTTACAGAAGATCATATTATTGAAATAAAGCTTGATGAGATAGATTACGCCCGTTATCGGAATCCTTTCGCTTTGAATGAATATGTTAAGAGAAGTATTGAAGATACGAACAGGTATTATGTTTTCATTGATGAGATCCAGATGTGTTCAGAGATCAGGAATCCGTATGTTGATGATCCGAATGAGAAGATCAGTTTTGTCGACACAGTCCTTGGTCTGATGAAGATCAAGAACGCTGATATCTACATAACCGGAAGCAATTCGAGAATGCTGTCCAAAGATGTACTGACACAATTTCGCGACAGAGGAGATGAGATACATGTTATGCCACTGTCTTTTGCGGAGGTTGCTTCTTTTTATGCAGAAAGAGGAAATAGTGAAAGCGATGCCTGGCGCGACTATTGTGTTTACGGTGGAATGCCTTATGTATTATCGTTGCGTAAACCTGAGGAGAAGAGCAGATATCTGAAAGACTTGTTCTCTGAAACTTATTTGAAGGATATAGTTGAACGTAATGATATCCGTAATGAGACCGAGGTCTTAGATGTGCTGATGGATTTTATTTCGTCAGCTATAGGTTCTCTTACAAATCCTTCAAAACTTGCTAACCGCTTCTTATCCGAGAAGAAAATAAAGATCTCGCATTCGACGATCGCTAATTATCTGGAACTGTTTGAAGAAGCATATATCATCAGCAGTGCAAGGAAATACGATATTAAAGGAGCGGACTATTTTGACACACCGCTTAAATACTATTTTGCTGATATCGGTCTGCGTAATGCTAGATTGAATTTCAGGCAGGTCGAGGAAACTCATATAATGGAGAATATTATCTACAATGACCTGATCCGTCGCGGATATAATGTTGATGTAGGTGTAGTTCCCTATTCCAAAACGGTAGTTGATGATACAGGCAAAGCGAAAAAAGTTAGAGTTCAATTGGAAGTGGATTTTGTTGTAAACCGTGGAATGCAGAGGTATTACATTCAATCAGCACTCCATATAGAAGATGAAGATAAAAGAATACAGGAGACTAATTCTCTTAGCAGGATCAATGACTCTTATAAGAAAATTGTTGTTGTTAAAGATGACATTATTCCTTGGCGGGATGAAAAGGGAATACTATACGTAGGAATTAGGGAATTTCTTTTGGACGATAGGTCATTAGAATTGTAAATCCAGAATATAATCAACAATAAAATTTTATACTGAGTCCTTTCTCTTAGGTTGTTTATGCCTGGTTCAAAAATAATACGGGACCGTTCGTTTCTATAATGTTACCTTATATAGTGCGAATCGCAATAAACCACAATAGAAATACCCAGACTCATTTATGAGTGAAGTGAACCCCAAAAGTTGGGCAGACTTTGGGGGTTCACTTCACTGGGTGGGTTCTTTTTGTCTCCTTATGGATTATAGTTAAGATTAACATGAACAATAGTTTCATCAAGCAGAAAAACATTCGAGTTACGATAAAAATGCATTTTTTTGATTTTTATCGTAATAATATTGTCGGTCAACAGCCATTTAACATGCGCAGTTTACGATAAAAATGTGATTTTGAGATTCTTATCGTAGTTGTAGCTGTGGTTTTTTGCTTGTAATTTAGCCTGGGTTACGATAAAAATTCATTTTTTTGATTTTTATCGTATTATTTCATGCTAGATGGAGCAATGTTACCTTGTTAACTTGCACGAATAGTACGATAAAAAACAGTTTTTTTGAAATTTATCGTAGTTTGAATGAAATAAAGCCTTGAAAAGCGTGTGCGTTTATACGATAAAAATACATTTTTTTATTTTTTATCGTAGTTTGAGTGTTGATGAGGGCTTCTAACTAGCTACGTTGATACGATAAAAATGTGATTTTGAGATTTTTATCGTAGTCCATCATCTAATAAGCTAGCCAGCGACCACGCTGGTTTGCAAATCGGTATTGGAAATCAGCAAATCTTAATACCGATGTTCAAACTAAGAACCCATTCAAGGAATCAACTAACTATATCTCGCCAAAAACGAGAAGTGGAAATTTATATGAGTTATTCGTCTGAACGTCTTTTCAAGCAGAATAGAATATACTAAACTGTCAGCAAAATCAGTTAGTAGAAAGGCGCGTTGGCTGGGTGGCTTGATGTGGGCCTCGAGGCTTTTCGAGGGAGGCTCTGAATGAGAGGGCTGATGCGAAAAGAAGCGGCGCTTTTAAGGGGACAAGGCTTGTCTCATGCTGGGAAATGGGCGTTTTGGTCGGGCGATGTCCTAGAAAATGTGTGGTGGCGAAGGCAGAATTGGGTCATCATAAGGAGGTAAGGAAAATGGATCAGGTAAAGATTGGATCATTTCTACAGAAACTTCGTAAAGAGAAGGGAATCACACAAGAGCAGCTTGCGGAGGCGATGATGGTGTCGCGTCGAACAGTCTCGAGGTGGGAGACGGGCAGCAATTTGCCGGATGTGGAGCTTTTGGTTGAGATTGCGGATTTTTATGAGGTGGACCTCCGTGAAATTTTTAATGGTGAGAGGAAAGACCAGAATATGAATCAGGAAATTAAAGAGACAGCAATTTTGGCGGCGGACTATAGTTCGGAGCAGTACGAGAAGTTTTTGGGCAACATTAAGTGGCTCATGTATTTCGCGGCGGTGATGGCGCTAATCAATATGATTATTACTTTTGTGGACCCACAGGACACGAGCGCTTTGTTTGACTTTTTCTATGGATTTACAGGCGGAGTGACGACAGCCTCGGTCTGGGTGGCATCTTTGATTTTGAGTAATCTTGGACGCAAGCTTTTTGGTGCGAAGCAAAAGCTGGTTTCAAAAATCAATAGATAAGCTTAAGTGTTAGGATTGACACAAGGGAAATGCGCGGCTGATAGAAGCGGCAGTTAGCGAAGCAACAAACGAGGAAGCAAGCAATCAAAGCCGCGCAAATCCCTTAAATCCATTACAAAATCCTTCAACAAAACCCAGTTAAATATGTTTCAATATGTGCGCAAAAAATGGTATTATATGCGCATGAAAAGAATTATCGAAGTAGAGAAATTTGCGAATAAGAACGTAAGCAAGCTTGCCGCGTGGGAGGTTTTCCACCTCGAGATGCTCCACAATAAGCTTAAGTCCGAGTTCATGGACGAAGCGATGGTCTTCATCACGAAGACTGGAAACGGAGCGATGGTGTGGATCTGCGCGGCGCTTGTCATGATGCTCATCGAGCCGACCTTCAAGGACGGATATATCATGATGATTGCGCTTTTGATGTGTGTCATGTTCGGCAATCTTATCTTGAAGAACATCGTGCGCCGCAACAGGCCGTTTTTCCACAAGAGGTACAAGCTGTTGATCAAGACGCCATGGGACTTCTCGTTTCCATCGGGCCACACGCTGAGTTCTTTTGCGGCGGCCACCGTCATATTCTTGACCAACCCGTGGTGCGGCATCGTCGCATACATCTACGCGGCACTCATCGCCCTATCGCGTCTATATCTGCGCGTGCACTTTTTTACCGACGTAGGCTTCTCGATCCTCACCGGAATCATCCTCGGCAACCTCGCCGCATGGGCTTTCGGCACAGGGTTTTTCTCGTTCCTACCAGGCGTCTGACCCCCTCGAAAAGCACCGCCAATCCACAGAACATAATCGCACAAGGAAACACATATGGGTTTACTAAAGCCAATCACTATCAGAAGACCAAACACCCTCGAAAAGCAGGCCGCGCCAGCGGCTACATCGGCCACGCTGGCAACGCCAGCAGCGCCGGATGCGCCAGCAACGCTAGATGCGGCAGCAACGCCAGATGTGCCATCGATGCCGGCTGCATCGGCCACGCATATCGCGATTGGCGAGGCGATATGCCTCGCGCCAATGGCGGGCACGAGCTCGGTGGCATTCAGGTCGATATGTAAATCGTTTGGAGCGAGTTATTGTCCGACAGAGCTCGTGTCGGCGCGTTCGATATTGTATAACGGAATCGAGCGAAGCTTCAGGTACCTAGAGATAGATCAAGAAAAAGAAGGAATTACTTGCATACAGCTGTTCGGAAGCGAGCCAAGTGATTTTGAATATGCGATACGCGCCATATGCGAGGACGACCGACTAAAGTCGGTTGACATAATCGATATCAACATGGGATGCCCAGTACCAAAGGTCATCAAAACTGGCGCCGGTTGTGCCCTGATGCTTGATGAGTCACGGGCAGCGGCCATCGCGCGAAGCGCCGTTCAGGCTGCCGCCTCATACGGCAAGCCAGTCACGGTCAAGACGAGAATCGGCTTCGACGATTCCCCAGGTCACCTTAACGGCGAGAGCTTCGCGTCCTGCTTATGCGAAGCAGGAATCGCCCTCCTCGCGGTTCACGGCAGAACGGGCAAGCAGATGTATCACGGCAACGCCGATATGGGCGAGGTGGCGAAGATGGCCGCTGTTGCACGCGCTTTTGGCGTGCCATTTCTTGCTAATGGTGACATTGTTGATGGTCCAAGTGCAAAGAGAGCGCTCGAGATTACCGGTGCAGATGGTATAATGATAGGTAGGGCTGCCTGTGGTAACCCGTGGCTTTTCGAGCAGGTTCGTGCATACTTGTCTGGGGGAGATGAGTCGTGCGGCGATGCGTGGCAGGGAGGTTTTGTCAGCAAAGAGGACCGCTTGAAGATGCTTTTGTACGAACTCGAATTGACGTGCGAGCACAAGCCGGAGGAATTCGCGGTTCGAGAGATGAGGCCGCAAATGGCGGCATATGTAAAGGGTGTTGACGGTGCGGCGGCTCTCAAGCGAGAACTATGCCAAGCGTCTACTGTTGAGGAGGTGCGCAAGATATGCAAACTGTAGTTTTTATCATTTTGGGAGTTTTCCTATGTTTCTGGGGATACAAGTCCTTCAGACTTTCCGTTGCAATTCTAGGTGCTTATGGCGGATATAGCCTTGGCGGACTGATTTGCAGCGAAGTTTTGCCAGCATTCGACGTTAATCTAAGCGGAAATACGCCGCAAATCATTAGCATTATCGTAGCTATTGTCCTTGGTCTAATCGCGTTCAAGCTATACGAATCCGCGCTCATGTGGGTTACTGCACTTGTTGCAACAACGATGCTACATCCAGTCGTGTCCGGATTCATTCGCGGCGCTGGATTGCTAGACAATCTTGACATTATTGACCCATCTATAATTGCGATGATCGAACCAATCCTAGTCATTGTACTTTCAATCCTTCTCGGATTTATCCTCGGACTTATCGTTCTCGCATTAAACGAGATTGCAATCAAGCTTATCACTGCCGCTTGCGGTGGATATCTGCTCTCGACAGCGCTCCTTCCAATCCTTATGGGAGTGCCAGCAATTGCTTCGTTCCTAACAACTGTCGCAACCTCTAGCGACGCTGCTTTGAGTGACCCAATTGCCAGCGTTCTTTGGCTGTTCATAACCGCAATCGGCTTCGTAGTTCAGTTCAAGCAGTGATTGAAGATGTGGTGCAGCGCCTTGGTGTAGTAGTTCATCACTACTCATACCGTGCTATGCAGTACGACGAAGCTACTAACGCGAAAATAATCCAAGAATTCCTTAAAAATCCTTGCTAATATTGTGGGATTTTGCTTGATAAATAAGGCTTTCATAGACAATTACTAGTCTTATGAATCATCATTTTGTCACAAAATATAAGAATCATGACATTTTTGTTGTGAATTTGTGGCACTTTGGCAAAACCGAAAGATTTCACAAAAAATACTATGGAAAAATTCTTGATTTCATGTTAGTATTCTCGCAAAGAATAATTCGTTAGTTAGATTAAATATGCCATTCTACTTATTTATATCTATCCCTTATTCCATGTTATATGCTTCTCGGGACAAACATCGCGAGGAGCATATAATCATTTATAGAGATTTTTTGGTTTATCACATTTAATATGGGAAAGCTGCTTTCAGCAAGAAGTTCATCAAAACAGGGCCTCCTGGGTGAACTATCTGCTGATAACCCCTAGTTCAGCAAGAAGTTCATCAAAACAATGTCTCCTGGGTGAACTATCTGCTGATAAAAGTCTAGCCTATATTTGTCAACAAATCTGTCAACAGATTGACCCGTTTTTGTTGACAAAACTGTTGGCGGAAGCCTTGTCACCTCTAAGTAGCAAGAAAAAAGTATTCCCAAAACAGCAAAAAGCTCATTTGGGAATATGAAAAGAATATTTGAACTTATTCTTACTTCGAAGAAATGGCCTATGCGAGATGATATAATTTATGAAGGAACAAAAGTTGCGATAGGGGCGCGGGTTTGACCTGAAATTGAGTTTAGAATAACAATTATTGTGCTTTTCGAGAGGGCGCGAGAGGCGAGGTTGTTACAAGCAAGAAGGTGTTTGTATGGCAAGAGTGACTTCGACTTTGATTATTCACAGACCTGAGAGGTTGTTATATTATTTGCCGGAAGTGACGGACGAGGTGCAGGTTTGCATTCGAGATGGTGTTTGTCCGGCGGCGCTCAAGGCGTATCAGTATGAGTTCGGTACGTATGATGATGTTGGTATTTTCTATTTGCCGGAGAAGGCGAAGGCGGATGTTGGGCGAGACTGGGTGGTTGGCCTAGAGTTTAGGATTGATGATGAGAGGGTTAAGCTCCCAGAGGATTTGCCGTGCATTGTGATTCCAGAGTCGTATATGATCACGATGGATGTGGCGTATGAATATCAGCTTAATGAGGAATTGCTTAGGGAGACGATAGAGAAGGTTCGCTACGAGAATGTTGAGAGAATCAGTGCGAATCAATATGTAGATGGCGGTTTGGTGACTGCGTTCTCAGTAAAAGAGAAACTGCGCGTCATGTATGAGATTAGTTTTCCGACGGATACGAAATATGCAGTTGATTGTGGCGGCGGAAAGTTTACGAATGACGAGCTTTATATTAAGGCTTATACGGAGCCGATTACAGGGTATTACAATTGGACTTGGATGAATGAGTGCTTGCAGAATTATCACAAGCGTGGCGTGACGGATTATTGCTTCGTGCATTTTGATGTCAAGGACTTCAATATGATCAATGAGCTTTACAACCATAATGTTGCGAATGTTGTGTTATGGAGAATCGCGGAGAATATGAAGCGTCATTCGGACTGGATTTATTTTGGTGCGAGATGTGATAACGATAATTTCGCGATGATGATTCGTGATATGCCTGAAGATGAGATAAGAGAAAAGCTGGGTAGGTTTTTCGATGAGATTTCTAGGCTTGATGCAGATCCGAGATATCAGATTTTCTATCGCTGTGGCGTCGTTACGATGCGATATGCGATGAATAGTGGCGAGATTGTTGCCGATTGTGCAAAGCTTGCGCAGTCGATGGGCACTGAGATAAACAAGACCGAGATTCACTTCTACACTAAGGAAATGCACGAGAATGCGCTATGGGGCAAGCAGCTTAAGGCGTACCTTGATACTGCAATTCGCGCAAATGAATTCGAGGTGTATTTCCAGCCAAAGTTCAATGCGCAGAAAAACGAGATTTGCGGTGCAGAGGCGTTGGTTCGTTGGAACTACAAGCATAAGAAGATGTTGACTCCGTATCGTTTTGTGCCGTATTTCGAGATGGACGACTCGATTATCAAGGTTGACGAGTTCGTGCTCCACCGCGTATGCGCCAAACTCAAGAGATGGAAGGAGAAGGGCTATAAGGTCTACCCAGTGTCCGTGAACTTGTCGCGTAAGCACATGGTGAAGCCATACTTGGCAAGTCACCTCGCAGCCATTGTAGATTCGTATGGCGTGGACAGGGCACTAATCGAGTTCGAGCTCACAGAGACAATGGCGTATGAGAATCAGGCGTACATGATTAGTGTGCTAGGCGACCTCAAGGCCAAGGGCTTCCAAATCTCGATGGACGACTTCGGAACCGGCTATTCGTCGTTCGCGCTTCTCAAGGAAATGCCGCTCGACACCTTGAAGATAGACAAAAGCTTTGTAGACTTAATCGTAGACGGCGACGATTGCGAAAAGATTAAGATCATCCTAAGTCACATCATCTCGATGTCTCGTGAACTTGGAATTAGCTCCATTGCAGAAGGCGTCGAGGAACAGTCACAGATTGAAGTCCTCAAAGAATTAGGTTGCGACACGATTCAAGGCTATTACTACAGTAAGCCAGTTTCCGTTAGAGAATTTGAGAAGAAGTACCTTACTAGCGGCATTTAAGTGAGTATGTTCTCATTGGGATTCATACAATTCATACAAATAGATTATGTTAGATGCACTGCTTTTTTATAAAGGAAGAAGCAGTGCAACAGGATTGCAACAGAAAATTGTTTGTAAATCAAAGCAAAAATGGTATAGTAGATAAAAACAAAAAGAAAGGCATGTTCGGCTAGCGCGGCGTGGAAGGCGACTTGCAAGATTTATGAAGAGCATTTATGTTGTAGTTTCTAAGACACAGACGAAGTTTGGCAAGGTGATTAGAACCGTTGCTAAGCAGAACTATAACCATGCAGCGATTTCTCTCGACAAGGAATTTACGAAGCTGTACGCTTTTGCTAGGCCTTCGCACTATTCGGTGCTTCTAGCTAGGCTAGTTCAGGAGAATGCCTTCCGATATACGCTTGGCAAGAATAAGTATGTGCCGGTTGCGGTTTTTGAGGTGCCTGTAAGCGACGAGGAGTATGAGTGGATCAAGAGCACTATCGCGAAGATTAGTCGCGACTCGCATTATATCTACAACTATATGTCGATTGTGACATATCCGCTTCTTCGCGGCATCAAGCAGCGCAAGGCTTTTACTTGCGTGGAGTTCGTCGCATACTTGCTTCAGCACGTAGGCTACTTGAAGACGAAGGGCCGCCAGAAGTGGAAGCCAGACGAGCTTTACGAGGAGCTTGCTGAGTATATGATTTACGAGGGCGATATTCGCGATTTCGTTGAAGTGAACGATGCTTACAAGGCGGAGTACTTTAAGCCTATGACTCCAAAACTGATTGCTGAGTCTGCCGGAGTGATTTGCCTTGTTGCCTTTAGATTCTTGTTTGGAGAGTTTTTCCTATGACAGACGCGTTTGGCGAGCAAGGACACCTTAGTGACCTTCTAGAACTAATTGATTGCTGGGACTACCTTAAGTCTGTGTATGCTTCGGGTAGGCCTATTTTTGTATATGGGATGGGACTTGGCGCCGAGAAAATCTTGGCAATATTCGAGCAGTACCAAATTGAAGTCTCTGGTTTTTTTGCTAGCAACGATTTTGTACGCGGCCACTCCTTCAAGGGACACCAGGTCATGCGCCTTGCCGACATCGAAGCTGAACACGACGACTTTGTTGTGGTACTCGCATTCGCCGCAGGCTACGAAGAGCTTTATGACCGCATCTTAGATATCGCTTCCCGTCACGAGCTCGTCGCACCAGACGTGCCAGTTGCTGGAGGAGGCCTTTTCAACAAGGAATTTTTCCAAACCCATCTCGAAAAGTTCCAACAAGTCTACTCCAATCTAGCTGACGATTTGTCACGCACGGTATATCGTAATATTCTCGCATTTAAGCTAACTGGTCGACCAGAATTTCTTGCTCCTGCAACAACAGCGCGCAGCGAGATTTATACTAATTTAATTGCTTCATATTGCAAACAAGTCGCGCCAGATACTAGCGACGCCAACGACACTAACGATACTGTCGACAAATTGTCTTTTGTCGACATGGGCGCATATAAAGGCGACACGATAGAAGAATTTCTCTCATATTATGGCAAAAATTATGGCGACATATACGCCTTCGAACCAAATAGCAAAAACTATACGAAGATGTGTAATAACCTCGAGAGCAAAAATATTACTAGACTTCACGCATATAACGCATGTGCGTGGAAAGAATCCTGTGAAGTTATTTTCACAGCAAACGAGGGGCGAATGGCGAGAATCAGCACCAGCGCGGATTCTACTATGAAGCTTATGCAGAATAATATTAAGACGCAGGCACAGGCGTTGAAGGCGACAAAAAACGCCGCCGCGCTTGCCATAGACGATGTAATCAAAATAAAAGAAGACGCATCAAGCGATAATAGCAATAATCACGATAGCTTCTCAAAATACCTATTAAAGCTCGATGTCGAAGGAGTAGAAGATGAGGCAATCGACGGCGCTAGTAAGCTAATCCGCACCGCAAAGCCAGCAATTATCTGCGCACTTTACCACCGTAACGAAGACATGTTCGCGATACCGCTCAAGCTTCTCGCGATGAATCCAGACTACAAGCTATATGTGCGCCACGAGCTCTACATTCCTGCATGGGAAACTAACCTCATCGCGCTCCCGTAAGTAGCCACCACCCCAAACATCGCTCCCCCAATCAAGCGTCAGCGAATTCGCGCTCGATTAGCTTTATCATTATCGACGTGTTAAGTCGCATCGCCGCCTCTGGGTATAGCTCGCTCAACTGTCTCGCGCCGTAGCACTCCGCGAATGTCTCTATGATGTCGTCCTCGGACGCGCCTTTTCGCAAAAGGCCCAAAATCAAGTCCTTCGCCCTACAAGAGTCCGCTACCGCCATCTCGAAAAGCCTACTTACGCTACACTCATTCGTGTCGAGTAGCCCGTGGTGCGGCAAAACCATTCCGCGAATTTGCCCTGCCGATGCACGTCTTGCGACTTTCTCGATTGATTCGATTGTCTGCTGATACGATATCAAAAACGACGGCATCATCTCGAATTCATCGCTATTGCCATGTTTGTCCGTGTTGGCTTTGCGCTTATATACGCCAAATGTCTCGCTACTTAGAAGCAATCCGCTATCCTTTTCCAAATAAACGACGGAGCACTTCGTGTGTCCCGGTACATTGATGACCTCCCACTTGCTGCTTGCTGTGTTAATAATGTCGCCTTCGTCGACTGCCATATCTACGCAAAGCTCGTCCGCGAGGTCAAGACATTGGTCGACCTTGCAATGCTTTGCGTGCTCTCTGTTAAGTTGTCGCATCGTATTAAGTGCGCCTTCTCTTGTAAAAACATTCGCTGCATAGCCTCCAGCTACGACAATTGCCTCCGGAAAACACGCTTAATGTTTGCACATGCGAGTGCATGGTCGTAATGCGAATGTGACAAGAAAATATAGTCGAGCTTGCGGTCTTTGAGCACCATCTGTATGTTTTTTGCAATCTGGAAACCAGTGAACCCGAAGCCGGTATCATACAAAATAGAAGTCGTGCCATCGTCAATCAGAAAGGACGCATCGCCCTGCCTAGCACGCACATCAGTAATTGTGAACTTGTCGAATTGTTGAGTAGTAAAGTGGTGGTTATGTTCCATAATATTGTCCTTAATATTTCTATTCATCTTCTTTTCTGGGGTTGACAATTAGATATTAAAGAGTAAAATCGTCTCAAAATCAAATCAAAAACGTACAGAAATTTGAAAGCTTTTCGAGAGGGAAGCTTTTTCGAGAGAGGAGGACACGACGTGAAGAAGTACGAACTTAATGTAGAAGGAATGAAGTGCGCGCATTGCGAGGGGAGCATGAATGAGGCTGTCAAGGCGCATTTGGGCGGCGAGAAAGTTGTGTCCAGCGCGAAGGATTCTAAGGTGACATTTTTTGCTGAGGGCGAGCTTGGCGAGGATAAGATTAGACAGGCCGTAGAGGGCAAGGGCTTTGTGCTCAAGTCTGTTGAGGTAACGGAGGCGAAGAAGACGCTGTTCGGGTATAAGTGACCGTTGCTTCGAGAGAATTGAATGAAGTGGGCTTGCCGGGGACTCCTAGGCGAGCCTTTTTGTTTGTCGTATTTGGCAAAATTTTGTGGGGTGTGCCTCTCGCGAAAAGCACGAGGCGTCAAACAAAATAGCGACGTTGATAAGAACTCTAGCGTAACAAGATTCGCTTAGGTGCGGAAAAGATTGGAAAAAAGATTAGAAAAAAGATTAGAAAAAAGAGGGAAATAAAATGTTAGGAAAAGGATTTGTTGGGCTACGAAGCAAGCTGTTTGGTAGCAGGGAATTTTATCGAATGGTGCTCGCGATTGCGCTGCCGATTATGCTTCAGGATGCGCTTCGTAATATTGTTGGGCTGCTTGACAACTTAATGGTTGGGCAGATTGGCACGAACGACATGTCGGGTGTGTCGATTACGAATAATATTTTGTTTGTATTTACGATTGTTTGTTTTGGCGCTGTGTCGGGCGCGGGAATTTTTGGTGCGCAGTTTTTTGGTAAGGGCGACCACGAGGGCGTGGCGCAGGCGTTCCGAAGCAAGATTTATATTTGTTCTGCGGTGACGGTTGCTGCGATTTGCTTGCTCGTGCTTAAGGGCGAGGACATCATAGCCTTGTATTTGCACGATTCCGAAGGCAGCGTCGGTGATGTCGCGAAGACTGGTGAGGCGGCGCTCGCGTACCTAAAGATTATGCTTCTTAGCTTGCCACCGCTTGCGATGTCGTTCGTTTATTCGTCGACACTTCGTGAATGTGGTCAGACGGTGGTGCCACTCAAGGCCGGCGTTGCTGGAGTTCTGGTAGACTTGGTTCTTAACTATTGCCTGATTTTTGGAAATTTTGGCATGCCGGCGCTCGGTGTCGAAGGTGCTGCAATTGCGACTGTACTTGCACGCGTTGTCGAGATGTTGATCAACATTATCTGGACACACACGCATTCTGATGAGATGCCTTTTGCAAAATACGCGTTTGCGTCGTTTGCTATTGAACGTCAGACACTTCACGGCGTGCTCGTCAAGGGTTTGCCGCTCCTCGTAAACGAGGCTCTCTGGGTGCTCTCGATATCGGCGACTATGACAAATGCGTCAAGCCGTGGCCTTACAGTTGTTGCGGCGCTGAACATCAACAGCACGCTCGCGAATGTTTTCAATATCGCATATTTGGCGCTCGGCTCTGCAGTGTCTATCATCGTCGGACAAAAGCTCGGTGCTGGACAAATCGACGAAGCAAAAGACTCCGCTGTAAAGCTCATCACTTTCTCGGCCGTTGTCACTATCGGCACGAGCGTCCTGAACGCATGTTGCGCGCCGTTCTTCCCATATCTATATAACACAGAGCCAGAGGTCCGCGCCCTCGCGACGCAAATCATCCTGCTCTCATCTTGCTTCTATCCGTTCCAGGCGATTTGCAATTCGTCATACTACGCGCTCCGCTCCGGCGGCAAGACGTGGCTCACGTTCATCTTCGATAGCGGCCTGCAGTGGACCTACTACGTGCCAGTCAGCTATTTCCTATACAGGTTCACCGCGCTTCCGATGCTCCTAGTGTTCGCGATTGTCTCCTGCAACGAGCTCATCAAAATGTGCATCAGCCTAACGTTCCTTCATAAGGTCAACTGGGCCGTCAACATTGTCGACGAGTCCGAGATATAACAAGTAGCGGTTCTAGGCTTAAGAAGTGTAAGGGCTTGGCTTTTCGCTCTCGCTCGAAAAGCATCCGCCCTCGCATTTCTTTTGGCGATTTTGTTTGATTTCACTCGTTTTTGCACCGATGTACCTTAACCATGCGTAGAAATAATGCTATAATGACTCACGGAAAACTCGTGCCATGCTACTAGCTAGTGCGGGAGTCCCGGTGGATAAGGGGAAGATACGGGATAACAACTGATTAATGCTAGAAGGAAGGATTCTTGTTGCGCATGCTAAGTGTAATCGTACCAGCCTACAATGAAGGCAAGAAGATTTACTCGAATTTAAGTCAGATCAACGATTGCTTGGCCTCTTTTGTAGAGGGCGATTACGAGATTGTCGCAGTAAACGACGGCAGCAAGGATAACACCGGCTCAGAGATTTCTCGTGCGGCGGCAGATATCCCAACAATTAGACCAGTTTTATATGACAACAACAAAGGTAAGGGAGGAGCAGTCATCGAGGGTGTCAAGAATTCTCGTGGCGACCTAGTCGCGTTCATTGACGCTGACTTAGACATTTCTCCAAAGCACCTCGAAGACTTTCTTAAGACGCAGAAGAAAACTTCTTGTGACGTAGTAATCGGTTCGAAGATGCACAAGGAGTCAAAGCTCGAATATCCTTTTGTGAGGAAGGTTTTTTCTATTGGATTTTTCTGCTTACTTAAGATATTGTTCAATATGTCTATCAAGGATACACAGACGGGACTTAAGCTCTTTAAGGGTGACCTCATTCGTGAGATTGTGCCAAAGCAGCGCGTGTCGGGTTACGCCTTTGATGTGGAGCAGCTTGCGCTTGCTTCGTCGATGAAGGCTACCATCGTTGAGCGTCCAATCGAGATTGTGTTTGGTCGTGAGGAGTCGCTCGGTAGAATTCGCTTCAAGGATATTTGGCGCATGTTTACTGATACCGTTGGCGTCTGGTGGAACCTTCGTGTAAAGAAGAATTACAAGTGATTTGCTTCGCGCCAAACTTCATGCCGGCAGCGCACCGTATCCACGCAGCATTTGAGTCAGCATCGCATATCTATAAGAACGAAGGTTTTCTACCGTCGCACAAACCTTGTCCGCAATGCAAATAATCAGCCCCTCGATAAATCTTGGTGGCTTTACAGTAAGTGGAAACATGTGCCTCAAAATCGCGTCCGCCTCAATCTCATTCAAATGGTAAAGTTTCCGCGCATTGTGGTACGCGACTAGCGCATGCGAGAATCCGTGCAATCGGTGAAGCCGTCTCTCGTGCCAGTCGTACAAGAAGTAGTCGTGCAAAATCGCCGCACGCACCAAACTCCGCCTATCGACCTCGACCCCGAACCACTGCTCTAGCCTCATCGCCATCCGTAAACTCATGTATGAGACCCCTGCCACGTGCTCGAACAGCGTCGTATTCCTATGATGCAAAAACTCGTAGAGCGGCATCACGCCTTCAGAAGTCAGAATATCTTCTCCCAGCTCGAAAAGCATCCTCACAGTTTCCTTATCGTACTTTCTTTTGTTTATCATTTTCATATTAATCATTCCCTTCCTTATAGTTAGCTGTCACCCAGTTCCTATATAGTAATTCTTAGTGATTCTCAGGAAAGACCATTATTTATTTATCTATCCATTTCCATTATATATTTGCCACCACCCCTTCTTATAAACAAAACTCTGTGGCAGTTTTGAAGTGGAATTGTGCTCTTCTACAATATTTTGTGGCAATTTCGATATAGACAAATTCATGAATAGTCCTGCGTATTAAGTTGGTTTGGTTTGAATTCTAAGAAATGGTTTCTATTTTTCAAATAATAATGTATAACAATAAAAAGAATACGCTTGCTCCTACGAAAAAACGCAGTATTTAATATAGGAGGTTTGATATGAAGAACATAAAATGTTTTTTTGCGTTCATATTGATAATAACAATAACAATAGGGCTCTGTTCGTGCGATTTTGAAAAGACGCGCACGGCACGAATTATAGATATTGAAGATCTTGAACAGATAAATTTCGAGCAATTTAGTGAAGTTGTAAGCAATAACTATTCTGATTTTGAGATGACAACGTATCGTGGTGATGTTAATCAAGGACAATCTAATATTGACCCACTTCACATAACTGTACGTTGTGACGAACATTATAATAGGAGTAATGCTCGTAGTTATTTTAGAGATAGAATCGAACGATATAACGATTTCGAACAAGACGGAGATGTAATAACGGAATTTCACGATGGTAGAGGATACATTATTTTCGATCTTGTTACTGAAGAGAGAATATCCGAGGTTACAGGAATTTCAGAAACTCGTTTGTGTCTAGATCGAAATGATATGGGTTATTACTGCTTCTGTATTCCGCCATGTGATTGCTTCGCTGATATAGCTGACGATTTGAGAGCTCAAGAAGAAGCCGAAGGAATTATCCCAAGGCGAATAGGTTGCATTTATTATTACGATAATATGTATATAGAAACAATTCTTGATTCTAGCGACGAAGAAGAAATAGAAGAATTTCTAGATTTCCTAGACGAACTTGGATTACCTTATTTACTCCGAGAAGAATAATCCTATATAATCACTCATATGGAATCTAATGCGTGGCTTAGTTCAATTATGACCGATGTAATTTATGTTAGATAGGGTGAGATGATGAGAAAAGTAATCAGTATAGTATTATTAATTTCAATGCTTATATGCTTTACTTCGTGCGGAGGACATACTAGAATTTTCCCTATTTCCTACGGAGAAGCAAAAGGACTAGTAAAATATATTCTTAAGCATGAAGGAGTAAAAACAAAATGCGAAAGCGTTGAGATAATCAAAAATGAGGATGGCTCTCTAGCTGAGGTTCACATTCATTTTGTTAAAGTTCTCAATGGCGATGCTAATGTAGCTGCACGAGCAAATGAATACGCAAGTCTTCATCCTGAAGATGAGTTGTTTAACGGGGAGACAAAGATATGTATTAGCTTAGATTTTTCTGGCAGCATACGTCGTCCTTATACAGAGATAACAAATTACGAAAGTAGAGTAATTGATGGAGAAGAAATCGTCGAGATTAGGCCTAGAATGTTCACGATAAGTCATGATGAGTTTGTCCCTGATACTCCAGTTCCTGATATGGAGGTTATATATATTAGAGGTGTAATTGTAGATTCCGAGTGGCTACAAGGTGCTACAGGGATTAGGCGCGTGTATCTAGGTTCTCCTTTGTCAGATTACTATACTGAAGAAGTTCTTTTGGAATTTGAAGAGGCATACCCAGATATAGAGTTTATCCTACAGTAAAATTGGATCTAATGCGTGGCTTAGTTCAATTATGACCGGTGTAAATTATGTTTATGGTTGTGATGGAGAGACTGCTATCGATTACTATTTTAACGAAAATATTTTTGAACAGCAACTAAATCGATTATTGGATAAAGGAATGATTTCGTATTCTAATTGGGACGGCTGGATAATAAGAGCTTTCTCTACTGAAGAGGATAGTCCAGGTTTTTATCTTCATTATTTAAATAATGAAGGTATAATACAACGTGAAGCAATAGGAGAATTAATGTGGGGAATATAATTTATAAGAATAAAAATAATGCTGGATTAGGAATTTTAATTCTATGGATGTTTACGATAGGAATGTTCATATTTAGATTTGGTATGGAATTAGATTCTTATATACGCCAGATTGAGTATGCTACACCTAAATTTGTTGAATTAACAGATGAAGAATTAGAAGAACGTGAGCGCAAAAGAGAAATAACAGAATCTTTTTTGATGGAAATACCGATTGAAAGCGAAAGTTCTCAGACCTCGGATAATCAATCGCAGGACGATTATAGCGATATCTTAGAGGAGTACAATCAAGAATTAGCTGAGTTAAAGAAAGAGAGAAACTTCGTTATTGCAGAGATAGCAATTATGGTATTTTATCTAATTATCGGCACAATAGCTTTTGTTCGCCTTCGTAATAAAGAAAAAGCTAGAGCTATAATCTTTGCAGTGCTAGCATTAATAAATGCATTGATTTTCTTCATGCTTCCAGAAATGTTTGTTCCCTCAAATCCATATAATATAATATATGTAACAAACGCTTAACACAATATCGCGATTAATTAGTTATTCACTCGATAGGAGCCTTCGGGCTCCTATTTTCACACCCTTCTTTCCCTTCCTCCTCCACCAACCCTCCGCATCCCAACTGATAACTAACTTCAAACCCTGCCCCTATCTCGTTGCTAGTGCCCCCTACTAGAGGTTACGAGACCGCAATCGAAGTGCAAGCCATCTTAGCAAACACCTATGACAAAAAACGTTTCAACGGAACAGAGGTCTTCGTTTGCTACATTGCACAAATGAAAAAGACTACAATCTAACATTTTGTGCAATCGATTTGATAGATAAATACGCAAAAAGCATTATTATTTACTTAGCAAAAAAACATAAAAAGGAGGCCCATATGAGCACAAACATCAGAAGAAGTGTAAACGCAACCGACTTAACAATAGGCGATCCGCTCAAGGTGATTCTCCTATTCACAATTCCACTCCTGCTATCTAATTTCTTCCAGCAGGTCTATAACCTAACCGACACAACCATCATCGGCCACGCACTCGGTGACGACGCCTTGTCGGCAATCGGCTCCGTCTCCACAATCAACGGCGTCTTCATGTCGCTAGCATTCGGTCTAACCAACGGCTTCGGCGTAGTCTTATCCAAGTGCTATGGCGCCTCTGACGAAAAGGGCCTCAAGGAGGCAGTCGCAAACAGCATCGTTCTCGCAATTATCTGCAGTATCGTAATGTCAGGCGTTGCAACGATTTTCTTAAAGCCACTCATGAATCTTCTCGACGTACCAAAGGGCGAGATCTACGACATGGCACACAGCTTTATCTCTATTCTGATGATATTCATGCCGATTAACTATTTCTACAACACAGCGGCAAGTTTCCTCCGCGCAATCGGCGACTCGAAGACCCCGTTATATATTCTGATTTTCTCCACGATTATTAATGTTGGACTTGATTTGCTTTTCGTAGCAGTTTGGGACTTTGGACTTCCTGGTGCTGCAATTGCGACAGTTCTTTCGCAGACAATTTCCTTCGTCACGACTCTTTTGTTCATCATCTTCAAGGTGCCAGAACTGCGCGTCGGTCGCGAGAATTTCACATTTGATCCAAAGCTCCTATGGAATCTCTTTACGACAGGCATGTCCTTCGCGCTCATGTTCACTATCGTAAACATCGGCTCCTTCATCCTATATTCTGCAATTAACGGCTTCGGCAAGACGACAATCGCCGCGCACACTACTGCTCGTAAAATTGTCGAATTCTGCTTCATGTCCGTAACAAATCTATCTTCCGCGATGGCAACCTTTGCGAGCCAAAATCATGGTGCGAAGAAGCATGACCGCGTTGTCGAGGGACTCAAAAAATCCATCCTCGCATCCTTCGTGCTCTGTACACTAATGATTATTATCATCTACGCCTTCGGCTCCAATCTTACAGCTGCACTGTCAGGCTCCGAGAACCCAACAGTTCTAAGCCTATCCGTCAAATATCTTCGCTTCAACTTGCCATTTTTCTACGCGCTTTCCATCTTGTGCGTAACTAGAACAACAATGCAGGGCTTAGGCTCCAAAATCGCGCCACTCATCTGCAGCTTCATGGAGCTCCTCTGCAAGGTCTTCTGCGCACTCTACCTCTCGAAGCGCCTCGGCTACAACGGCATCATCGTGTGCGAGCCAATGTCTTGGGTAATCTGCGCAATTTTCATCATGGTCGTATTCTTCACGAACAAGAACATCCGCGCTACCTTGGCCCAAGCGAAAAGCGTCAAGAAGCAAAACAACCATGCCATCAACTAATCAACCTATCAATTACTCATCGTAGTCCGAGTATTCATCATCGATAAGTCCGATGTCGCCAGTCTCAATATTGCGCAAAGTACGCTCAACAGCTCTGAACCTAGTACCAGTCGCTTCGCTGAACTTCTTGCTAGTCTCATCGAATTTCTTGCTGATAGATTCTAGCACCTTGTTGTAGTTCTCAACTTCCTTCTTCACGCGACCAAGCGTCTGCTCAATCTCCTGCGACTTATTCGCAAGCGCAAGCGACTGGAAATAATTTGACACCGTGCTAAGAATCGCAAGAAGGGTAGAAGGCCCAGCAACTGTAATATGTAGCTTGTTGAGTTCCTCTGTAATGCCCTCGAGATTTACTATCTCCACATACATCGACTCAATCGGAACGAACAAAATCGCATATCTTGTCGTATATGGATCCGCAATATACTTGCTCGCGATGTCCTTCGCATCATTAATTATTCGAGTTCTCAAAGCCTTCTTCTGCTTCGCCAAAGCCTCAGAATCTCCACGGTTATATGCATCAACTAGCTGCTCATAAACATCCAAATGGAACTTCGAATCAATCGGCAAATAAACCACACCGTCATTGTCTCGGTTCGGAATCTTCACCGCCACCTCAACGCGATTTGACGAATTCGGAATCGTCGAGAATTCAACCTCATACTGCGCTGGCGTCAAAACCTCCGCAATGATATTCTTCAAATGAATCTCGCCAGCAATTCCACGCGTCTTCGTACCCTTCAAAGTCGACTCCAAACTAGCAACCTTGCCACCAACCTCAGAAAGCTCGCCCATCGACTTAAGAAGCGCATTCATCTGCTCCCTCAAATTGCTGAACGACTCCGTAAAATGCTTCTCAATCTGCTTATCGAGCTTCTCCTCGACACTCGCACGAATCGCCTCAATCTGCCTATTATTCTCCGCACGAAGCTGCGTAATCTCCTTCGTAATCGAATCCCTATAATCCAAAAGCGACCTGCTCATCGCCCCATTCACATTCGAGACCACATTCTGCTGCGACGTCGATATCGCACCCCAAAGCCCCTGCAGCTTCCTCTCAATCGACTCCTCCAAAGCCTTCAGCGCCTCCGCGTGCCTAGCCGCATCCTCCGTCTTCTTCTCCGCGCTTCTCTCAATCTTCTTCACAACCGCAAGCGTATAAAGCGCCACCACCATCGAAAAGCACCCAATCACCACCAAAACAACATCCATAATGCACCTCCATCGACAAATTTCTTACTCATACATTTTACAACAGTGGTTATCCTATTAAACGGTCTCTGTGAAATCTCACATGATTTCACAAGCCGATTAAAATAAGATTTCAGCACCTTTTTCATCAAAAAGTGCGATATTTGATGAAGAATCCGCCCCTTACGCAATACAGAACCGCCTCAACATATTAGGTAGAAGCACCAGCAAAACTGGTTTATAATACGGTAGTAAACAAAACAAAAGAAAACAAAACACAAATAAGAAATCTAATAAAGTAATTTGATTTAGATAAATAAGAAAACTAAAAAAATGTAATAAGAGGTAACAATATGCTTTGTGAGAACATGGTTGACATGATTGGAAAAACTCCACTTTTGAGACTCAAGAGGATAGAGGAGAAATACGGCCTCAAGGGCAAGCTCTGGGCCAAGGTCGAGGGCATGAATCCGGCAGGCTCCACGAAAGACAGAGCTAGCCTTGGCATGATTCGTGCGGCGGAGCTTTTCGATGGGGTAGAGCCTGGGGCGACTTTTGTTGAGCCTACTTCGGGCAATACAGGGATAGGAATTGCGGCGATTGCTGCGGCTCGTGGCTACAAGGCAATCATTGTCATGCCAGACTCGATGAGCAAGGAGCGAATCAAGCTGATGGAAGTGTACGGCGCCGAAGTGGTGCTGACCCCGGCTGCTGGAGGAATGGCGGCGTCTATCGAGAAGGTCAAGGAAATCTGCGAGCAAATTGAGGGTGCGTGCATCGTCGGTCAGTTCGACAATCCCGCAAATCCTCGCGAGCATTATAGAACGACAGGGCCTGAGATTTATCGCGACCTTGGCGGCAAGGTGGATGTTTTTGTTGCGGGCATCGGAACTGGTGGCACCTTCTCTGGTGCGACGCGCTTTTTGAAGGACTGCAATCCTGACATTTACGCAGTCGCTGTCGAGCCTGCGTCGTCCTCGCTTCTTTCTGGCGGCGAGGCTTCTTCCCACAAGATTCAAGGCATCGGCGCGAATTTTGTTCCAGCCAATTTCGAAAAGGACCTTGCCGACGAGATCCTTACCATCGAAGACGACGAAGCCCTCGAGATGTTCCGCGTTCTTCCTCGAACAGAGGGCATTTTTGCTGGAATTTCTTCTGGTGCAGCACTCGCGGCGGCAATCAAGGTCGCATCTCGTCCAGAAAACGAAGACAAAAACATCGTCGTGGTGTTGCCAGATAACGGCGACAGATATCTGTCCTTGGTGTGAGGCGAAGGCTGCTTTTCGACGAGGGTAGAGGCGAGCAAAAGGAGAACAAAAGTGATTACGAACACAACACTTTGCTATATCGAGGACGACGGCCAGTGGCTCTTTATCGCTAAAAAGCGTGCTGGCGACCAAAACTACGGCAAGTTTCTTGGCGTCGGCGGTCATATCGAGGACGGCGAGTCCCCGGAGGAGTGCATTTTGCGTGAGATTTGCGAGGAGACGACTCTTGTGGCAGACCAAATCGCGAACCTTGCAAGTAGGGGACTAGTCACTTTTGTTAGCGACAAATACGGCACCGAGTACATGCACGTTTTTACTGCCGACCTCGCTAGTCCCGAAGCTCGCGCTCAGATTCCTACTCAAAACAACGAGGGCGACCTCATCTGGATTCATAAGGACGACGTCAGTAGGCTGCCTATCTGGGAGGGCGACAAGCATATGTTCGCGGCCCTTACCAAGCACCGCCCGTTCTCGCTTAAACTCGAGTACGAGGGCGACAATCTCGTCTCTTATAATGTTATTTATTATTAACGCGCGTATATAGCCAAAAATCGCCAGCCTTTTGCTCCCTCGAAAAGCATCCGCAAGCGTATTCTCAAACAAGTGAAAAAATTTCAAAAAACCCCTTGCAAAGTTTAGAAGTGTGTTGTATATTTATCGAGCCTTTTTGAA
>CALEFT010000017.1 GCA_937876985.1 uncultured Clostridia bacterium | reverse complement strand
GAATAGTACGATAAAAAAGCAGTTTTAAGATTTTTATCGTAGTTTGAATGAAATAAAGTCTCTGAAGGAGCGTGTTTTTCTACGATAAAAATGTGTTTTTTCAATTCTTATCGTAGTTCGAGCCTTGAAGAAGGCTTCTGGCTAGTGGCAGGACTACGATAAATTTCAATTTTTGAGGTTTTTATCGTAGTTCGCCACTTTATAAGCTTGCATCCTGCCTTGCAAGATACCCTGACTCATACAAAGATCTCGATTTCGAATGCATATCAATTTCACATCTCGCATAGCATTTAGATAACCGTATTTTTATTGCAGAATATGAAGGTTATTTCTGTGGGGGCTTTGGTTTGTAACATAATTGTAACAATCTAATTTGAAGTGCATTTTTCACATGAGAATGGAACCTAAGACAAAAAAATACAGAGAAACGCAAGGAAAAATACACCAAAAAACGATTCGCGATTGGATGAGTGTACAAAAGGGCAAAAATGGGGGTAAACACTACATATAGTGGTTTACGGTTGACTAGACCACTAAATATGGGTACAATGTGGAAGCAATCAAGGTGGGAAGTAGCCCCTTGAAAGTGAATCTTGATAAGTAAAGGGAGGTCGTAATCGATGAAGCTTGGTGGACTAATGAAGCTGACACTTCTCGACTTCCCAGAGACAGTTGCTTGTACTGTATTTACGAGAGGATGTAACTTTAGATGTCCCTTTTGTCACAATGCATCGTTGGTGGTGCCAGAGAGGATGACAGAAGAAGATCACTTAGAAGAAGACGAATTCTTCAAATTCTTATCGAAGAGGCAGGGAGTTCTTGATGGAGTTTGCGTCTCGGGTGGAGAACCTTTGATGTGGCCAGATGCAAGAGACTTTATTGCCAGGATTAAGGAGATGGGGTTCAAGGTGAAGCTTGATACCAATGGTTCTTATCCAGATAGGTTGAAGGAGATATTAGATGAAGGACTTCTTGATTATGTGGCGATGGATATTAAGAGTGCTCCAGAATCGTATGGCAGGGCGTGTGGACTTAATGAGACACCGATTGAGAATGTAAGAAGAAGCATCGAGATATTGAGAAATAGCGGAACGCCTTATGAATTCAGGACGACAGTGGTTGATGAACTTCATGGCGGAAGCGATGAAGAGGTGCGGATGCTTTTCGAGGGGGTCGGAAGACTAATTGAGGGCAAGGAGCAGAGATACTTTTTGCAGGAGTTTGAGGATTCGGGCATGGTAATTGGTGAAGGCTATCACGCGATGGCGAAGGACAAGATGCTGGTGGCGCTAGAGGCGGTTAGGAAGTTTGTACCGATGGCGGCGCTTCGAGGCGAGTGAAGATTGAAGGTAAAAAGATAATAAATTACATACATGGAGGAGGAAATAATATGTATCAGGTAGTAAAGAGAGACGAGAAGGTTGTAGATTTTAATTTGTCGAAGATCTCAGATGCGATTCGCAAGGCTTTTGAGGCGGTGAACGTTGAGTATAACGACGATGTAATTGATTTGCTCTCGCTTAAGGTTACTGCAGATTATTCTGCGAAGATTAAAGATGGAAAGATTACTGTAGAAGAGATTCAGGATAGCGTAGAGTCTGTTCTTCAGAGAACTGGTTATGAGGAGGTAGCTAAGGCGTACATCCTTTATAGAAAGAATAGAGAGAAGATCCGTGCGATGAAGTCTGCGGCTCTCAACTATAAGGAGCTCGTTGATAGCTATGTAAAGGTAAACGACTGGAGAGTAAAAGAGAATTCTACAGTTACATATTCTGTTGGTGGACTTATCCTCTCAAACTCTGGTGCGATTACTGCAAACTACTGGCTCAGTGAGATTTACGATGAGGAGATTGCGAAGGCACACAGAAATGCAGATATTCACTTGCATGACCTTTCAATGCTCACAGGATACTGTGCTGGTTGGTCTTTGAAGCAGCTCATTACTCAGGGCCTTGGCGGAATTACAGGAAAGATTACTTCTTCTCCACCTAGCCACCTCGCTACACTTTGTAATCAGATGGTTAACTTCCTTGGCATTATGCAAAACGAGTGGGCTGGAGCTCAGGCATTCTCTTCTTTTGATACATATTTGGCAGCGTTCGTTAAGGCAGATAACCTCTCCTATGAGCAGGTAAAGAAGGCAGTAGAGTCCTTCATCTATGGCGTAAACACACCAAGCCGTTGGGGTACACAGGCACCATTCTCGAACATTACTCTTGACTGGACTGTTCCAAACGACCTCGCAGAGCTTCCATGTATCGTTGGCGGCAAGGAGATGGACTTCAAGTACAAGGATTGCCAGAAGGAAATGGATATGGTAAACCGTGCATTCATCGAGATTATGATCGAGGGTGATGCTAACGGACGTGGCTTCCAGTATCCAATCCCAACATATTCTATTACAAGAGATTTCGACTGGTCTGAGACAGAGAACAACAAGCTCTTGTTCGAGATGACTGCAAAGTACGGAACACCATACTTCTCTAATTACATCAACTCTGATATGGAGCCAAGTGACGTTCGTTCCATGTGCTGCCGTTTGCGTCTTGACCTACGTGAGCTTCGTAAGAAGTCTGGTGGATTCTTTGGTTCTGGTGAGTCTACAGGTTCTATCGGTGTTGTTACAATCAACCTCCCAAGAATCGCATATCTTGCAAAGGACGAGGCAGACTTCTTCAAGCGTCTAGACAAGATGATGGATATCGCTGCTCGTTCCTTGAAGGTAAAGAGACAGACAATTACAAAGCTCCTCGACGAGGGCCTCTATCCATATACAAAGCACTACCTCGGAACATTTAATAACCACTTCTCCACAATCGGACTAGTAGGAATGAACGAGGTTGGTCTCAACGCGAAGTGGCTCCAGAAGGATCTCACACATGAGAAGACACAGGCTTTCGCTAAGGTAGTATTGAACCACATGAGAGAGCGCCTTTCCGACTATCAGGAGATGTACGGCGACCTCTACAACCTCGAGGCTACACCAGCAGAGTCAACTTCCTACCGTCTCGCAAAGCACGACAAGAAGCACTTCCCAGATATCATCACAGCAAACGATGCAAGTGGAGTATTCTACTATACAAACTCCTCACACTTGCCAGTTGGCTTCACATCCGATATCTTCGACGCACTCGACATTCAGGATCAGCTCCAGACTCTCTACACATCCGGAACAGTATTCCACGCTTTCCTTGGCGAAAAGCTTCCAGACTGGAAGGCAGCAGCAAATCTCGTTCGCAAGATTGCAGAGAATTACAAGCTTCCATACTATACAATGTCTCCTACATACTCCATTTGCCAGGCACATGGATATCTCGCAGGCGAAGTTACAACTTGTCCAGTATGCGGTAAGCCAACAGAGACATACAGCCGAATCACTGGCTACTATCGTCCAGTACAGAACTGGAACGATGGTAAGACACAGGAGTTCAAGGATCGTAAGCTTTACGACATCAAGACTTCCGTTCTTAAGCACCGTGGCCCAATCCTCACAGACGAGGATGTAGCACCAGAGCTTGCAGTAGCAACAGTAGAAGAAGGCGGCAAGACAATGCTTTTCACAACAAAGACTTGTCCAAACTGCCCAATCGCAAAGCAAGCACTTAACGAAGCAGGAATCGAGTATATCGTAATTGACGCAGAAGAGCAGGCAGACTTGTCCGCTAAGTTCGATATTCGTCAAGCACCAACACTCGTAGTATTCGAAGGCGGTTCCTATAGAATAATCACAGGTCTTTCGGACATTCGCCGCTACGCACTAACAGCTTCTGCACAGAACGCATAATAGACGCGTAGCATAAAGCAAAAAGAAATAAGAGGTCACCTTGTTGAAAAACAGGATGACCTTTTCTATTTGTCAAAGTGGAATATAGGAAAGTGGAATATAGGAGTGATTTTGTATTTTGAATGATGAAAAAACAGCAAGTCCGTTTATTGCCCCATCGTGATGATAGAATAACAATAGGTTAATACATAAGTCGTGAGGCAAAGACAAATATAAATCATGAGAAAGGAGTAAACAAAATGGCAAGAACAATAACAGTAAAGGGAATAGGGAAAGCTACAGCAAAACCAGATTTGGTGATACTAAATTTGACACTCGATTCCCGTAACATAATATACGATAAGGCAATGACCAAGGCGTCGGAGCGCATCCAAAAATTGAGCGAGGCACTATACAGCATTGGCTTTACGGAGGGTTCTATCAAAACAAGTGACTTCAATGTTAGAAGTATAAATAAGCAAGTAAGGGATAGTAATGGAAATTATACGAGCAAGTTCGATGGCTACGAGGTAACTCACAGTCTAAGAATTCAATTCGATATGGACATGAAATTGCTATCGAGTGTTCTTGCCACAATTTCCAGTTGTGAGGCAGATCCTCGCCTTGAAATCTCATTTACAGTTAAGGACAAGGACGCAATTAATGAAGAAATGCTTCGCCAGGCTGCAACCAATGCGAAAAGCAAGGCCACAATTCTTTGCTCGGCTTCTGGTGTAAAAATGGGAGAACTTGTCTTAATTGATTATAATTGGAGCGAAATAGATATTTATTCGAACACACGATATGATGGATTCGAAGTAAAAATGTGTTGTAGTGAATCAGAAGCGTCTATCGATATAGATCCAGAAGATATCACTGTTAGTGATACAGCTACATTTGTCTGGGAGATTCAGTAGCTTTTTGTAGATATAAGAGAACGATTCGGAATAATATTCGGAACAATATCAAAATTGTTTTGACATTATTCCGAATCTTAATTGATATTGTTCCGAATCACGGATAATTATTATCTTTCATAGAGCAAGCCACGATGAGTAGGCGGACATCGTGGCTTGCTAAACCATAGGATTTATTATAATCTCGCAAAGCGAGAAAATGATGGCTATTATTTGGCTTTGCCTGCTTCTTTTGCTTTACGCTTGTCAGCCTTCTTCTCGGCCTTACGCTGCTCGCGCTTGTTGCCGATGCCAAGGTGTTCTGGGATGATGTTCTTTTCGAGTAGGATATAACGATCGTTTTGCATATGGTTGAGCGTCATTGAATCGAGCTCGAACATCTCCTTGAGTTCTTCATTTGATACTGGTTTTCTGAATCTGCGGCGGTTCTTGCGACCGAAGCGGAGGTAGTTATACTCCTTCCAGCATAACAAAACGAGAATACAGACAAGTAGCGCGATAAATGCGATGAAGATGTAGATCTTCAGCTCGGCAAGCATCTGTGAATTGTAAACATAGTATTGTGGTAGATACCAGCCGTATCGTTCTGCGAGGAAGCCGTAGATTGTATAGAAGACGAAAGAAAGCAAAATTGCCCAACCAAGTATAGTGATAATCCATTCGATTATCTTCTTCCACCACTTCTGGCGACCAGTGATTAGGTGGTCCTTGAAGTCTTTCTTGGTTATTTTTTGAACCTTATTTCTTTCTGCTTTGTTATTCATATCAAGTCTCCTTGAGTGTTAGGCGGTGGTGTTTTTCGGAGGGGGAGTGCCACTTGAATCATCTGAGTGAGGCGGCCTTGTGTCCTGGTCCGAGTCGATTCCGCGGTCTGGAGATTCCCATTTCGCGAGTTTGCGCTTACGGAAGAAAAGTCTTGGCAGCGACGTGATTACGATGATGGCGTTGATGTACCAGTATAGGAACGGATACCAAATGGCAACCACGGCGTGGCGGAAGAGGTATGGGTCGTAGCGTTTGTCGAGCGTGATCGCAACGAAGAATTGAATGATGCAGATGGTCGACAAGAATAGCGACTTCCAGATGTAGTTTACAATGATGATGCCGTTATCTGTAATGATCATGCAGAGGAACAAAATCGCGAGGATGAGCCAGCAGATCGCCCAGACGATAGTGATGCACTGCTCGAGGTAAACCGGCAGCATGCGGCGACGGCGCCAGCTAGAGAATACGTCATAGTGGCGGCGCAGAATTTCCATGCCACCTTGAGTCCAGCGGCGACGCTGATTGTAAAGGCCCTTGACGGTTTCAGGCACAAGCATCATGCAAAGCGCGTTTGGCTCGTAGCGAATGTCCCAGAAGTTTTTCTCAAGCTTCCAAGTAACACCGATGTCTTCCGTGATCATATCGCGGTCCCAGAGTTTGCAGTCGAAGAGCGCCCTCTTGCGAAAAGCTACAACTACGCCGGAGACAGTCATTACCTTGCCCCAGATTCTTTGTGTCCTCTTGATAAGGCTGATGATGGAAGCGTATTCGCATAATTGGATTTTTGCTAGAAGGGAGCTTCTGTTACGCACACGTGGATTTCCAGTAACGGCGCCGACTCGTTCGCCGTTACGAGGATTTGTGAAGTGCGGAACGATGTAGTTAAGTGCATCAGGGAGGATGTAGGAGTCAGAATCTACTCCCATTAGGATTTCTCCGCGAGACGCGATGAGACCTAAGTAGAGGGCGTTTGCCTTACCATTGTTCTCTTTAAGGTCGATGAAGCGGAGATTCTCATATTCGTTAAGTAGCTCCTGGACAATTTCTGACGTGTTGTCGGAGGAGCCATCGTTGATGACGATTATCTCGTAGTTCGGATATTCAAGGCGACTTAATTCGAAGACCGTGTTGGAAATTGTCTCACTCTCATTGTAGCAAGGCACTAGAATAGAAACCATTGGAGTGGTCGTAAGCTTAAGCTTGTCGTTACGGTGGATCTTACGTTCGGTTGAGAAGTAAAAAATAACACCTCCGACCATCCAAAAGATGGACATTATTGCTGGATACCAGAAAACAAATTCTTCAATGTAGCGAAGCATAGAAAACCACCTTTTTCTTTATTCTACTCGGAGAATGTTTAGATTGCGTTTTGATTTTGACAAATTTCCAGGGTAAATTTTACGGCCAAGTGAATAAAAAATGAACAGAGCAGATTGAAGGAAAAAGTGATGCTTTTCGAGAAAGATATTGGAGATTTTGCCTTATAATTGCTACTTTTATAAGAAAGAAATCCGAGTATACTTAAGAATGGAAAATTATGAAGAAGCATTCTAGCGTGCAAAAGGAGAACAAAATGCTACAAATAAAGAACATTTCCAAGCAGTACCGCACGGGCGACTTGGTGCAGAATGCGTTAAACGACGTGTCCATCAATCTTAGGGACAACGAGTTTGTCGCAATTCTCGGACCTTCCGGTTCAGGTAAGACGACGCTACTCAACATCATTGGCGGACTTGATCGCTATGACAGCGGCGACTTGATTATCAACAATATCTCGACAAAGAAGTACAAGGACCGCGACTGGGATTCGTATAGAAATCACACAATCGGCTTCGTGTTCCAGAGCTATTACCTAATTCCACACCAGTCGGTGCTTGCGAATGTTGAGCTCGCACTTACTATTTCCGGCATCTCTCGAAAAGAGCGTCGCGAGAGAGCGACAGAAGCTCTAAAGAAGGTAGGCCTCGGAGACCAGCTTCACAAGAAGCCGAACCAGATGTCGGGCGGCCAGATGCAGCGAGTAGCAATTGCGCGTGCGCTAGTAAATAACCCAGACATTCTTCTTGCAGACGAGCCAACAGGCGCACTTGATACAGAGACTAGTGTACAGATAATGGACCTCCTTAAGGAAGTTGCGAAGGATAAGCTTGTAGTAATGGTTACACATAACCCAGAGCTTGCAGAGGAGTACGCGAACAGAATCATTAACCTAAAGGACGGAAAGATTACTGGTGATACAAATCCTTTCGAGGTTGACGAGAAGACACTCGAAGACGAGAAGGTAGAATACAAAAATCTTGGTAAGGCTTCGATGTCCATTGGAACAGCGATAGGCCTAAGTTTCAGTAACCTTAGAACAAAGCTTGGTAGAACAATCTTGACTTCTTTTGCGGGTTCTATTGGTATTATTGGAATCGCGATGATTTTGTCTCTGTCTTCTGGCGTAAATAAGTACATCAATGACGTACAGCGAGAGACAATGACTTCATATCCTATCGTAATTGAAGCGCAGACTATGGATATTAGTGCTTTCTTCCAGGCGAATCCGAATGCTAATAGCGAAGATTCTGACGACGCTTCTAGCGAAGATGAGGATAGAGAGGAAAATCGTATTTATTCCAATTCAAGAATGCTAGAGATGTCAAATAGCATGACAAACTCCATTACAGAGAACAACCTCGAGCTATTCCGCGAATATTTGGAAGAGGAAGATTGCCCAATCCGCGATTATGTTGGTGAGAACGGAATTATCTATTCATACAACACAACTTTCTCCGTATATACATATGACTCCACTGGAGAATTCATGAGCACAAATCCATTTATTGGCGGACAAACAATCAACGCTGGTGTTGCTACTTTCTCTATGTCTTCAACAGTCGACGAGAAGTACGACGAGATACTCCCAGGTCAAGACGGAGCGATTATCTCTGACATCGTATATGACAACTACGATTTGATTCACGGCGAATGGCCAACGAGCGCTAACGAGGTTCTCCTTGTAGTAAATCAGAGAAATGAGATTCAGCTCGACTACCTATATGAGCTTGGATATTTGCCACACGACGAATACGATGAGATGATTCGTTCGTTCACTAACGGTGGTGAAATTGAAATTAACGACGCTTCTTTTACATTCGAAGAAATGTGCGACCATACTCTATACCTAATGACTGGCGCAGACCTCTACGTTGAGGGCGATAATGGATACTTCTCTTATATCGGAGACGATGTTCATTCGGTGGAGGAAAACCTCGCAAATGCTCTCGAGCTCGACATTGTAGGAATCGTTCGCGCAAAGCCAGACGCAGAGTCTGCTACACTTTACACTCCAATTGCTTACACACAGGAGCTTACAAACTACATCATTGATCACACAGCTGAGTCTCCAGTAGTAGTAGAGCAGATGGAAAACCCAGACGTAAATGTACTTAATGGAATGAGCTTCGCGCCAGCTTCCGACGAAGAAAAAGCAGAGGTCGCACTAATCTACATTGAGTCTCTTACAATTTCTGAGAAGGCAGAATTCATTGTAGCAATGGCTTATGAGATGTATGGTGGCGACGAGACAATGCTCGCAGAGCTAAATGCTCTATCCGAGCAAGAGCTTGCCGCAATGTTTGACCAGATGATAATCCCATCTCTCGACGAAGCATCTCTCGTACAGATTTACGATGAATATGTTTCTACAGGTAGCTACGACGAAAACATGTTCGCATTCGGCTACGTTGACAAGAATTGCCCATCCTCAATCGCAATCTACACAGACACATTCGAGAACAAGGATTATATCTCCTACGCAATCGAAGAATATAACAAAAACGCTGCCGAGGAAGACAAAATCCTCTATAACGATTTCATCGGACTTGCGCTTTCATCAGTTACTACAATCATCGATGTAATTACGTACATCCTAATTGCTTTCGTTGCAATTTCTCTTGTAGTATCCTCTATCATGATCGGCATCATCACGCTCATTTCAGTAATGGAGCGCACAAAAGAAATCGGTATCCTCCGTGCAATCGGTGCCTCAAAGCGCAACATTTCTCTCGTCTTCAACGCAGAGACCTTCATCATCGGCCTCATCGCGGGCCTCATCGGAGTTGGCGTTACACTCCTTCTCCTAATCCCATCTAACATCCTCATCCACCACATCGGCGGAGTCGACGATGTCAACGCTTTCTTGCCAGCTGGTGCAGCCGCAATCCTAACACTTCTAAGCGTTATCCTAACCCTTATCGGCGGCCTCATCCCATCTCGAAAAGCAGCCAAGATGGACCCAGTATCCGCTCTACGTTCCGAATGATGAAACAATATTGATTTACTGATATTAACAACAACAAAACCCTTCGCAATCTCTCATAGTAGAGTAGAAAGCGAAGGGTTTTTGATATCGAGATAATACTAAGATAATACTAATTTGTTACTTTCCGATAAAAATGTGATTTTGAGATTTTTATCGTAGTTGGAGTGGTGGTTTATTACTTGTAAATCCGCTTGAGTTACGATAAAAATTCATTTTTTAGATTTTTATCGTAGTTTTTCATGCTAGATGGTGCCGTGTTACCTTGCTAACTTGCACGAATAGTACGATAAAAAAGCAGTTTTAAGATTTTTATCGTAGTTTGAATGAAATAGAGCCTTGAGAAGAGCGTGTTTTTATACGATAAAAATGCGTTTTTTTAATTCTTATCGTAGTTTGAGCATTGAAGGGGGCTTCTAGCTAGCGGTTGGACTACGATAAAAATGTGATTTTGAGAAATTTATCGTAAATCATCATCTTTTTACTCATAATTCAACATGCAAGACATCCAGACTCATATAAAAACTTCATTTCTGAGAATTTATAGTCGCAAAAAATCTCACTTAACAATAAATGTAATTTCGCCTACTTCTGATGTGTCCAATTTCGATAATGTGAATTCGGAATAGTTGTTAGAACCAAGCTTGAGTGAGATTGAAACCTCACCAGAATCAAGGCTTGAAGCAAGACTTGCAAATTTGTCGAGATCTTCTTTCTTGATAAGAGGTCTAATGTCATCAGAGTATTCTTCGACAAAATTCAAGTAGTCGTAGCCGAGAAGCTCTGTGAGATGTCTGTTGCAGAACATTAGAGGTAAGGAGTCGTCAGTTGCAAGCATCAAAGTTAGCACGCCGTCGTTAATGTAGTTGGCGATGGATTCGAGCGATTGGGCTACGATTTGCTGTGTAATCTCTGCTTCCTTGATATTAGTAATGTTTTCAACACTCGCATAGAGGATGTCGTGGTATGTTGCTCGAGCAATTCTCTTCATGCGAAGACGCGTCCAAGTAAAACGTCCTGAGCGTGACATGGAGTACCATCGGTTAGTTATAATAGCATCGGTTTCAGTATCAAGCTTATTGGCAAGTGTATCGATTAGTTCTTCGCGTTCTTCATCTACAACGAGGTCTAACAGATTGATTGTAGACCAGTTAAGGTGCGTTTCCATGGAAGTGACTTCCTTCTCGAAGCTATCGTTTACACGGATAGCAATGAGTGAACGTTCCTTGGCATTGAATTCGAAGATGCCTGCGGCACCAACAAAGGACGAGAACATGTTCGAGGATGGAGAGTCTGGAGACCAGAAGTCTGCCGCCTGAAAGTGTTCATTTACTACGAAGTCACTTGGCATGAAGCTAGTATCGTTTTTGTCGAGAAGTGAAGAGAACTCACGTACTGCAAGAGGCTTAGAGAAATAATAGCCTTGTACGATTGCGCAGTCGATGCTTTTCAAGAAGTCGGCTTGTGCCTTGGTTTCTACGCCTTCTGCGATTACTGGCAAGTTGAGCCAATGTGCCATACGCATAACGGAATCTAGAATGATTCCGCCACGGGAGGCAGCGTTGTTTGTAGAATTGTTGACCTTGTGACGGCTGTCGCCGTGATTGCTGATTGACAAGAATTTGAGATCGAGCTTGAGCATATCAACAGGTACATCCTTCAAGATGTTTAAGGATGAGTAGCCAGAACCAAAGTCGTCCATTTTAATCGTGAAGCCGTTCTCGTGGAGGCGGTTGATTACAGAGATGATAAGAGTAGTGTCTTCCATGTAGATGGATTCTGTAACCTCGAGCTCGACGAGTTTTGGACTTAGTCGATATTTGTGCACGAGATTGAGAATAATGTCACAAAGTCGTGGATTGAAGAAGTCGTGACGCGAGATGTTGAGTGCGAGAGGTACGACTTTTTTCTTTGCTTTGATTCGGTTGCTTAAGTATTTGCACGCCTTTTCCCAAATAACTTGGTCGAGCTTCGTAATCATTCCTGTTTTTTCCATTGTTGGAATGAAGTTGCCTGGAGAAATTACGCCCATTTCTGGGTGAATCCAGCGCACGAGAACCTCGCCAGATACAAGAGTGTTGTTGAACTGGTTAAATTGCGGCTGAATGTAAATGTCGAATTGATCGTTATCAAGTGCGCTGCGAAGCTCGTCAATTAACGCCTGCTCAGTAATGAACTCGTCACGCATTGAGTCGTCGTACCATGCGAAGCGCTCTTCGAGGTTTTCCTTGATGGACTTGACTGCGATGAGTGCACGGTCACACATGTGGCCCACCTCAACGTCTGTATCGAGCACCTGGTAGCCTGCCATATGGAAGGTTAGGTTGTAGTTCTCGTATAGATTTTCGAAAAGGTCCTGAAGCCACTCAATATGTGCGTTTACGTCAAATTCGTTTATTGGCATACAAAGCGCGAAGTTGTCTGCGCCAAGGTTGCCGATTACGCAGTTTGGTGTGATGAGTTCGCGGTATGCGTTTCCAATCATTGCGAGAAGCTCGTCACCTGCCTGCGAGCCGTAGAGGTCGTTGAAGAGCTTGAATTTGTCGATGTCCCAACGGATGATAACAAAAGTCGTTCTAGGCTGGCTGTCGATGAGTGCACGCGCGCGACGATAGAAGGTCGAGCGGTTAAGAAGACCAGAAATCAAATCGAACTCGGACTGGTACTGCGCGGTGATGTCACTCTTGGTGACGGAGATGTATCGCTTTGTATCGTCGAGATATGTGTATTGGTATTTTTTGCGTCGGACCTTGCCGCCGTCAGCCATATCGTATGCTGAGCATGTGAGCGTGACGACTGGCTTTTGTTTGAGCTGTGTGATGATGTTTTCTAGTGACATTTTCTGCTGCACTTCGAGAAGCTCGTTTTCTACAATGTAGCCTGGCATGATGTCCCTAAGCATTTGCTCATAATCAGTAAAGTGTGTCTCTGAGCCGATAGGTGAATACTTCTGCTGAATAACGCGCATAGAAGCAACCTTCGTGTCAATCACTCCGATGAATTCATATTCGTACTCGAATACTCGGTCTACAATCATCTGCGAGATTCTGCTTTGGTTAATATTACGGAGATAGCAGAATGCCTCGGCATCTTCAGTTTCTGGATTGTGAATAATAAACACACGTATCAAGAACCACTCAGTGTCGCCGGATGACAAGAAGAACGGAACCTCTTCCTCGATAAGCTCTTGCTTATTCTCAATGCATTGCATGAGATTATCAAAGTTGAGCGTCCTTACGAGATCCATTCTGCGCGCGTCATCGCAGTCGCATAGGCTTAGGAAGTGATTGATAAATCCAGTCGCAGTCTTTATTTCAACTCTCGGGCGAATGTAGTCGTCCGAGTAGGAGACGTTGTTCACGAGATTGTTCGTCAAATTTAGGTGGAATGCCGTCTGCTTCTTTGCCTTGGCCGCCGCATAAGAGCTTCGAATTCTGTCGTACTCGTCCACAGATTTTCTGTATTCAGAGATGTCATTTGCTGCAAAAAGCGCGCCCTTTACATGTCCGCCCTCATCGAAAAGCGTCACAAAGGAAACCTGCATCCAGCAGTCGTATTTCTCGTTTCCGAAAAGCGACTTGAAATGAATTTCTTCAGTTCCTTCTTTTGCTCCTTCGTCGATGGCGTTGTACATTTCCATGTATTCTGCATATGATTCTGGATATACCATGTCATTTGAAATAAATGGACTAGATACTCCACTATCGTGCTCAGTGATATTCTTGCTGATAATGTCATATTCCCATACGATTACGTTCGTGATGGAAAGCGCGAGATTTCTCTTCGCATTCTCGAGACGAAGCTGATTCTCTACGTTTTTGTATATAGAGATGTCGGTAGCAATTACAATCATTCTATGGATTCCTGTGATATCAGATTGTAGCTGCGAACCCTTAAGCTGTATCCACTCGTGGTCAAAGACTGGTGTCTTGAGGTGGAGGATATAATCGAACTCTGTCTTGTTCGCAATAGAAAGACGCATCTCCTTCAAAATCTTGTCGTACTCTTCTGCAGGAAGCATGTCTACAAAATTTTGTCCATATCGCGAGTTACTTGCGAACATTACGTTGAGATTATTTCCAATGACATCGATAAGCAAAAGAACACCGTTCATTCCGCTTAATACGGCCTTCAAGTTGATTGTATTATTTGATACAGAATTCTCTGGAACTCTAAATTCGTCATCCAAATCGTTACTGCTATGTAAGAGAGCTTCAGAATCCATGCCCTCTATTTCGACACGGTTTTTTCCACTATTCTTCGCACGATACAAAGCCTTGTCTGCTGCGGTATAAAGATCTTCTATCTCATCTTCGCCGCCACGGAAAATCTTGATTCCAATACTACTTGTTAAGTCTAGGAACAAACCATCTCGACGACATTCATATTGTAGAGATTCGACAAGCTCAAAAGCCTTCTGTCGAACATTTGAAGGTCTATCTACATTCTTCATTAGTACGAAGAATTCGTCGCCTCCGATTCGTCCAATAATGTCAGTGTCCCTGAATGCAGAACGAATCCTCTGTGCGATATCAATGAGAACATTGTCTCCAGTTCTATGTCCGAATCTGTCGTTTACGAGCTTAAAATTATCTACGTCGATAATGAATAATGCACTTGTAAGTCCGCGTCCTTCTCCGCTTGCATATTCGTCAGCCTTTTTGATAGAAGTCTCGTGATTAAGAAGACCTGTCATGAGGTCTTGTTCGGCAGCACGAACGAGGTTTTCTCTTTCTACCTTCTGGCTATTTATATCTAATACTGACAACAAAATACATACGTGGTTGTTATCTGGGTTGAGCAAGAAGAAGTATGAGAATTCTACCCACAAAGAAGTAGGAGTGTCATCGATTTCTCTAATATCATTAGCTGGTCGATTTGTAACTCTATTTGAATGATCGGCAGGAATATAGAATTCTGCCTTTACGCTTGGCACGCCTGATTCATACACATCGAGCAAAGCCTTCTGATTCAGGTTTGCAAAAAACTTATGTGCAGTAAGGTCGTCTGACACCATTCTGTCAGAACGAGCAATGAATTCGTCGATGCTGATAAAGGCTTCAATTACAGGACCTTCAGTACCCTTCTTGTGCACAGTAAATCGAAGCATTTCCCAACTAGTTACGTCAATAAAGGCACAAGAATACGCCTTGTCCGGAAGTCTTAGGAACATCTCGGCCTGGCGAAGATATCTTCTCTTGGCGTTATAGCTCAAAGTATTATCCTGGCAATGTCCAATAAAGCCAATCGGCTTATTCTTATTATTCACAACGATTTTGAACGAGAAGCTTATATATTTCTCCTTGAGGTTTGGATTAGCGGCAAGTTTCTTCTTACCCCTAATTTCTCCAACGAGTACGCGGAAAGACGATTCTTCAGCCAAATCCTCGGAGGAATTGGTCGCCTTGGCAATAGCGGAATTGGATTCAGAAATAGAAGTGCTTGTAATAGCTGATGTCGCTACCTGGAGTGCAGCCCCAAAAGGCATGTCCGACAAAGAAGCTCCAGCTTCGTTGCTGCTCTTGATGTCGTCAATAAGCATCTCTTCGCAGGATGTTAGGCGCTCACGAGTCTCGATATTACCAATGATGGCCTCGTTTGTCTTGTCAAGAATATCTGCCTTCGACTCCATATCGAAAAGCTTTACAAATGAACTAGAAACTCCGATATATTTGGAATCCAATGTCTTCGCAAAACAAGGCAAAGAACAATTAGATCTGAATTGTTCATAAACTTTAAGTAGTGTTGCGCTGTCTCTATCTGTAGTTCTTGCCATTTACCTATCCTCGAAGCACGTGCGCACATGCGTACACATAAAATTTTACTTATATATTATAACTCATTATAGAAACAAAAGAGACGCTTTTCTAACGCGAAAAGCAAATATTTACAATTGCCGCAAGAAGTGTTGTCATTTGTAGGTTTTATCGCGGATGCTTTTCGAGAGGGAGAGGGCAAAATTAATACAATTTTCCCTAGAAAGCGTGTATAATAAAGTTGTATGATGTTCATACAATCATGGAAAGGGAGGGATTTTTACCATGGAAAACAACAATTACGAGCAGGTTAGCGTTACAAACACAAACGCTAAGGACAAGGGTACAGTAGGACTAATTTGTGGAATTATTTCCATCCTATTGTCAGGTACAGGTCTAGTTGGACTAATTTGCGCGATTATCGGTCTTACGCAGTGCAACAAGGCGGTAGCTCTTGGCTATGAGGGCACAGAGGTGAAGGCAGGCAAGATTTGCTCCATTATTGGAATCATCATGTCTGTTATTGCAATCCTTATGTTTATCGGCGCGCTAATTCTCGCAGGTAGCGGAATCGCAATGCTAGTTGGTTCAATCACAGCAGCCACAATAGCATAAGCAAAAGCCCACAGCTAGACAATCCACTAATGGATCCACTAACGAAAGGAGATCATTAATGAGCGACAATCAGAATGAAGAATTTACAACTCCAACAGAGGAGACAATCCTAGAGCCAATTGACCCAAACGGCGAGCCAACTAAGAATGGCAAGATACCGGGTAAGGACGAGGCCGTAATCAGCTTGATTCTCGGTATCTCCGCAGCAGTAATCTTGTTTACTGGCTATGGCATGTTGATTGCTTTGATTTTGGCTATTGTAGGAATGGTTTACGCATCGAAGGCAAAGAAGCTAGGCTACGTAGGAACAGAGAGAACATTTGGTTTTGTAGCAAACCTAATTGTAGTCATCATCATCGCAGCTGCTCTCGCGGTAGTGATTTCTTGCGCAGGCTGCCTCGGCTGCATGGGTTGCTCTTCACTAAGTGGCATTCCAGCACTTATCGCGTCTGCTAAGGCAGGCTGATAAAGCTAGAAGCGGACCTACAGGATGTATCCGTTTGTAATGATTTTTGACAGGGCCGTCTCGATGTACACAGTGTGTGCATTGAGCGGTCTTGTTTTTGCGTTTTTGCTGATTCTTATACTTGCGCGCGTCCACAAGACCAGCATCGAGGACTGCCTCTACACGCTTGTGTTCTGCGTAATGGGGATGGGCTTAGGAGCCTTGCTACTTAATTACATCACGAAGTTACCAGCATACATACCAGTCATCCACACCCTCTCGAAAAGCACCGGCCTACAAGGCCTCATCGAAGGACTCCGGTTTTTCTTGATGGATGTTGGCTTCGTTTTCTATGGTGGCCTATTAGGAGCAATAGTGACATTTTTTGTTTATACAAAATGGATGGGCTTTGACACCGACAAAATGCTTATAACTATGCTACCTGCAATTCCTCTATTTGCAGGATTTGGTAGAATCGGTTGCTTCCTCATTGGCTGCTGCTATGGCAAAGAAGCAACGGGAGTTCTTGAACCTGTTGGTATCGCCTTTACTAATTCTCCGATAGCACCTAATGGAATTCGACTTGTGCCAGTTGCGCTTTTCGAGGCAGGCTTCGACTTGATGCTCACTATCTTGCTAGTTTCCCTATCCGCCAAAAAAGCCAAAGGCAAAAAGCTCCTGATGCTCTACCTGACACTTTATGCGGTCTTCAGGTTCTTCGCGGAGTTTTTGCGCGGCGACTTGGTTCGCGGCATCTGGTTTGGACTATCGACCTCGCAGTGGATTTCTATATTAATTTTGATAGTTGTCATGGCATCTTATATATCAAGTGTGCGCGTCAAAAAAGTTCACATTTAAGGGCCAAAAATTTTGGCAAATTTGCCATCACGAAAAGCCTTCGCGTCTAGTGTATAATCGATTCAGAGGGTAAATTATAGGCGATACGCAAGGCAGGTTTTTTATGAATTATTCGTTTAATGTAGGGGATAATGTAGTATATGGTGGAAATGGTGTTTGCAAGATAGCTCGAATTGAGGAGATGTCGTTTTTTAATGCGATGCCAGAGGAATATTATGTTCTAGAGCCAGTGTTCGGAGGACAGTCTTCTACAATGTTTGTTCCTTCCTCGAACGAGACAATGATGGCGAAGATGAAGCCAGTGATTTCACGCGAGGAAGCAGAGGAAATTCTTCTACACATGAAGGATAATCCTATGGAATGGCCTGAGGAGAAAAATGTTCGCAAGGAGACTTTCTCGAAGATTTTGTTAAGCGGTGATCGCAAGAGTATCCTGTCTCTTATCGTAACAATTACACAATATCAGATGGCAAGAGAATCAGAAGGCAAGAGACTTAATCTGCAGGATGAGAAATTCTTAGAGGATGCTAAGAAAATCATGAAGACAGAAGTGGCAGTAGCCTTCGGCATCGACATTAGCGAGGTAGACCAGCTCTTGCAGAAGTACTGGACAGAATAAGGATATCAATTCTTAGCTTTTGAGTAACAAACAGTTGTACTTGCATTTTGTTGAATAGTGACCATCAAGTAAAAAAACGTTAATTTTTCTTACGAAAAACATTTGACAAATAAATATCGCGGTGGTGTAATTAGGATAACTTTTTGAAAGAGAGCAAAATTTATAATGAAGAAGTTCTTTTACAACGCATTCTTTTATTTTTACTTTTACTTTAGAAGCTTCGCTAAAGTGGAAGTAGTTTGTGCTTGAGAACTTTTTGGTTTAGAAACTAAATTGACACCGCACGGGTTACTTCCGGCGGTGTTTTTGTTTATTAAGGAGGTTTACAATGATTGCAGTAATTAAGAAGGACGTAACAAAGGCACAATTCGACAACTTGATCGAATGGTTCAAGGCGCAGGGCTTGCAGGTTCACATTTCTGAGGGTGAATACCATACAGTGTTGGGACTTATCGGAGATACAACCAAGATAGATACAGATTTGCTCATGGGACTTGATATTATTGAGTCTGTGACTAGAATTTCCGAGCCATTTAAGAGTGCAAACAGAAAGTTCCATCCAGAAGATTCAATTATTAATGTTTCTGGTGTAAAGATTGGTGGTGGAAACTTCGCGTTCATGGCTGGTCCATGTTCTGTAGAATCTCCAGAGCAGGTAATGGAAATTGCAAAGAGTGTAAAGGCATCTGGCGCAGCACTTCTTCGTGGTGGTGCTTTTAAGCCAAGAACTTCTCCATATGACTTCCAGGGTATGAAGGCTGAGGGTATCGATATTCTTCTTGAGGCAAAGAAGGCTACTGGAATGCCAATTGTAACAGAGATTATGAGTGCTGATCACTTGCCACTTTTCGAGCATGTCGACTTGATTCAGGTTGGTGCTAGAAATATGCAGAACTTCGAGCTTCTCAAGGCACTTGGTAAGATAAATAAGCCAATTCTTCTTAAGAGAGGACTTGCTAGCACAATGAAGGAGTTTTTGATGAGTGCGGAGTACATTATGGCAGGCGGAAACGAGAATGTAATTTTGTGCGAGCGCGGAATTAGAACATACGAGACATATACAAGAAATACGCTCGACTTGTCTGCAGTGCCAATGCTTAAGGAGCTTACACACCTTCCAGTTATTGTTGACCCTTCGCATGCGACAGGTATTGCTAGATTAGTTAAGCCAATGGCAATGGCAGCTGCGGCTTGTGGTGCGGATGGACTCATGATTGAGGTTCATAACGATCCAAGACATGCGCTTTGCGATGGTGCGCAGTCGCTTACTCCAGAGCAGTTCGACGACGTTGCTAAGCGTGTACTGAAGATTCGCGAGGTTATCTAAGGAGAACAAAGACTTATGTCACAGGAAGCAAATAAAATTAGTACAGTAGGAATTGTTGGACTTGGACTTATTGGAGCTAGTCTAGCGAAGGCATACAAGGAGGCAGAGCCAGGTATTCGTGTGCTAGGATTCGACATCGAGGAGACGAATATTTTGATGGGAAAGCTCGCGCATTTTGTTGACGAGAAGCTCGATGACGATTCCTTGAAGGAGTGCGATTTGGTTTTGATTTGCACCTATCCTGATGTGGCTGTGAAGTATCTTACGAAGAAGGCGCCTTTGTTTAAGAAAGGCGGTCTGGTTATCGATACTTGCGGCACAAAGCGTCTGGTTTGCGAGGCAGGCTTTAAGGCAGCGTCGGAGAATGGATTCCTCTTTGTTGGTGGACATCCGATGGCCGGCAGCAAGTATTCGGGACTAGCACATTCGCAGGCTGACATGTTCGATGGTGCGCCGATGATTATCGTTCCACCAACGTTTGATGATATGCAAATGATTGATAGAGTAAAGGCTGCTTTAGAGCCAGTCGGCTTTGGTTCGTATTGCTTAGCCCACAGCGAAAAGCATGACGAGATAATCGCATTTACTTCACAGATGGCACATCTCGTGTCGAATGCATATATCAAAAGCCCGAGTGCTTCTAGTCATAAGGGCTTTTCGGCGGGGAGCTATAAGGATATGACGAGAGTAGCGTGGCTTAATCCAGTGATGTGGTCGAAGCTTTTCTTGGAGAACAAGGACAATATGATTAATGAGATCGACTCGCTTATTGGGGAGCTTACTAAGTATAAGGAGGCGATTCTTGCGGACGACGAGGAGAGCCTAGTTAAGTTACTTGATGATGGTCGTCGTCGCAAGGAAGAGTTAGACGGCAAGAAGGCTTAAGGGTGGCGTTAGGCTATGCTACGAGAGGAGAACATATGCAGACAATAAGAGTAAAAACTTCGAAAGAATACGATGTTGTAGTTGGAAAAGACCTCATTTCGAAGTGCGGGGGAATGATTAAGAACGTACTTCCAAAGGCGACAAAGCTCATGGTTTTTACTGATACAAATGTGGCGAAATACCATCTAGAGACAGTGAAGGCTTCTTTGGAGGAGGCAGGCTTCGAGGTTTTTGTTGAGATCTTTGAGGCGGGCGAGAAGTCGAAGAATTTGGAAACTATTGCTAGTCTACTCGCAAATCTTGCGACAAATCAGTTTACTAGAACGGATGCAATTGTGGCTCTTGGCGGTGGTGTCGCTGGTGACATGGGTGGCTTCGCGGCGTCGATTTTCCTTCGTGGAATTAGCGTTGTTCAGATTTCTACTTCGCTTTTGTCGCAGGTGGATGCGTCTGTTGGCGGCAAGACCGGAATCGATTTGCCGCAGGGCAAGAATTTGGTGGGTGCTTTCCATCAGCCAAAGCTGGTAATTGCTGACGTGGGCGTGCTTAGGACCTTGCCGGACGAGCTTTTCACTGAGGGCATGGCGGAAGTAATCAAGTATGCGATGATTCGCGACGCTGAGCTATACGACCTCTTGATGCTAGAGAAAATCGCACCAACTTCTGACCCGGACAAGCTCGAAAAGGTAGTAGCGCGCTGCATCTCAAACAAGGCAGAAGTTGTCGCTTTGGACGAGCATGACAATGGACTAAGACAGACACTAAATTATGGACATACAGTTGGACATGTAATTGAAAGAAACAGTAATTTTACTATCTCGCATGGAGTAGCTGTTGCTTGCGGAATGGCTTTGATTGCGAAGGCTTGTGATGCTAGAATGTCAAAGGCTAATGGAGCTTGTGGCGCTCTCGCCAATGAGGAAATTTATCCGAAGCTATGTAAGATTTTGGAGTTATATGGACTTCCAACAGATTATGACATCACTGCGCGTGATGCTGCTAGTGGAAGTATGAACGATAAGAAAAAGCGCGGCAATGAGCTTACGGTAGTTGTCGTTGAGAGATTAGGCGAAGCAAATTGCGAGAAGATGAGTGTCGAGCAATTCGAGAAGTTCTTGGAAGGTTAATAGGTTAAGGAAATGGCGATTACATTCGAGACAAAAAATGCAGATTTTAGTCTAAGGGCTTATTCATCGAAGTCCTTGCTTCACCGTGAGCTAATCGTGACATTTTTGCTCGAGAATTTGAAGGAAAATCCTAGTGAAGACGTGATTAACAATGTTACAAAGCCTTGCAATTCAGATAATGAGGACATCAAGGCGACGCGTCGCTGTCTTCGTGCACTTTGGGATTATAAGGTAAGCAAGAAGACGCCAATTGTGCTTAATGTTGGCGAGAGTGGCTCGACAATTCGATTCATGATTCCGGTTTCCATGGCGTACCTAAGTTTCCTAGAGAAGAATATAGAGCACGAAGTTCTTTTCGAGACGGGTGGCAAGCTATACGATAGGCCGCTAGACGATTTGGCTTTGTGCCTCGCGCCACATGGTGTTGAAATTGGCGGAGTAGATGAGACGCGCACGGTTGTAGTTAAGGGTAGCTTAGAAGAAGGCGTTTATGAGATTTCTGGGCTAGTTAGCTCGCAGTACATTTCTGGGCTTTTGATGGCGCTAATAATGACGACTAATTCGAGCATTCGACTAACTAGCGAGCTTAAGTCGAAAAGCTATTATGAGCTGACGATTGACGCGCTAGAAAGAAAGCAGATTGTCGTAAATAACGCGGGTGGATGTTATTCAATTAAGCTTCCAGAAAGCCTTGATGCGAAATCAAGCCTAGAGGTTGAGGCGGATTGGTCGGCGACGGCTTTTTTGCTGTGCCTTGCGGCTGTGATGCCTGGCAATACTGGCAGGATTTATGGACTATATCCTGATTCGAAGCAGGGTGACAGAGTCATTGTGGATGTGCTTACAAAAATGGGTGTTAGCGTCACATATGGCAAGGACGAGGATGGTTCATATGTAGAGGCGACGCGAATTATGAATACTGCTGATGGCATTGGTTCGAAGGCTAAGGCGAAGTCGATTGACATCGATTGTAAGGATTTCCCAGACATCGTTCCTTATATCGCAGTTTGTGCGGCAAGCATTCTGGATGATGAGGGTGAAGCAAAGCCGACAGTGCTTAGAAGTATTGGTCGCCTTAAGGTTAAGGAGTCCGACAGAGTTGCTGCGACGATTGACCATTTGGCCGCACTTGGCGCAAAGGCAATTTGTGACGGAGAGAATTTGTATGTCTATTCGGCACGCGGTATCTTAAGTGAAATCGGAAATGAAGATAACGGCGCGGACAAAAACGATGAAACAATTTGTCTAAAGGCGTATAATGACCATCGAATGGCCATGACCGCTTGCTTAGTTTCAAAGGCAAGTGGCAAAAAGATTAGATTAGACAATGCTTCGTGCGTGGCGAAGTCTTTTCCGCGGATGTGGGAAATGCTAGAGGACGCAGGCGTTTTGAATATAGTAAGTAGGGAGGAAGACACATGATTCCAGCTGAATACGAGCTGATTTGGCACAATGGATCGGCCTTGCGAATCGGAATTTATGGGCAGTCTCACACTCCGCGTATTGGCGTGAGAATAGAAGGCTTGCCTAAGAAGGTCCGAGACAATATCGATAGCGAGTATGTAGAGCGATTTTGCAAAAGGCGCGCTCCAGGACAAAATAGCTGGTCCACTCCTCGAAAAGAACCAGACCTACCAATCTTCGAGATGAATGGCGACGCGGTGGAAGCGTATATAGAGAATACGAACATTAGGCCGCACGACTATTCGGAGCTATTAAGAAAGCCAAGACCATCTCACGCAGATTTCACTGCGAGACTTAAATACGGTGACAGCTACATATCCTCTGGTGGAGGAGCGTTCTCGGGAAGGCTTACGGCTCCGCTTTGCATCGCGGGAGCAGTTTGTAAGAAGGAACTAGAAGACAAATTGGGCATCAAGATTTATGGACACATAAAGTCCATCGGATGTGTGAAGGATGACACAATCTTAGATGCAAATTACAAAGAAAGAGATGTCTTTATTAAGGCTTTGGCACTCGTTGCTACGAAGGATTTTCCAGTAGTAAACGATGTCCAGGGAGAATTAATGAGGGACGAGATACTAGAGGCCAAGGAACAACTAGATTCCATCGGTGGACAGATAGAGGTAGTAATTGATGGAATGCCTGGTGGTGTTGGAGGGCCGCTTTTCGAGGGGGTCGAAGGAGAGATAGCTAGGCTATGCTTCGCAGTTCCAGCAGTAAAGGGCGTAGAGTTCGGAAACGGCTTTATGGCGGCTAGTCTAAGGGCGACAGAGAACAACGACTCGTTCGTGGTAGACGAAGGAAGGGCGGTCTTGGAGACGAACCGAAGCGGCGGAATCCTCGGAGGAATCACAGTCGGCGACGCAGCCCCGATAGTGTTCGACGTTGCAATCAAGCCGACACCGTCCATCTCGGCGAAGCAAAGAACGGTTGACTTAGATGAGATGCGCGATGTGGAGCTAGAAATCCACGGCCGACACGATCCGTGCATAGTGCCAAGAGCAGTTCCAGTGATAGAGGCGTGTGCAGCGATTGCGATTTATGACAAGCTGCTCTATGAGGGCAAGGTCTGAGACAAACTTAAGACAAACAAGAACAAATTATGAATTAGGAGAAATAATATGGACATCGAAAAACTAAGATTAGAAATCGACAAGGCGGACAAGGAGCTTCTTGCTGCTTTTGAGAAGAGAATGGAAATTGCTGAACAAATTGGCGCAGCGAAGGTTGAGGCAGGCCGCCCAATCCTAGATCACAGCCGCGAGAGAGAAAAGCTAAGCGGTATTTACGACATGGCAGACGAGAGAACAAAGCCATACATCTCACCACTTTATTCTCTTTTGTTTGAGATGAGCCGCGGCGTACAAAGCAAGCTCTGGGAGGACAAGGGCGAAGACTATTTGATGGTGAAGGAAGCTATCGCGAATCAGTCTACGACACCATTTCCTACAAAGGCAATCGTTGCTTGCCAGGGTGTAGAGGGCGCGTTCTCACAGGAAGCTACAGAGAAGCTTTTTAAGATTCCAAGCATTATGTACATGAAGAATTTCTCACAGGTATTCGCAGCAATCGAGTCTGGACTATGCCAGTATGGCGTGCTTCCAGTAGAGAATTCTAACGCAGGAACAGTTTCCGCAGTTTACGATTTGATGATCAAAAACCGCTTCAAGATTGTTCGCTCCATCCGCGTAAAGGTAGACCACAATTGCCTCATGGTACAAGGCGGAAAGCTTTCCGACATCAAGGAAATCATGAGCCACGAGCAGGCAATTAACCAGTGCCGTGACTTCATCAAGTCCCTAGGAAACGACGTGAAGGTTACATACTGCAAGAATACAGCTGAGGCTGCTAAGTTCGTTGCAGAATCTGGTCGCACAGACCTAGCGTGTCTTGCATCCTATCGCTGCAGCGAGCTTTATGGACTCGACTGTGTAAAGGGCGAGTGCCAAGACCAGGGCAATAACTACACAAGATTCATCTGCATCTCCAAGAACCTCGAGATCTACCCAGGCGCAGACCGCACTTCCATGATGATGGTCCTCCGCCACGAACCAGGTGCGCTCTACCGCGTGCTCTCACTTCTCTACTCCCGTGGCGTAAACCTTGTAAAGCTTGAGTCGCGCCCACTCGTAGGAAGAGACTTCGAGTTCATGTTCTACTTCGACCTCGAGACAAGCGTCTACAACGCAGACTTCGCAGACATGATCGGCGAGATTAGCAAGCTCGTAAAAGAGTTCCGCTACCTCGGCTCTTACAACGAAATCATCTAACCAAAAGTGTCGAAGGTGTCGTATGGAAAATACTAATCAAGAAGCAAGCAAGACGCAGACTACGCAAAACGCGCTAACTACGCCCCTCGCGAAAAGCATTAGAAAATGTGGAGTGCTCGGCAAGAGCCTCCCACATTCATACTCGCCGCAAATACATGCGGCGCTCACCTCTCGTTACACATACGAGATAATCGAGCGCGAAGAAAACGAGTTAGAGGAGCTAGCTAGAAACGCTGTTTTTGATGGCTTCAATGTGACAATCCCATACAAGAAAAACATGCACGCCATGTGCGAACAATATGGCCGTCTATCCGATGCGGCCAGAACGATTGGCGCCGTAAATACAGTCGCACGACTTCGTGACGGCACCTTATATGGCGACAACACGGACGCATATGGCTTTGCCTATATGCTACACGATGCTGGAATCGACGTAGCTGGCCGCAATTGTCTGATTCTTGGAACAGGCGGCGCATCGGTTGCAGTGGAATATGCACTCTGTAAACTTAAAGCCGCGTCAATATCCTTCTGCTCGAGAAGCGGAGAGATAAACTACGACAACGTTCTTACGAAGCTTCCTGATATAGAGGTCATCGTAAATACGACACCAGTCGGAATGTATCCAAATGTCGACCTATCGCCACTAGCAATCGGAGGACCAGCTTCGCTTGATAGATTTAAGAAGCTACAAGCAGTCGCCGACATAATATATAATCCATCAAGAACGCGCCTTCTTTACGATGCTACAAAGCTTGGCATAAAAACCGCTGGTGGCCTATCAATGCTTGTAGCACAGGCATATAAGGCGCAGCATGTTTTTGAAGCGGCTTTCGAATTTACAGAATGTGACGCAACAAAATGTAGCCAAGACGCGAAGGTGCTACGCATCCCAAGTGATGAAGAATTGACAGCTAGTGGCTCGAATGTGATAAATCAAATTACTAGAAGCCTCGAAGACAAAATGCTCAACATCACGTTGGTCGGAATGCCAGGAAGCGGAAAGTCTTTTATCGGAAAGCAAATCGCAGAAAAAACCGGAAGAGAGTTTGTGGACTTGGACGTGCTTTTCGGATGGGAAGTAGGAAGAACTCCAAGCGAAGTGATTGAGCAAGACGGCGAGGAGGAGTTTAGACGCCTAGAAACCGAAGTCGCGAAGGGCGCGCTCGCAAGGTCCGGACTAGTAATCTCGACGGGTGGCGGAATCGTGACGAGAGGAAGAAACGAATTCTACTTGAAGATGAACTCGCGCGTAATCTACATCGACAGAGCACTTGCCGCGCTCGAAAGGCAGGACAAAAGCGACAGACCAATCTCGAGAAAGAAGTCAATCGCAAGCCTACTAGAAGAACGCGCACCACTATATGAGAAGGTCGCAGACGAGACCTGGAGCTTAGGCGATTTCTCGCGAGAAGTAGACCAGGAACTAAGAGAAAAAATCGAAGGGCTACAAGCCAGAATGGAGCAAAAATGAGCACAAATATCGACGCAGAAAAGACATACAAAATCTTAGTCTTGAACGGACCAAACCTAAACATGCTAGGAATCCGTGAGCCAAACATCTATGGACGCGAGACATACCTAGACTTAATCTCAAAGGTGCGCGAGCATGTAGCTTCGAAAGAGTATTCTTCTGATGTGAAGGTGGAGCTTGTTTTTGAGCAGAGCAATTCGGAGGGCGCGTTAATTGACTACATTCAGAATGCGTACTTTGATAAGGTAGACGGAATCGTGTTTAATCCAGGCGGATACACACACACATCTGTTGCAATTCTCGATGCACTTAAGGCAGTTTCTATTCCAACAGTAGAGGTGCACATCTCTAAGGTAGATGAGCGCGAAGCTTTTCGACAGGTCTCATATATTTCCTATTATGCAGAGAAGACAATTGTTGGCGAAGGACTAGCGGGATATTGTCATGGTGTAGATTATCTTGTAGAGAAATATTGCGGTTAAGTTTTGTTTTGACGGGTGGCGATTGTAATTTGGAGGAGGTTTGAAGAATGGTTTTCCGTGGAGTGGCGCGAGTTTTTGATACGAAGAATGACAAGCAATATGAAGCGATAGGAGCGTTCTGGAATGAGCTTTCCTCTGTCTATGGTCGCAAGAATTTACGCGGACTAGGTTACAATTGGCACGAAGATAGCTTCGAATATATCCTAGGTTTTACTCCAGAATACGAGGCATATGTAGAGAAAATGTCCTCGCGCAAGGTTCGCGATACTGCAATAGAACGCTTGATGCTAGAAGCAGTTGAATTATGCAAGTCTCGTTTTGGAGATGCTTGTGTAATTAGAAGTGTAGGCATCCCAGAACTTGGATGGACTACATATGAGACAACTGTCGACTCCTTATCTTCAACCTACTCTGAGATATGGGCTTCGTCTAGTATTCCACTTACATTTGAGATAGAAGAGTTTGACGACGAAGGACACGCGAGGATTTCTGTAAACAGACAAACTACTGGCAGAGTGAACGTAGTTTTGTTCGAGCCAGAAATTCCGCAGAATGCTGGAAATATAATGCGCACATGCGTCGCAACAAATTGTCGTCTACACATAATCAAGCCATGTGGATTCGATATAGAAGGACAGAAGTTCAGAAGGTTTACAACAAACCACATTTCTAGTGCACAATTCTATATTCACGAGTCGTGGGAAGACTTTGTTTCCAAGCAGCATATCGGAACGAAGGCAGACTGCTTCTTCTTGACGCGTTATGGTCGCGTTCCACATTCTTCGATTGACTTCGCAGGCGTGCCACTTGATCACGACATATATATTGTTTTTGGTCGCGAGTCTACAGGTGTTCCGCTAGATATCCTAAAGGCAAATATCGACAACTGCTTCCGCATCCCGATGCACGCCGATTGTCGAAGTCTTAACGTTTCTAACGCTGCTGCAATCACTATTTACGAATGCATGCGCCAGCTCTCCTACATTGGTCTGTCCTTGACCGAGGTCCAGAAGGGTGAGAATTTCTTGGAGTCCTATGATATTGGTAGGGAGTGAGGGTTGACTGTAACCTCGATAAAGTTTTCTGACTTGGATTGAAGTATTCCTAAAACGCATAATTAAGGATTTGGGAATACATTTTGCTGTGAAGAATCATACTTTTGATATCATTGGTGCAGAACAGTTTTACGAAAGGTTTTTCTTGATTGGAAAACTAGCAAGTAGTTTTACGTTCATTATGTGAAAAAACGGTAAATATGAGCATCTAAATTTGTAAGCTTTACCTCAAATCATTAAGTTTGTATTATAATTAAAAGTAAAACTAATAGGTTGATTGTCTAATCGCAACTTCCGATAATTTTATATTATGGGAAGAGGAGGATAAAATGGATACTTTAATACCGAAAGAACAGATGACAGAAGAAGATATCAAGCTAAATTTCATTACTCCGGCACTTGTTTCTCGTGGATGGGATAATAAAATCACTATGGAAACAAAGGTTCAATTTACAGATGGAAAAATCAACATCCGCGGAAATATTGTATCGAGAAGTGCTCCTAAAAAGGCTGATTATATTTTGTATTTTAACGCCAACAATCCTATTGCTGTTGTTGAAGCAAAAGATAATCACCATTCTGTATCGTATGGATTGCAACAAGCTATTGAATACGCAAGAATGCTAGACCTTCCATTTGCTTATAGTTCAAATGGAGAGGCTTTTATGGAACACGATTTCCTGACTGGTCTAGAAAGAGAAATTCCTTTAGATGAATTCCCAACATATGAGGAATTGAAGGAACGCTACATTAGAGAATCTAATAATGGCGAAGGTCTTAACGAGTTGGAGTTGAAAGCGATAAATCAATCTTATTACTCAAGTCAATCTAGTTTTCCTCCAAGATACTATCAAAGAATTGCAATTAACAGAACTCTTGATTCTATTGCAAGGGGAGAAGATAGAGTTTTGCTCGTAATGGCAACGGGAACAGGAAAAACATATACAGCATTTCAAATAGTATATAGACTTTTACAAGCAGGCATAAAGAAGAAGATACTGTATCTTGCTGATCGCAACATTTTAGTTGATCAATCTATACAGCAGGATTTTGCTCCTTTAGAGAGGACAATACATAAGATTAATTTTGCAAAAGATGATTCAAAAACTATTACTTCACACGAAGTGTATTTTTCTTTGTATCATCAGCTAACAGGAAATACTGATAATGAAGAAGACGGAGATGATGATGAAACGGTATCAAAATTATCTGCTCTGTTTAAGCCTGATTTTTTTGATTTGATTATTGTAGACGAGTGTCACAGAGGATCCGCTAAGAAAGATAGCAATTGGAGAAAGATACTAGAATACTTTACTTCTGCTACGCAAATAGGTATGACGGCTACGCCTAAAGAAACTAAGTACATTTCAAATATTGACTATTTTCATGATCCTATATATACGTATAGTCTTCGAGAAGGTATCGAAGACGGATTCTTAGCACCGTTTAAGGTTATTAATGTTAAAACTGATATTTCGGATGAATGGCGTCCATATGCTGGGCAGGTCGATATTTATGGCAATACAATAGAAGATAGAATTTATAACAACAGCGATTATGATTACAATATTATTATCGAGGATCGTATTAATCAGGTTGCTCTTGAAATTACAAATTATCTTATGAAGACTGATCGAATGGCAAAAACAATAGTATTTTGCGCGACAGAAGAACATGCCGAGAGGATGAGGATAGCACTATCTAATTTGAATAGTGATATGGTGAAAGAAAACCCTGATTATGTTGTAAGAATAACTGGAAGTGACGCATATGGAAAGAGTAAGTTAGATTATTTTATTTCTGTATCTTCTAAATATCCTGTTATTGCTACAACTTCTAAGCTGCTTACAACAGGCGCAGATTGTAAGATGACTAAGCTAATTGTTATTGATCAAATGATTAATTCAATGACTGAGTTTAAGCAAATTATAGGTCGTGGAACAAGATTGAGAGAAAAAGAAGGAAAGACGCATTTTACTATAATGGATTTCCGAGGTGTATCACGCCTTTTTGCAGATCCTGAATGGGATGGAGAGGTTCAACAAGATGAAGAGTATGATTCTGAGGCAGGTCCAAAGGAAACAGAAAGACCAAGTTATCCGAAGGATGGCGGTAATAATGAGAAAAAACCTTATGTTGATGTGAATGGATGCGAAGTAAAAATTATCAATAAGACGGTTTCAGTTTATGATACGAATGGAAAATTACTGAGACAAGAGAATATTATTGACTATACAAAAACTAGCATTAAAGGTGAATATTCTTCTCTTGAGAGTTTTATTATGCGTTGGAACGAAGAAGATAAAAAAGAAGCAATTATTAAAGAATTGAGAGATTATGGAATAGATCTTCTTAGTTTGAAAAAAGATCAAGGAATGGAAGATGTAGATGACTTTGATTTTATATGTCACATTGCATTTGATAAGAAGCCTTTAACTCGAAAGGAGAGAGCTGAGGGCGTAAAGAAAAAGGATATTTTTGCTAAGTACGGAGATAAGGCGAAAGAGGTACTAAATATTCTTCTTGAAAAATATGCAGATTCGGATATTTACGAGATAGAAAAGATGGATGTTTTAAAATTGGATCCAATTAACAAGTATGGAGCTCCAGCAAAAATAGTGAGTTATTTCGGAGGCAAGCAAGCTTATATTGAGGCTGTTAAAGAACTAGAAAACAATTTATATGAGGTAGCAGGATAATGAGTAATCTTTCAAGTTTTGTTAAACAAATTAGAGATGTAATGCGTAATGATGCAGGTATTAATGGTGATGCGCAAAGAATAGAACAAATAGCATGGATGCTTTTTCTAAAAGTGTATGACGCTAAGGAACAAGATTGGGATATCAATGAGGAAGATTATCAGTCAATTATTCCCGAAGAATACAGATGGAGCAATTGGGCTCATGATGATAGGTCTAAGGATGTAATGACTGGAGATACATTGCTCAATTTTGTTAATAATAAGTTATTTCCTGCATTGAAGAGTCTTCATGTAGATAGAGATACTCCTATAAAAAAGTCTATTGTAAAGACGACATTTGAAGATGCAAACCAATATATGAAGGATGGAGTATTACTACGTCAAGTTATCAATATTATTGATAGTCTTGATTTGAGTGACTACGAAGAAAGTCATGCTTTTGGAGAGATATACGAGTCCATTCTCAAAGAACTACAAAATGCCGGTTCTTCGGGTGAATTTTATACACCTCGTGCTGTAACGGATTTTATGGCTCATATGATTGAGCCACAAATTGGAGAGCAAGTAGCAGATTTTGCATGCGGAACGGGTGGCTTTCTAACAAGTTGGCTGAAAGAACTATCAAAACAAGTTAAGACGACTGATGATCAGGAACTATACAACAATTCAATTTATGGTATTGAGAAAAAGCAGTTTCCGTATATGTTGTGCATAACAAATATGCTTTTACACGATATAGATATTCCACAGGTATATCATAGCAATTCGTTACTTAGAGATGTCTTAGATTATACGGATGAAGACAAGTTTGATGTTATATTAATGAATCCACCGTACGGAGGAAGTGAAAAGAACGAGGTTAAAAATCATTTTCCAGATGATTTGGCAAGCAGTGAGACAGCAGATTTATTTATGTCTGTAATAATGTATCGTCTTAAGAAAAATGGTAGAGCAGCAGTAATTCTTCCAGACGGCTTTTTATTTGGTTCAGATAATGCAAAAGTGGCAATAAAGAAGAAGCTTCTTAGAGAGTTTAATCTTCATACAATTATTCGTTTGCCGCACAGCGTATTTGCACCATACACTCCGATAACAACGAACATATTGTTTTTTGATAATACAAAACAAACAGAATATACATGGATATATCGACTTGATATGCCAGAAGGATATAAGAATTTCTCAAAAACTAAGCCTATGAAGTTAGATCACTTTGCTTCTGTAATAGAGTGGTGGAATAACCGAGAAGAAATCACTATTGATGGATTTGATAAAGCTAGGAAGTTTTCCACCAAGGACATAGAAGAAAAAAACTATAATCTTGATTTATGCGGATATCCTCATGAGGAGGAAGAAATACTTCCACCTGATGAACTTATTCGTCAATATCAAGAAAAGAGAGCTAGTTTGAACGCAGAAATTGATAGAATTCTTGCTGAAATTACATCGATTCTCGGTATAGATAACTTGGAGGTATGATATGAATGCTCAGCAACTAAAGAATTCCATATTGCAGATGGCTGTACAAGGTAAACTTGTTCCTCAGGATCCAAATGATGAGCCAGCGAGTGTATTGCTTGAAAGAATTCGAGCTGAAAAGGAACAAATGATTAAGGAAGGGAAAATAAAAAAAGAAAAGACCCCTTCTTATATATTCCGTGGTGAGGATAATTTGCCTTATGAGAAGGTCGGCAAAAATGAGCCGGTCTGTATAGCGGATGAAGTGCCGTTTGAGATACCGGATTCATGGGAGTGGACACGGCTCGATAGTGTTGTAATAAAAGAAATCAAAAGAGGCAAATCCCCTAAATATGCTGATAAGAGTAATGTCACTGTGTTTGCCCAGAAATGCAATGTAAAAGCTGGAGGAATTGACATAAGTCTTGCTAAGAAACTGGATATGTCTGTTTTCCCAAAATATCCAATCGATGAATACATAATTGACGGTGATATTGTTGTTAATTCAACCGGAAATGGAACACTTGGAAGAATAGGCATCTTTAGAGACTCTGATAGGATCAACAATGATGTTATTGTGCCAGATTCACATGTTACCGTCATACGGTCATCTCAAGAAATCATTATTGAATACATTTTGTGCGTACTGGAGTACTATCAGCCAGAACTTGAAAAGCAAGGCGAAGGCTCAACAAATCAAACGGAACTAAAACCAGCAGTTCTAGCAAATCTTTTTATACCGTTACCACCACGGAATGAACAAGAACGTATAGTTATTACTTTAACAAAGCTTAAGAAACGGATTACCGATTATGACAATAAAGAAAAATCTCTATCAGGACTTAATAGAGAGTTCCCGGATTTGTTGAAGAAATCTATCCTTCAGCAAGCTGTTATGGGTAAGATTGTCCCTCAGGACCCGAATGACGAACCCGCATCCATTTTCCTTGAGAAGATTCGCGCCGAGAAAGATGCTCTTATCAAGGCCGGAAAACTTAAGAAAGATAAGCATGAGAGCATCATTTATCGTAGGGATAATTCTCATTATGAAAAGATTGATGGAAAAGAGATTTATATTGAAGATGAAATTTCGTTTGAAATACCAGAATCATGGGAATGGGTGCGGCTAGGATCAATAATTCATTATCAAAACGGATATGCGTATAGTAAGTCAGATTACAGCAAGAACGATAAAGGCATCCCTGTTATAAAGAGCAACAATTTGATGACTTTACATGTAACTCTCAATAATAAGACAAATTATATTGAAGCCCCGACTGAAAAGATGCTGGAAACGCAGATATATGATAATGATCTACTAATGTGTTTATCATCTCAATCTGAAAATACAGAACCACTTGGAAAAACTGCTATATATGATTTGGGAATACCCGCATTGCTTAATCAACGAGTTTTAAAGATGACAGCATATGATTTAAGCATAGTTGAATGGCTCTACTATTCAATTAATTCAGAATACTTCCATTATACTGTTTCACACAGGAGTGGTGGATCAGCACAATCTAATTTAAAGTTAGAGCATGTCTTAACTATGCTTGTTCCCATTCCTCCATATAAGGAGCAATTACGAATAATTGACGCAATAAACAATACCTTTATGAAGATATCAGCTTTGTAAAGTTCTCATTATGAGAAGTTGGATGGTGTGGAGCGATGTATTGATGATGAAATACCGTTCGATATTCCTGATACCTGGGCGTGGGTTCGACTAGGTTCTATAGGCGATTGGGGCTCTGGAGCTACTCCAAGCAGAACTAATCAAGAGTTTTATAACGGAGATATACCTTGGCTAAAGACAGGAGATCTAAACGATGGATACATTGAAAAAGTTCCTGAATCTATTAGTTCCGTAGCTCTCGAAAGGACATCCGTAAGACTTAACCCCGCTGGTTCAGTCTTAATTGCTATGTATGGAGCCACGATAGGAAAACTGGGCATAGCAAAAATGCCATTAACTACAAACCAGGCGTGTTGTGCGTGCTATCCACTAAGTGGTATATATAATGAATATCTGTTTTATTTCCTGATGTCTCAGAAAACTGCTTTCATCAAACAAGGAGAAGGCGGAGCGCAACCAAATATTTCTAAGGAAAAAATCGTCTGCACTTTGATGCCAGTTCCGCCATTAAAGGAACAGAATCGGATCGTTGAGAAGTTGAAAGAGTTATTACTTTCTCTAAATCTTCTATAAGATTCACACTTATACTTTCATCTCGAAAGGAGGTCTTTCGAGATGATAGACACATTTAAACAATATTTGAAAGGTACAAACCTTTCGGAAAACACTCAGGAATCTTACCTCTTTGCTGTAAAGCAGTATCAAAGACGGTATCAGGACAAAATCACCAAGAGCAACCTTCGTGATTATAAAGTATGGCTGATTGAGAACTTCAATCCCAAAACGGTAAACTTGCGGCTTAGAGGTATAAACGCACTGTTAGAAAGTTTGCGGAAAAATCAATGGAAGTTATCTTTTGTTAAGGTGCAACAAAAACCTTTCCTTGAGAATGTTATCAGTGAAGCCGACTATAAGTATTTTAAGAATCGGCTCAAGAAAGACGGTGAAATGTCGTGGTACTTTGTAATTCGTTTTCTGGCGGCAACAGGTGCAAGAGTAAGCGAACTTGTACAGTTCAAGGTAGAACATGTGAGAGCCGGGTATTTCGACTTATATGCAAAGGGAGGAAAACTACGGCGCATTTACATTCCCAAATCATTGCAGAAAGAAACCCTATCTTGGCTTTCTTCAATACATCGTGAGAGTGGTTTTTTATTCCTTAATAAGTATGGAGAACGTATCACAACACGTGGAATATCCGGTCAACTTAAGAAATTTGCTGGAAAATATGGTATTGATAAGGCGGTAGTATATCCGCATTCTTTCCGTCATCGATTTGCAAAAAGTTTCCTCGAACGTTGTAATGATATCGCTTTTCTTGCTGATCTTATGGGGCATGAAAGTATAGAAACCACAAGAATTTATCTGCGCAAGACAGCTACAGAGCAACGCGAGATTATCGATAGAATCGTAAATTGGTAAAAACTAGGCGCATATTTCGAAATTAATATGCGCCGTTTCTTCGTTATAATTCATCACAATGCAGCATTAACTCTGATATTCTTGCTACAATTCTTCTTTGTTCATTAAGTGGTGGAACAGGTAAAAGATATGTTTGCAGTTTGCCTAAACTCGTTCTGATTCGCGTAACACCATGTGCTTCAGATACGACCTGATTCCTGAAAACAGGACTATTTATTGCCATCACAAGATAATCAACATTCAGGAGATTATGTGGAATGAATTTCACTGCATCAGATGACAATATGTAATCTTTTTCGCAATCTGGTACTATAATCGCTCTGCCTGCCGGCATCATCTTTGCAATAACTATCGCCCCTGGCTTAACCATGCTTCTTGAAAGCGTTTCAGCGTGAGAGTACGTCGTGTATTTGGTGTTCTCGTCCCTCCAACCTTCTTCACCAATATTACTTAATTGGATTAATCGAACTTCTTTTCTATCAGTGTAGTGTTCCTTCTTTAGATTGCTTCCAAAGGGACCATCTGCAAAAGCATCATTAATATTGTCACCGAGATTAAATAGTCTTACCCATTCCCAATTTGATGGAATATCGAAGGGCAAGTCTTCATCTATACATCTTTCTACACCATCCAACTTCTCATAATGAGAATTATCCCTACGATAAATGATGCTCTCGTGCTTATCTTTTTTGAACTTGCTGGCTTTGATCAAAGCTTGCTTCTCAGCGCGGATCCGTTCAAGAAGAACGGATGCTGGCTCATCGTTAGGATCCTGTGGAACAAGTTTACCCATGACAGCCTGTTGTAATATCGACTTTTTCAGTTTAACAGGCAGTTCGACGTCGAGTTTGGTGAGGTGGTCATAAGTTTTATTGTAACCGTCAATAAGTGGTTCCAGCTCTATAATCCTTGCAACAATTCTTTTCTGTTCTTCTAATGGAGGCAAGGGAAACATAAACTTACGATATTTGTCTTGTGAAATATAAGAAATGGTGGTCCCAGTACCTAATTTCTTCAGAGTGTCAACATTTGCCTTAAGGAAATAATATAAGTATTCATTATAGAGGCCGCTACTACACACCAGACCTATAAATGTTTGATTAGTTATGCATCTGACGGTGCAAATTGCGGCAGCACCAATCGAAGCGCTGTTAGCACTTATTACAGTCCCTATTGGATTCACTTTGAGATTCATAGTTTCAACTGTAGTCTGAGAAACATACTGATTACTTTGAGTTCCGTTGAGATACTTCCCTTCTATATCTTCAATTCGACACCATGGAATATTGCCACCAAAACTTTTGGGTTTATCGCGCTGAGGAACGAGCATTTCAGTACAAATGGTCCCAAGTCGAACCCATTCCCAAGATTCAGGTATCTCAAACGGCACTTCATCCGCTATACAGACCGGCTCATTTTTGCCGACCTTCTCATAAGGCAAATTATCAGAAAGAATAGAAGTAACACCAAGAATAATAAAACTTGAACATTTATGGTTCCAATCCTCTGTTCTTAGCGATAGACAGAAGTTTACAGTAAATCGCATAAAAAATTTTACCAAAATGTGAATAAAGGTATTTACACTAGGGGTGCGTGCTATTATAATGTACTCGCGAGTTTACTATTACTAAACTCGCAGTTTAGTTTTTAGAAGGGGCGCACATACGATATGGTTATTGGTGAGAAGATTAAATTTCTACGACAACTTAATAATTTGACGCAAGAAGAACTAGCGGACAGATGCGAACTTTCTAAGGGTTTCATCTCTCTGCTCGAAAGAGATATGACGTCTCCATCGATTGCTACATTGAAGGACATTCTTGAGGCGCTTGGAACGGACCTCGCGAGTTTTTTCAACGATGTGCAGGAAGAGAAGGTTGTTTTCGGAGTCGAGGACTATGCGGTGAAGACCGATTCGGAGCTTGGAAACGAGATTTGTTGGCTAATCCCGAATGCGCAGAAGAATGAGATGGAGCCAATCATTTTGACGCTAGAACCAAATGGCAGGACGTACCCGGACAATCCACACGAGGGTGAAGAAATCGGATACGTGCTCGAGGGGCAGATAACGATTACGATAGGGTCCTCTAAGCATGTGGCCAAGAAGGGCGAGAGTTTCCTGATCAAGACCGAGAAGCCGCACTGGCTAAGCAATAAGGGCAAGCGACAGGCGAAGGTTCTGTGGATTAGTTCGCCACCAAGTTTCTAATTAGAAGCGGCAGACGCTAACAAAAACAAACGAGCGCGACAAAGCGTGAATTTATAGAAGTATGAAGGGTAAAAATATGAAGGATAAGGCACAAATCAAGGCAGAGAAGAAGGCTGCAAAAGAAGCAAAGGCAATTTCCAAGGCCAACTCGAAAAGCATGAAGATGGCTGCAAAGGCAACAAAATCATCGAAGGCTCAGGTTAGCAATGAGCCAGTGCAGCTTTTGAAGGATAGCACTGGTGCGGAGCATATTATTGAGATTAAGGATCTTTGCAAGAGCTTCGATGGCACTCAGGTTTTGAAGGATATTACATTCTATATTCGTAACAATGAGTTTATTACTTTGCTCGGTCCTTCTGGATGCGGAAAGTCTACGACTCTTAGAATCATTGCAGGCTTCGAGACTGCGGATTCTGGTATCGTGAATTTTGAAGGCAAGGATTTGCTTCATGTGCCAGCGCATAAGAGAAATCTTAATACGGTTTTCCAAAGATATGCGTTGTTCCCACATTTGAATGTATTTGACAATGTAGCGTTTGGCTTGCATCTTAAGAAGGTTCCAGCACCAGAGGTAAAGGAGAGAGTTACGAAGGCTCTTGCTACTGTTGGTCTTGCTGGCTATGACAAGAGATATATCGACCAGCTTTCTGGTGGACAGATGCAGAGAGTTGCGATTGCAAGAGCTATTATCAACAGACCAAGAATTTTGCTTCTCGACGAGCCACTTGGCGCACTCGACCTAAAGATGCGTAAGGAGATGCAGATTGAGCTTAAGGAGATGCAGCGTGAGCTTGGTATTACTTTCGTGTATGTTACACACGATCAGGAAGAGGCGCTTACGATGTCTGACAATATTATCGTTATGAAGGATGGCGTTATCCAGCAGATTGGTACTCCAATTGATATTTATAATGAGCCAAAGAACGCATATGTTGCGGACTTTATCGGTGAATCGAATATCATTCCTGGCACGATGAAGAAGGACTTCGAGGTTACATTTGCTGGCAGAACTTTCGAGTGCGTGGATAAGCTTTTCGAGGAGTTCGTTGTTGGCAAGAATAATGATGTAGACGTTGTTGTTCGTCCAGAGGACTTCTACGTGTACGAGGAGGCGCCAAATAGAATTAACGGTGTGGTTGACAGCATCGTGTTCAAGGGCGTGCATTATGAGATCATCGTGATTAGCGATGACGGAATTGAGTGGATGGTTCATGACGTGGACCCAGTGAAGGTAGGCCAGCGCGTTGGTCTTACTGTGGATCCAGATGATATTCATATTATGAGAAAGTCTCAGTTCTCTCCGAAGCCTGGTAGCTTTGGTGCGCAGGGCGTTGAAGAGGACGAGAATGGTCTTACTGAGGAAGAGGAGCAGGCGCTTGCAGAGGCAGAGGCAGAGGCGGAAGCTGAGGCTGAGGCGGAGCTTTTCGTAGAGGCCGAGGAGGGCGTTTTGGAGGGCAAGGCTCTCGCGTCTGAGGACAAGGCCGAGGGTAAGGCGAAGGACGAAGTTGAAGGTTAAGGAGGAGCGAAGGTAAATGTCTGAGCTTAAGAAGAAATTTGCCGTCATGCCGATGCATGCGATTGTGATGAGCCTTTGCTCGCTGCTTTCGATTGTGGGTATGTTCGTGCCAATGTTTGAGCTATATGTGCAGTATGTTCCGCGTGTGAATTACTCGCTGTTTTCTGTGCTAATTAATCCGCGCCTAACTGTGCAGCTTCGTGAGAGCGTGGTGTCGCTCGACTTTTTGGGGTTCGCGGCGTGGATGTTTGTCGCGACGATTATTGTCAGTGTTGCGGCCTTCTCGATGTCGCTTAGCTACGGGCTTTTTGTCGACACCCCATCGAAAAGACGCATCTCCTGCATCTCAGTGCTTGTGCTATTTGTGATTCGCGTTGTTTTGCATATGCTAACCTTGTCGAAGTTCATTTCCGAGGACATGATGCTTAATAACAACATGACGCAAGAGCGCCTATATGTTGCGCAAACCTTGATGGGCAACGCGCTATTCGTGGTGATTTTTATTGGTGCGGTAGCATCCTTGTACGGCGCAATCGGCCTTAAAATGAATATGAAGCTTTTGTCGTATCCATATATTTTATGGGTAGTCGTGTTCACGATTTTGCCGCTGATTCTCATCGTGTTCAGAGCATTTTTTGCCGAGATTAACGGCTCGTATCAGTTTACGCTCGACGGCTTTTCGACGCTGTTCGCGGACAAGAACGTAACGACTTCCTTCTATGGCTTCAAGGTGACGCTTCAGGAGTATTTCTCCATCTTCCTGCGAAGCTTGGACTACGCGGTGTGGACGACAATCGGCTGCCTACTGATTTCTTACCCGCTTGCATATATTCTTGCAGGCCGCACGAAAAGGCTCCGCAAGAACTCATCCTTCTTGCTGATGCTATTTGTTCTTCCGATGTGGATGAATACGATGCTACGAACATATGCTTGGAGAGCGTTCTTCGGTCAGACGGGTGTGCTTAACACATTCTTGCTCGACCTAGGTTGGATTGAGTCTCCGATTTTGTTCTTGAAGAATGAAATCATGTCGGATGTTGTTACGAAGCTAGTTATGGTTAATGACTTCCTACCATTCATGCTTCTACCAATCTATTCGATTCTCGTGAAGCTTGACGATAACCTATTGCAGGCGTCACATGACCTTGGCGCGAATTCTTTGCAGACATTCTGCAAGGTAACATTCCCACTCTCACTACCTGGTGTAATTTCTGGAATACAGATGGTGTTCATGCCGTCACTTACTTTCTACATGATTCCAGATATCATTAGTGAGGGCTCGAAGACAACTATCGGAAACTCTGTTCAGAACTTTATTTTGAACGAAAGCAGCACATATCAGCAGGCAGGTAATGTACTGTCCTTGTTATTACTAATATTCGTATTGATTACAATGGGTATCCTTCGTAATCAGGACAAAGAATCTGCAGGAGGAGGTATGGCACTATGATGAGATTTCTTAAGAGAATGATCCCTAACGCATATGTTGCATTAGTGTTCGCGTTCCTATATTTGCCTATCGCTGTGCTAATTATTTACTCCTTCAACAGCGTTCCGAAGTCTTTTATTTGGGGTGGATTTACACTCGACCACTATATTAATTTGTTCAGTGGCTCTGATGGTGGACAGCTCTTCCAATCGCTTCTTACGACACTACGAGTAGCAGCAATTGCATCTGTTGTGTCTACTGCGATTGCAGTAGTAAGCTGTATGGGTATGACATATCTGTCGAAGAAGTGGCAAGGATTACTATTTAACCTTACATACATTCCAAATGTAATGCCAGAGCTTGTAATTGGTATCTCTTTCATGCTTTTGTTCTCCTTCCTCGGAGTACAGAAGGGCGAGTTTACACTCGTGTGCTCACATATCGCTTTCTGCGTACCATTTGCAGTATTGTCGATTAATCCAAAGCTAAAGCAGCTCGACAAGAATTTGTCGGAGGCGGCACAAGACCTTGGCGCAACACAGTGGCAGACAATTCGCTTGGTAATTATTCCAGAAATCATGCCAGGAATTTTGTCGAGCTTACTACTTACATTCACAATGTCCGTAGACGACTATCTAATCAGCAACTTCAATGTAGATAGTACAATCCAGACACTACCGATGAAGATTTATTCGATGGCGAAGTTCGGAGTAAATCCGAAGATGAACGCACTATCAGCAATCATGTTCGCGGCGATATTCTTAATCTTGTTAATGTCGAATTTGTCATCTTTCAAGAAGGACAGAGTAGAAAAGAAATCAAGATAACAAACTAACAAACCAACAAACTAACAAAAGAAAGAAAATAGAAAAACCATAGGAAAGAAAAGGAGAAAAAGAATGAAGAAGTCAACAAAGAAACTCATCGCAACAATGCTCACAACAGTGATGCTCATCTCAACAGCAATCTTCTCAACAGCATGTGACAACAGAGAAGAAATCGTTGTATATAACTGGGGTGAGTACATCGCAGAAGAGACAATTGCAAAATTCGAAGAAGCATATCCACAGTACAAGGTGGTATATCGTGAATTCGAGACAAACGAGACAATGTATCCAGCCCTCTCAAACAGCTACGATGTAATCGTGCCATCTGAGTACATGGTATGCCGTCTCATCAACGAGGAGAGAATTCAGCCACTCGATTGGAGCCTCTTGCCAGCAGTTACAGAGCACATGGATCCAATGTTCAACGAGTTACAGTATTCTTCTGACGAAGAGCTATCTAACGAAGTTCTCGACTACGCAGTTCCATATATGTACTGCACAGTAGGTCTTGTTTACGACGCAAACCGCATCGACATCCCAGAGGGTACAACAGATCCTGAGGTTATTTGGGGTGCGCTTTTCGACGAGATGAATGCAGATCAGGTTGGAATGTACGACGCAATGCGCGAGAGTATCGGTGTTGCACTTAACTATCTTGGCTATTCCATTAACACAATGGACGAGGCACAGCTTCAGGAGGCTCTCGAGCTTTTGATTGAGCAGAAGGAAATCCTTAATCCAGCATATGGCGTAGACAACTTGAAGGACAAGATGGCGTCTGGTGAGCTTGCTGCATCCGTTGCTTGGTCTGGTGACCACATCGTAATGCTCGACAGAATCGAAGAACTCGGAACAACAGACATCGACTTGCGCTTCGTGCTTCCAGAGGGCTCAAACTGGTCCGTAGACATGATGTGCGTTCCTACAAACGCGAAAAACTACGAGGGTGCACACGCTTTCATCAACTTCATGTACGACCCACAGATTGCACTAGAGAACTGCGAGTACGTTGGATACTCCACACCAAACGTTGAGGCAAAGGCAATGCTCGACCCAGAAATCTCTGGCAACATCTACTACTACCCAACACAGGAAGTATTCGCTACTCTCGAAGTATACTACTCCTCCGCAATTATCGAGGAGCGCTATGCAGAGCTTTGGAACACAGTAAAGGCAAGCTCATAATCTTGTAGGAAGTAAGAGATGCTGCTTTTCGAGGCAGCTTAAGCGAAAAGGCTACAAATTAAACTCCCGCTATTCTCCGAATGTGAGGCTAGACGGGAGTTATTCTTGCCGATATATATACAAATGAGCCCAATTCTTGCCAAAAATCAGTGATATCAACACTTGCAAGATTGCTCTAGAGAGTATATTCTTTACTAGGTTTGCTTTGTAGTTTACGGAGCACTAATAAAAAGAAAGCGACAGAAGGAAATGGAAACAAATTGCGGATCGCGTATGGTAATGAATTTTGCTAGACGCATAGTAGTTAAAGTAGGTACATCAACAATTACTTACGAGAATGGACGCATGAACCACGGCAACATTGACAGACTTTGCCGCGCAATCGCAGACCTAATGAACAGCGGTAAGGAAGTCCTCCTCGTAACAAGTGGCGCCATCGGCGTTGGAATTGGATGCCTCAAGCTACCCACAAGGCCAGAATCCATGAGAGAGAAGCAGGCAATTGCCGCAGTAGGTCAGTGCGAGCTTATGAATGCATATACTAGAAGCTTCGCTGAATATTCATATGTTTGCGGACAAATTCTCCTCACAAAAGACGACCTTCTCGACAACCTCACGAAGTCAAACATCTCCAACACAATCGAGGCACTTCTCGAGAAAGGAATCGTTCCAGTTATAAACGAGAATGACTCTGTATCGACAACGGAGATTTTACATAATGGTACTTTTGGAGACAACGACACACTTTCTGCACACGTAGCATGTCTCGTGAACGCAGATTTGCTAGTAATTCTCTCCGACATCGATGGTCTATACGATGACAACCCTCGTACAAACCCAGATGCGAAGCGCATCTCATACGTTGACGGCATCACAAAAGAAATGCTCGACTCATCAACAGGTGCAGGCAGCAAGCTTGGCACAGGCGGAATGTACACAAAGCTCACTGCTATGGAGAAAGTAACATCGCACGGTATCAACGGCGTCATCGCTGAGGGCTCAACACCACAAATTCTCGAAGAAATTCTCGCATGTGACGACGTAGGAACATTCTTCGCAGCAAGATAAGCATTTTTATAAAGAATTACTTTTTGAACAAAACTAACACCCTCGTATTTACCTACTACGGTTTACGAGGGTTTTTGATTCTGTTTACAGGGAGTTTGTTAGGAGTAATTTATTGGTTCTTCACGTTTTTGGTGGGGCATGGTTAGTTGATTCATTTGAATGAGGCCTTGGTTTGAATAACGGTATGGATTATTGTTGATTTCTTATACCACTTTGCAAACCAGAGGCGTTCAGCAAGAAGTTCATCAAAAC
>CALEFT010000016.1 GCA_937876985.1 uncultured Clostridia bacterium | reverse complement strand
TGTTGACAAAACTGTTGACGGAGCCCTTGTCAACAAATCTGTCAACAGATTAGCCCGATTTTGTTGACAAAACTGTTGACGGAGACACAACCATTTCCGAAAAACAACTATTTATGTTTGCAAAATCGTCATTCGAGCATTATACTTAGGTGCGGTATGCTTTTTTTATTATTAATAATATACGCGTGCGCGTGGTTGCGTGCGAGGTAAGGAGAAATACATGAGAGTATCTAAGATGTTTTTGTCAACAATGAGAGAGGTTCCAAATGATGCGGAGATTCCATCTCATCAGCTTATGATTAGAGCTGGACTTATGAAGAAGGTCGCTTCTGGTATCTACTCTTTTATGCCGCTTGGACTTAAGGCTTTTCGCAATGTAGAGAATGTTGTTAGAGAAGAGATGGACAAGGCTGGTGCGCAGGAACTTATTATGCCTGCAGTTCTTCCAGCTGAGATTTATCAGGCTTCTGGCAGATGGAACAAGTTCGGACCTGAGATGTTTAGACTTAATGATAGAGGTGGCAGACAGTTCTGCCTAGGCCCAACACATGAGGAGCCTTTTACTGAGGCGGTTAGAGATTCTATCAAGTCTTATAAGCAGCTTCCTGTTACTCTTTATCAGATTCAGCATAAGTATCGTGACGAGAAGCGCCCACGTTTTGGTGTAATGCGTGCTAGAGAGTTCGTTATGAAGGATGCATATTCTTTTGATGTTGATGAGGCTGGACTCGATGTTTCTTATCAGGCAATGTATAAGGCTTATTGCAATATTTTTGACAGACTTGGCTTGGATTACATCGTTGTAGATGCTGACACTGGTGCTATGGGTGGTTCTGGTTCTCAGGAGTTTATGGTTAAGAGCTCTGTTGGTGAGGACGCTATCTGCTACTGTGAGGGCTGTAACTACGCAGCTAATGAGGAGAAGGCTACTTGTGAGCCACCTAAGGCGGCAGTTCTTGGCGAGTACGAGGCTCTTGCTGTTGAGAAGATTCATACTCCAAATGTAAAGACTATCGAAGAGCTCATGGGATACATGAATGCTGAGCCTTCCTCTTTTGCGAAAACAATCCTCTACAACATCGACGGTCGTATTGTTGCAGTTATGGTACGTGGTGACCGTGAGATCAACGAGACAAAGCTTGGCAATCTTTACGATGCAGTAGAGATTAATCTTGCTGCTTTTGACGATGTTGAGAGAATTACTGGTGCGAAGGTTGGCTTTGCTGGTCCAATCGACCTTAAGGAAGAGATTGATGTTGTAGTAGATCCAGAGGTTCTTGCTATGACAAACTTTATTGTTGGTGCTAACGAGACTGATTATCACTTCAAGAATGTAAACGTTGGCAGAGACTTTACTCCAACAATTGTTAAGGATGTCCGTAATGTAGTTGAGGGTGATATTTGTCCTAAGTGCGGTAAGCCACTTTCCATTTGCCGCGGCGTAGAGGTTGGACACATCTTCAAGCTTGGTACAAAGTATTCTGAGGCACTTCACTGTACATATCTTGATAAGGACGGCAAGGAGAATCCAATGATCATGGGTTGCTATGGTATCGGTGTTGGAAGAACTCTTGCAGCAGTTATCGAGCAGTACAATGATGCTGATGGTATCATGTGGCCATATGAGGTTGCACCATATAAGGCAATCATTATTCCTACAAAGACTAATGACGAGACAATTATGGGTCTAGCTGAAGATATTTACTCCAAGTTACAGGCTGCTGGAGTAGAAGTTCTCCTAGATGATCGTAATGAGAGACCAGGTGTTAAATTTAAAGATGCAGATTTGATTGGAATTCCTGTTAGAATAACAGTAGGTCGCATGGCAGGTGAGGGTATCGTAGAACTCAAGCTTCGTAATGGCGGCGAGGTTTCCGAGGTTTCGGCTGCGGAAGCAATTGAGATAGCAATTAACCCAGCTAAGGGCTAATATGGAAAAGGAGAAAGAAATAAAATGAGAAGAATGAAGTATTTTACAACAGTTCTTGCTGCGTCTATGCTCTTTTCGAGCATGGCAATTGGCATTAACGCAGATGCAATTAAGGCAGAACTTTCTAAGGCAAGTGACGAAGGTCAGGTTGCTGTCGAAGCCGATTTGGCAGTTGATATCAACGAGTCTTGGAATTTGAACGATACTGCAAGCTGGAGGGCTGACTATACAAGCGTTACATTCACTTCTGCAATGGGTGATACTGCTGTTGTATCTGTTTCTGGTAGCACGGTATCTGTTACTTCTTCTGCTACTACAGAGGTTGTGATTGCAGTGGTTGATTCCAACAACAGATCTGCTGGTTCGCAGAGTGGTTCGACATCCGCAACGCTTGATTTGGCAGGCTCGATTGACGCTAATGAGAGATGTGCTCTTGGTGTGAAGATGGTGTTCCCATGCAATACTATCCAGGACGAGGGTCTTAGTATTTCTATTGATAATTCTGGTAACGCATATTTTGTTAAGTCGCCAGTTTATGACTTTAACGTAGAAAGATGCTCTGAGCTTTGGACAGATGCGACTTCTCTTGAGGAGTGCTTGCTACCACAGCCAGACTCTGACTGCACTGATCCAGTAATCATTGCAAAGGCAGAAGAAATCATCGCGAGTGCTAATGCTTCTACTGATTTTGAGAAGGCATACGCTATCTATAGATACATTGTTGACGAGATGGCATATGACTATGCGCAGGTACAAGATCCATATACAGTGTACCAGGATGACACACTCACACTTTTGCGAACAAACGTAGCAATTTGTGAGGGCTTTGGCAATGTGTTTACTGCACTTTGCCGTGCTGTTGGCGTTCCTGCTGCAGTTTCTTTCGGAATCGGTGATGACATGTGGAATACACAGTATGAGACTGATGAGGGTCCAAACCATGCTTGGGCAGTTGTATGTCTTGGCGGACAGTGGTATCACCTAGATCCAACATGGGATAACTGGAATGAGTATAATGGAATGACAATCATATATGGGGATGCTACAACAGACTGGTACCTAACACCACTTGAGTCGTTCTCTTCTACACATAAGATTTGCGACGCAGATACACTTCACGGCATTGAGTCTACAGGCAGCTGCGGTCCATCTGCTACATATTCCATCTCTCGTGATGGTGTTTGTACAATCAGTGGCTCTGGCGTAGTTACAATGCCATATGGCGTAAATGGCTTCCATACTCTAGTATTCGATGAGGACTGCACAGTTACTTCTATCGGCGAGGAGTCTTTCGTAGACTGCGACGTTCTTACTACAGTAATCTTGCCAGAAACAGTAACTCGCATTGAGGACTACGCTTTCTGCACTTGTGAGGATTTGTACTACGTTTACTTGCCAGAAGGCCTTGAGTATATTGGCCAGTCGGCTTTCGACACCTGCGATGAGCTCACATATGTATATGTACCAGATTCTGTAACGACTATTGGCACATGGGCATTCGACCTCTGCGGTAGATTGATTCTCAGTATCCCAGAAGGCCTCAATCTCGGTATGTCAAATTACTACGCAGAACCATACCGCATCATTGAGCGTGAAGGCTAATTAGCAAATGAATCAAATTCCGCTTGCGCACATCGGCACTAGATAGCGCAGGCGGATTTTTTATCTGCTTTTTGGGGAATTTGAGGCAATCTTTCTCTCTCGAAAAGAAAGAAAATTTTCGTAATAAATTGTTAACTCGCAGATAGTATAATTATTCTAAGATACTAGGCGCAAGGATCGGAGGTAAGCTAATGGCATACATCGAATATAGAGACGTTAAGAAGGTTTATCGCACAGGAGACGTGGATTTATACGCACTTAATGGCGCCGACTTCCAGATCGAAAAGGGCGAGCTTTGCGTTATAGTAGGCCAGTCAGGTGCTGGTAAAACCACATTGCTGAACATCATGGGTGGCATGGATACACTATCAAGTGGACAAGTTTTCTTGGATGGCCGCGAGATTTCTACTTTCAAAGAGAAGGAACTCGCAATATACAGGCGTAACGATGTCGGCTTCGTTTTCCAGTTCTATAATTTAATTCCAAATCTTACTGCATACGAGAACGTAGAAATGGCTTCGCAGCTAGTAAAGAAGCCAATTAGTCCTGACGAGCTCATGAATCAAGTTGGTCTAGGTGACAGGCGCAACAATTTCCCAGCACAGTTATCTGGTGGAGAGCAGCAGCGTGTCGCAATTGCAAGAGCGATTGCCAAGAATCCGAAGCTGCTCCTATGCGACGAGCCTACAGGTGCACTTGATTATCAGACTGGTAAAGCAATTTTGAAACTGCTTCAGACCTTATGTCGCGAGAAGAAGATGACAGTAGTTATCATCACTCACAATTCAGCTTTGACTGCGATGGCTGACCGTGTGATTAAGCTTAAAAACGGTAAGGTCTCTTCCGTTACGCTTAACGAGAAGCCAATTCCAGTAGAAGATATCGAATGGTAAATGAAGATAGTAACAAGATAATTATTCGTAGTAGATAATAAATATATGAGATAAATAAAGAAATAACAGGTAGTATATGACAGCATATTTGAAGATACTTTTTAGAAGCGTCAAGGATAGTTTCTCAAGGTTTATCGCCATTATGGCGATAATCGCTCTTGGTGTGGGTTTTTATTCAGGTCTTGCTGTTACTACTCCGTCTTTCCTTGAGACCGGAGATAAGTTCTTACGCGACTACAAATTATATGACTTTAGACTGCTTTCTACTATCGGTTTTACAGAAGAGGATATCGAAGCAATATCGAGATTAGAGGGCGTTGTCGCTACTGAAGGAGCTGTAAGTGCGGATGCGATTGCGTTTTTCGAGCAGGGGCAGGAAGGTCATCAAGAGGAAGCGCTTCATGTAACAAGATTTCATACGATGACGGAGGGTGTAAATGAGCTTTCGATTGAGTTCGGACGCTTGCCACAAAACGATAACGAGGTTGTGGTCGACGGATACATGTTCGATGAGTCGATAATTGGCAGTAAACTTGTTATTTCCGCTGACAATCGTGAGCAGGACCTAGAGGTTTTTGCTTGCCGCGAGTTTACTGTTGTTGGTACGGTTTATTCGCCTTACTATATGAATTTCCAAAGAGGCACAACTGATGTCGGTGGCGGTTCACTAGGGTTTTACGCATATGTGCTAGAGGATGCGCTCGACTTCGAGTATTTTACTGAAGCTTATATTTGTTGCGCGCGAGAGGAATACATATATTCTGACGAGTACGATGCTTTTATGGAATCGCAAGCGGATGCATATGAAGAGCAGATATTGCCGATTTTGGAGCTTCGCTTGGATGATACGATTTTGGACGCTAGAGAAGAATTAGACGATGCGCTTATTGAGATGGAGGATGCACGAAGCGAGGCAGCGCAGGAACTATCTGACGGTCAGGCTGAACTGGAAGATGCCAGGTTAGAAATTAGAGACGGACAAGAGCAAATAGATGACGGATATGAAGAATTAGCAGATGCTCGTAATGAATTGGCTGACGCAGGAGCGCAATTAGATGAAGCAGAAACGCGTCTAGAGGCTGGTAGAGCCGAGCTTGATTCTGAATACGCGAGCTTTGTAGAGCAACGAGAAACTGCAATTTTGGAAATTGAAGCTAATAGGCAGATTCTTGATAATAACCTTAATGAGTTAGCTACTGCAGAAGCAGAGCTACTTGCATCACAAGCGGCACTTATCGAAGGTTTGCAGGCACAAAGGCAGGCGCTTTCAGATTTAAGAGCAGCTAGACAACAGGCGGAAGAAAATGGTGCGCCGCTAGATCAGCTTATAGAGCTCGATGGACAAATCAATACACTTCGAACAGAGATTTACTATAACGAGCAAGCATTACAGCAAATTAACGACAATCTTGCAAATATCCCAGTTAATCGCCAGGTGCTAGAGGAATCTTATGCGCGACTAGACGATGGATATGCGGAGATAGAAAATGCGGCGGCGCTTTTCGAGCAGATGTATGCTGAGCTTGAAGCGAATGAATTAGCTTTGGCGGAGGGTAGAGCGCAGTACGAAGATGGACTATCTCAAATTGCTGAGGCAGAGGCTGAACTTAACGAGGCAGAGGCTGAACTTGACGAGGGTCGCGCCGAGTTCTGGGACGGCTTATTAGAATTTGTCGAGGGTCAGTCGACATTCGCAAGTGAGATGGCGCAAGCAAGCCAGACAATCGACTATGCAATTAGGTCCTTGCAAAATATCGATAGGCCAGAGCTTTACGTGCTTGGACGAGATACCAACGTAGGCTATGTCTCTCTCGAAAATGACGCGCAAATCGTAGCAGGCGTTGCAGCTGTATTCCCGCTGTTTTTCTTCGCTATTGCAGCACTTGTATGTTCTACGACAATGCAGCGAATGGTTGCAGACGAGAGAACACAAATCGGAACATTGCGTGCCATGGGATATACTAGCTTCGCGATAGTGATGAAATACATTCTTTATGCAGGCATCGCGACTGCAACCGGAAGCATAATTGGCTTTGTAGTTGGAGTTAAAATCTTCCCGACAATAATTTGGGACGTGTACCGCATGATGTACGGCTTTGCGCCAGTAACAGTTCTTGATATGCCAGAAGTGTTTGTGCTATCTACTTCCGTAGCATTGATTTGTGCACTTGGCGTTACGCTTCTTTCTTGTCTTGGAATTCTTAAAGAAATGCCAGCAGAGCTCGTTCGTCCGAAGGCTCCAATCGCTGGCAAGAGAATTCTTCTCGAGAGAATTAATTTCCTATGGACGAAGCTATCCTTCCTTCACAAGGTTTCTGCACGTAACGTATTCCGCTTCAAAAAGCGCATGTTCATGATGCTAATTGGTATTGCAGGCTGCACAGCTCTCGTCTTGACTGCTTTCGGAATCAAGGATTCCATTAGCGATGTAGTTGGCACACAGTACGACAAGATTCTTACTTATGATATACAGTTTGTTTTCGATGACGACGTGACAAAGGAAGAGATAGAGCAGACTTTAGAAGATGCCACTGAACAGACAGGAACAGCAATCACATATGCTTATGCACAGCAAGAGAACGTGACACATAACGGCGAAGATATAATCCGAGATATATCGCTAATCGTGTCAAACGACGAGAATATTTTGCAGTTCATCCATCCATATATGCGAGATTCTGGCGACATCACTGAATTCGAGTGGCCAGGAGACGGACAAATTGGAATTAGCAAGAAGCTTGCTGACAAGAACGACCTTAGTGTAGGCGACACAATCGTTATCGGCTACGGTGACCAGGGCAAGTCCGTAGAGGTTGAGATTGGATACATCTTCGACAACTATATTTTCCACTATGCTGTAATGAATAGCGCGACATATGAAAGACTTTTTGGCGAGGAATATACGCCAACGACAGTATTGGTGCAGACTTCTAGTGAAGAGAGTGCATATGACTTCGCAAGTACAGTTTCTCGAATCGGCTCACTCAAATCCTGGTCTGCAACATCCGAGTCAAGAAGAAGCTTCCAAGAGACGATGAATCAGCTGAACCTAGTCGTATATCTTGTAATTGGATGCGCCGCACTTCTCGCATTTATCGTTCTGTTTAACCTTAACAATATCAACATCACTGAACGTGTGCGCGAGATAGCAACCTTGAAGGTGCTCGGCTTCAACCGCCGCGAGACAGCCTCTTACGTCATGCGCGAAAATATCATCCTCGTATGCATGGGCTTTATTGTCGGAATTCCGCTTGGCCTTGCTCTGCATCGCTTTGTAATTGCCAAAATCGAGATGGATATGGTTACATTTGACGTACAGATTTTTGCGCAAAGCTACATCTTCGCGCTTGGAATGGTTCTATTATTCTCACTCGTTGTAGATTTCTTCATGCGCGGCAAAATTGATCGAATTCACATGGCCGAGGCACTAAAGTCGATAGAATAAATTACTTCGCCTTGCCTCTGCGCTTTCTCTTTGGTCCAAGGCCCACATGGAAATTCTTCTTACGATAGTCCTCTGGAGTAATGCCCTTGTGCTTCTTGAATACCTGAATGAAGTGGCTTTGTGACGAGAAACCAAGATAGCTTGCGATATCTAGGCTGGAGTCGTCTGTGTGGCGAAGCATTGAGCAAGCAATCTTAATCTTCTCAGAACGAATGTATTGAGATAAGGAAATGTTCATTTCCTGCTTGAAAAGCTTCGACAAATAGCTTGTATTAAGGTTAAGCGCATTCGCGATTGTGTCTATTGTTAGATTGTGCTGAATATTCTCACGAATGTAGTCTATTGCGAGAATGATGTGCTTTGAACCGATATTTTGCTTCTGCATCTCGCGCATTTTGCGACAGTAGTCACGACACATTGCATAATAGAGTGTGTCGAGCTCGTCGATAGTTTTCGCATTGTCGAGGTGCTGAATGTAGATGTCACTCATTGTGTAGCTAGTTGTAACGTCCATTCCTTCTTGGATGCAAAAACGGCTTACGAGTGCAGCGCAGATGATGATATGGTAGCGTCTGTTGCGAATTGCATCACTAGTTAAGGTGCCGTGGCGAGCCTTCTTTCCGTTGTTTGTCGCACCAGAAAAAATCAACTCCAAGTACTCCGTGTCACCTGAACTGATAACATCGTAAAACTTCATTTCTCTGTTATAAGATTCATATGCACTCGCGATGTCTGGCATTTCTTCGTCGCGGTTCTCTTGTAAGAGCTTTTGTAATTCTCTATCGATGTTCATTGCTGCCCTCCTTTACGCCTTTACGCCTATTCAACGTTAACCCCGTAATTCTTCTATATTAATCAATTACTCTAACTTCTGCGATTACTGGCTGATTATCTAATGCCACAGAACCATTATTGTCTGTAACAGGTGTGTTGTATGCAATTGCGTCTACATATTCCATTCCGCTTGTTACATGACCAAAAGCCGCATACTGTCCATCCAGATGTGGAGCGTCCATATGCATGATGAAGAACTGTGAATTCGCGCTATCCATGCTGTCACCGCGACGAGCCATTGAGATTACTCCTCTTACATGCAAAATCGGATTCTCGATTCCGTTAGCAGAGAATTCTCCAGTAATATTTGGAACAACAGTTCCGTCTGTCGCCTGGCCGCCCTGAATCATGAAGCCCTGAATAATTCTGTGGAAAGTTAATCCGTCATAGAAGCCGCTTTCTGCAAGCGAGATGAAGTTTGTAACCGTAATTGGCGCCGCGTCTGCGTCTAGCTCAACTGCGATAACTCCGTAGCCCTCGACTTCTATCTCTACATGGTGTAGTCCGCTTAGAAGCTCGCCTCCCTCGATGTCGAGACCAGATTCTGCTTCATCCTTGCAGCCTCCAACCATCGCGAAAAGCGTGATAACCAAAATAGTACAAATTAGTTTCTTTATCAATTTCATTTTTATAGACCTCGTAAATAGTTATGAATTTGATTATAATATACTTTGTTAAACCAATAAAGTAACTATTTCGTTGCATTTTTGATAGTAATAATAAAGAAGGATAAACGGTGCTCATTCATGAGAAGTTTTATTGTAAATAAAGATATGTCTGGTCGTAAGCTCGTGAGAGCTTCTTTGATGGAGTTTCCTTCATTAAAGCCAAGTGTTTTGCAGAAGGCTCTGCGTTCGCGCGATATTCGTGTAGATGGCAAGCGTACTAGCAGCGATATCATCGTAAGCGAGGGTCAGGAAATTCAGTTGTGGCTGCCTGACGCGCTTTTCGAGGGTGACGAAGCATCTAATAAGAAGGAAGCAAAATCTGATGGCAAGGCGAAGACCGTGGATGCTGATGACTACAAGGTGGTTATGCAGACGGACGACCTGCTAATTGTTAATAAGAGACAAGGGCTTGCGGTGCATGGCGGCAAGGGCGTTGGCGACGAGAGCCTGATTGATATTGTTAGACGCGATTTGGGACGAAGCGAGATTGACCTTTGTCACAGAATTGATATGAATACTGGCGGACTTGTGATGATGGCGAAGAACAAGGATGCGCTTGAGGATGCAATTAAGCTTTTTAAGAATGATTTGCTTATTAAGCGCTACCGTTGCCTGGTTCTTGGCGTGCCAAGCTATGGCGAGAGTGTGATTTGTGATGACGACGCGATTATGAAGGAAGTTAGTGCGTTTCTAGAGAAGGGGACAAACGGTGTGTTTGTGCATGACGTTCAGAAGCCAGGGGACCTTCCGATTACTTCGCGCTATCGTGTGCTTAACGTGTGGAATGGTGTTGGCCCAGAAGGTATGGATGTATCCGAGATTGAGGTAGAGCTTGTGACGGGACGCATGCATCAGATTCGTGCACAGTTTGCACATCTTGGACATCCTATTCTTGGTGATGGAAACTATGGTCGTAATAAGCAGAATTTCCATTTCCGTAAAGAGAACGGTTCGAAACTCCGTTATCAGCAGCTTTGGGCAACTAGCCTTATTCTTAGGAAAATTCCAAGAGACAATATGCATGAGAGAATGTCGGGCAGAAGCTTCGAGATTGAGCCACGATATGAAATCGATATGAATCAATTCGCGAAGGCTTTTAGCAAGAGTTCTGTAAGACGCCCAGGAAGCGGTGCTATGCGAGAGGGAGCAAGGAGCCAAGGCAGACGAGGAGGAAGCAAAAGATGAGTGACAATAGGGCGATAGGTGTTTTCGATTCTGGTATCGGAGGACTTACTGTGCTTAGAGAGATATGGAATCAGCTTCCTAATGAGAGCACGGTGTATTTTGGTGACAACGGTAGAGCGCCATATGGAACAAAATCACATGACACGATCGTAAAGTATTCGCTTGAGGATACTAGATTTTTGTTGTCGCAGGACGTTAAGCTCATTGTGATTGCGTGTAATACGGCAAGTGCACACGCATATAAGGAGGTCTTAGCAAATTGTGACATTCCTGTTGTAGAAGTAATTACTCCTGGTGCAAGAGAGGCAGCCAAGGCTACACGAAATGGCAAGATCGGAATTATCGCGACCAAGGCGACAATCGCAAGCGACGTATATCGTCAGGCGGTAATTAAGGAAGCAGCAGCACTTGGTATTAGAGAGCCTAAGATTCATAGCAAGGCTTGTCCGCTATTTGTGTCGCTTGCAGAAGAAGGCTTCTGGGATAACGATATTGCAAGACTTGCAGCCAAGGAATATCTAAGTGAGCTTAAGGAGGCAGGTGTAGACACTCTCGTACTAGGTTGCACTCACTATCCACTTCTAACCAAAGTCATTCAAGAAGAAATGGGAGAGGGCGTAACCTTGATTAACGCGGGCAAAAGCGTTGCAGCAAAGGTAAGCTCAATTCTCTCACTTCACGACATGGAAGCGGAGGATTCTAGTTCTGGACATAAGCCGACACAGAGCTTTTTTACAAGTGACAATCCATTAAGCTTCGAGGATATTGCGTCGCCTTTCCTCGGCGGTGGCAGGCCATCAGGCACTCGTCATGTAGACGAATTAATCTAATCTGGAGGATAAATATGAGTAAGGAAACAAGAATTCAAAAGATGATTTTCTGTTCGGACATGGTAGACGATACAGAAATCGAAACGCGCTATACACAAGACGGCGATAATTTCAGATTTGAATACGATATTAAGGAAGACGGCGAGAATACGAACTACGTCGTTGAATATAACGCAGAAACCAAGACGCTCATGAACAAGAGAACTAGCAAAAACATTCAAGGCGAGTATTCTTTCTGCGTAGGTGCTGTAAAGAAGGGCAAAATCAAGACCGTCTATGGCGAGTTCGATTTCGAAACAATCACCGAGGTGCTCAACCTACCATCAGCTCTTTCTCGTGAACTTAGAATTGAATACATCTTAGGCGGCACCAGCGAAAAGGCTTGCGTCAAATATACATTTATTTGATTTGATATGTGTAGATAGTAGTAGGAATCCTAAATGAGCTTTTTGCTGTTTTGGGAATACTTTTTTCTTGCTACTTAGAGGTGCTTCGAGCTGGATTTTGCAAACTTTTATACATACTTGCAATATCAAACGGTATCACATAAAATTACTTATAAAGATAATTAGAGACGCTTGTGCAATTGTTAATGTTGGTAAATATATGTCGAAGAAACTGATAAAAATCATGGCATTACCACTTATTTTCTCTCTTGTATGCCTTCAGCTATCATGCAAGAAGTTAGACGAAGCGGATATTTCCAATACAGATACTACTGCTATTATGACCGAAGCTTTTTCTACAACGCTATTACCAATGCCTAGTGTGGACGGTTTCAATGCATCAGAATTCTACACATATGAGAGTTATGAACTAGATTTAGAAATTGAAGGTTGTGATGAAACGTATTATAGGTATTCAGTTTTTGGTTCGGATTATTATGCGAGTGTTATATTTGGAACTAATGCTGAAATTAGACAGGCCGAAGAGATTTTTGACGAAGAAACATTCTATGAAACATCTACGGTTGGATTAATGCCTGTTGACGAGAATGGCAATGTGTGTGTAATGAGGAAGTTGCTACGAATCTTTGATTTTGAAGGTAATGTAGTAGCTTCTGTTGATTTAGATGAAGTTCAAGGATATTCATACAAATATCCTTTAATTCAAGTTGATAGAGAAGACAATATACATGTTATCGTTTGTAATGGTAATAATGAGACTAGAACGGAGAATTTCTACGATCTTAAGTTTGATTCGACAGGAAATCTATTATCAAACACTAAGTTATCTATTGAGTCTGGGAATCATTTGAGTATTGTCCATTATGATACTGAAAGAATTTATGTTTGGACAAGTGATGAATTTTTTACCGAACATATATTTGAATTGGATTTAGAGGGAAATCTGATTTCTGAAGCAATATGGTCAGGAATATGTCCAGAAGCCGTTTTCTCTCGAAATGGAGAATTACATATTGTAGATAGTATGTTTGATGAGGATACAAGTGGGTTTAGAGTAGTACTTCGTACTCTTAGTGATCATCTTGAGAGAAACGAAGCCAACGATATTTTGCTTCCAGATAATATGGTTGATGTTAGGTGTATTTTCTATATAGAAGAATGCGATGGCATTCTGTATAAAGACGCTATGGAATCTAACAGAATATTATTCTACGGGATTACGGATGGTTCGGAATATGAGGTTATAAACTTTCTTGATGAGCCGTGTTTATGTATCCCTACTAAATTTGTGGTAAACGATAATGGTCAAATTATTTTCTATGGGGATGATGCTATAATGAGCGGAAGATTATTATGTGTAGCAACTCCTACAGAAGTGGATCCATATGCAAATAGAGAAATTATTACTTTAGCGGGAGTAGGGATTGATTCTGATCCGATTTTTACATATCTGATAAAAGACTTTAATATCAATAACGACGAATACTATATCGAGACGATTGATTATGGTTCTGGGTATTTGGATTATTCAGAAGAGTATTACGAAGCATTGCCACTATTACAACAGGAATTGCTCGATAGCGTTGCATTGTCCCACATAAGCGGTGAAGGACCAGATATCATCGTTTCTACTGGTGAAATTAGTTTTGGAGAATTAATATCTTCAGAATATCTGATAGATTTAACAGATTATGTCGAGGAAGATTTGTCAAATAGCCTGGTGCCATGGTTTTATGAAGTAGCAGGTGATGAAATCTATAGTATTTTTACAAATTACTACATTGACACTGTATTAATCGATGGTTCTGAGAACGATGTAGAGAATCTGGATAATATAGATTATTCAAGTTACAATGAAATTGCTTCTCAAAGCGGATATGATGGAATGTCATGGTCTGGCTTTGAAGAAAAAACAGCTTTTCTAGAGTACATATTTGAATATAGAATAAACGAATTTTTCAACATTGACACAGGAGAGGTACGCTTCAACTCACCAGAGTTTATAAATATGTTGGAATGGATAAATTATAATCACTATTCAGAGTGGATCGGCGTTGCCCCAGGTAATAATTCTTTTGCATCATTTGACCTAATGATTTCGGGGATAGGCTTGTTTTATGATAAACCATATTTGGCGTGGGAAAATATTACACATATTGGTATTCCAACAAGTGATGAGTCTATTATTGGTGCAAGACCAAACTATACATTTGCAATTACGACTGATTGTAATTGTCCTGATGAAGCTTGGGAATTCATTAGAAGAGGTTTTGATTCTGATATGCAAGAAGTGTTTTCCCGTGTGTCTTTTCCGGTGTTATCAAGTGAATTAGACGAATGCTGGAATACACAAACATCGGAGTATATGGATGATCCTAGATATGATACTTGTAGAGATTTATATTATGATATTGTCAATTCGATAAATTCCATTCGCATTGTAAATGATGAAGTAACAACCATCGTCCTCGAGGAAGCCAATGCCTATTTCTATGGAGATAGAACGGCTTTAGAGGTAGCGGAATATATTCAGGATAGGGCTAGCACGGTAATGTCAGAAAGGTATGGATAATTTCTTGATTATGGTATAGAATACGAACTTCTAAGAGTATTCTTAGCCTTTTATTCGAAAAGCAAGATATTTATCAAAATAATACTTGCAAAATATCATGTCTTGGTGTAATATCTTCAAGCGATATGCGACAAGAACGCTTTTCGAGAGAGGCAAATTTCTCTAGAAGAAGCGCGAAGAATATAAATGAACCTACCATTGTAGGTCTTGAAGAAAACGGAGGTGGAAACAATATGGCACATCCTAAGCGTAAGTGGTCAAAGGCAAGAACTTCTCGTCACAGAAGTGCATGGAAGCTCAGCGTGCCTGGATTCGTAGAGTGCCCACAGTGTCATGCTAAGATGCTTCGTCGTAAGGTTTGCAAGAGTTGCGGATACCTCGACGGCAAAGAGATCGTAGCAATGGGTGAGGAAGCGTAATCAAATAGATTGACAAAGCTACTTAGAAGGCAGTGTAGATTTTATAAATCGGCACTGCTTTTTTACTAGAAATATTTATTGAAGTTATTAGGGTAGGCGTGGGGCATGTGTCGTGCCAAGCGTTGCTTTATAGGAGATTTGCTTGAGTATCAAGGATTACATGATTTATAACAAGGTTGCTGGTGTCGAGCAGGGCAGCATTGCAGAGGAGCTAGGCGTGAAGCCTGGTGATGTTTTGATTGCAATTAATGGCGAGCTAATCCGTGACGTCTTTGATTATCGCATGAGAATTATGGATAATGAGCTTAAGCTCCGCTTCTATGTAGCTGACGAAGGTGTTGAGCAAGAAGTCGAGGTAGAGAAGGACGATGATGAGAACATGGGCCTTATTTTTGAAGAGCCGCTGATGGACAAGTGCTCTAGCTGCCACAATAATTGTGTTTTCTGTTTTATTCGTCAGCTTCCAGCGAATATGCGCGAGACCTTATATTTCAGAGATGATGACGCTAGAATGAGTTTTCTTACAGGAAACTATGTTACTCTTACTAACCTAAATGATGACGAATTCGAGAGAATGCTTTCTTATAGACTATCTCCGATAAATGTATCCGTACACACCACAAATCCGAGTCTTAGATGCGAGATGTTAAATAACAGATTTGCTGGAAACATTATGGACAGACTTCTAAGAATCAAGGAGGCGGGTCTCGAGATAAATTGTCAATTTGTTCTTTGTCCAGGGATTAATGACGGAGAAGAACTGATTTCTTCTATTGAGGATTTGGCGACACTAGGCGACAACGTTAAGTCGATTGCAGTAGTTCCTGTAGGATTAACAAAATTTAGAGACGAGAATAACCTTCCTAAGCTTAAAGCATACGATGAGCAAAGTGCAGCGAAGGTACTAGAGATTGTTGAGAAGTACCAGAAGCTTTTCGAGGAAGAAAGAGGCACAAGATTACTTTATGCAGCAGACGAGTTCTACTTGCGCGCGAATAGAGAGCTCCCAGAGGATGAGGCATACGAGGACTACCCCCAGCTCGAAAATGGCGTCGGCATCATCGCAGACTTTAAGGCGACGATGGATAGAGAAATCGAGCGAAGAAGTGCCAAAGGTGGCGCAGTAGCAAAATCCAGATTTGCATTCTTCGGTTCTAAGGAAATTAAGGAAGGACAGCAGCGTCAGCTTGTGTGGGAGATTACTGGAACTGATGCGCAACGCTTCCATCAGGAGTACAAGGCTAAGCTTGATGAGATATATAGTATCGATTATGAGGCGATTGCTGTGAAGAATAATTTCTTCGGCGAGAGTATTACTGTAACAGGACTTCTCACGGGTGGCGATATTTTGGCGTGTGTTTCGGAGAGGATAGAGAAGACGGGTGATAGACCTGATTTGATTTTGATATCGAGTAATTCTCTTAAGGCTGATGAGGATATTTTCTTAGACGACATGACCTTGATGGACTTTGGAAATAGCCTTAATGTAGAGGTCCTTGTAAGAAAATCTGTGGAGGATTTGTTCACAAAGCTAGACAGACGATACATAAAGAAAACTGGTCTTGGCAAAGGACCAAGAAGAAAGTAGATATTCAGTAGACATTAAGTAGGTAATAAGTCGATGATATTGTAGATATGTAAGAGGTGGCAAAAGAATGAGTAAACCAGTAGTAGCGATAGTAGGAAGACCTAATGTTGGAAAGTCTTCGCTTTTTAATACGTTGTATGGAGAGAGAATCTCCATTGTACATGACACACCAGGCGTTACGCGTGACAGAATCTATGCGAACGCGACTTGGCGTGAGCGTGAATTTGTCATGATTGATACAGGCGGAATCGAGCCAGAGAACGGCGACCAGATTTTGCAGGGCATGAGACTTCAGGCAGAGATTGCCATCGAGACAGCGGATGTAATTTTGTTCATGTGCGACATCAAGTCAGGCCTAACTGCTGCTGACGAGGAAATTGCAGTAATGCTTCGCAAGGCGCATCGCCCAGTAGTCGTTGCAGTAAACAAGGTAGACCATGTTGGTAATCCGCCTCCAGAGATATATGAGTTCTATAACTTAGCTCTCGGTGACGTAATTCCAATCTCGGCTTCACATAGACTCGGAATAGGTGATTTGCTCGACGCGATTTTCGAGAACTTCCCAGCAGAGGACGAGGAGGATAACGACAGCGAGACAATCAAGGTAGCACTCATCGGTAAGCCAAATGCGGGCAAGTCCTCGCTCACGAACAAGATGACTGGCGAGAATCGCTCCATCGTATCCGACGTGCCGGGCACAACTCGCGACTCCATCGACTCCTATGTTGAGAATGAGTATGGCAAGTTCACAATCGTAGACACCGCCGGCATGCGCAAAAAGGGCAAAATCGAGGACGCCATCGAGAAATACTCAATGGTTAGAGCCCTGTCCTCTATCGAAAAGGCAAGCGTCTGCGTAATCCTAATCGATGCCACAGTTGGAGTCACGGAACAGGACACAAAGGTTGCAGGAATTGCACATAACGCAGGCAAAGCTTGTATCTTCGCAATCAACAAGTGGGACCTAATCGACAAGGAAACAGGTACGCTCGAGGCGATGACGAGAATAATGAAGGACCGCTTCTCCTTTATGGACTATGCTCCAATTATCTTCATTTCTGCGAAGACGGGACAAAGAGTAGATAAGCTCTTTAAGACCATCACGGAGGTACACGAGCAAGCAGGCCGTCGTCTTAAGACGGGAGTATTTAACGACATGCTTAACGAAGCCGTGGCAATGGTTCCTACTCCACAGGACAAGGGACGCCATTTGAAAATCTACTACGGCACACAGGTTGCGACTAATCCACCAACCTTCGCACTATTCGTAAACGACAAGGAGCTATCGCATTTCTCCTACGAGAGATACCTAGAGAATCAGATTCGTAAGAATTTTGGCTTCGAGGGAACACCGATTCGCTTCTTCCTACGTAATAAGAATCGCTCTGATGAAGAGTAAATTTTGTACAAATTGTCGAGCGAGTTTATATAGTTATCGAAGGTATTTTGAGCGACAATAATACGGCATTATTTTTTGTAAGAAGTTTTGAAGTATTGCTTTTCGATTAGGGAAGGCTAAGAAGATAAGGATGTGAGGTACATTATGACCAAGATTGAGAACATGCGTAACATAGCAATTATTGCTCACGTAGACCACGGCAAGACTACTATCGTAGACTCTATGCTTAAGCAGGCTGGTATCTATAGAGAGAATGAGCAAATTGTAGAGCAGGTAATGGATAGCAATGACCTAGAGCGCGAGCGTGGAATTACTATTCTTGCCAAGAACACAGCAATCTCATATAAGGGTTATAGAATCAACGTAGTAGACACTCCAGGCCACGCAGACTTCGGTGGAGAGGTAGAGCGCGTGCTCAAGATGGTAGACGCAGTTCTCCTAGTAGTAGATTCCTACGATGGACCAATGCCACAGACGAGATTCGTTCTACGTAAGGCGCTAGAGATGGGACTTAAGCCAATCGTATGTATCAACAAGATTGATAGACCAGATGGACGTCCAGTACAGGTAGTAGACATGGTTCTCGACTTATTTATCGAGCTTGGCGCTGACGACGATCAGCTCGAATTCCCAATCGTATATACATCTGGTAAAGCAGGAATTGCAACGCTTGACCTAACAGAGTACGAGGACGGTAAGGAACTTGATTTCTGTCCGCTTCTCGACACAGTAATTGAACATACACCATGTCCAGAAGGTGACACAGATGCACCATTGCAGCTTCTCGTATCCAATATCGATTCTGACCCATATATCGGAAGAATCGCAGTTGGTAGAGTAGAGAGAGGCACAATCAACCAGAACCAGAACGTAGTAGTATGCGTATATGGCGAGGATGGTAAGAGAAATGCGCGCATCGTAAAGCTTCTCACATTCCAGGGACTTGGTAAGCAGGAGGTACAAAGCGCTTCCGTAGGAGAAATCGTATGCGTTGCAGGAATTTCTGACATCAATATCGGAGATACAATCTGCGATGCTTCTAATCCAGAACCACTTCCATTTGTAAGCATCGATGAGCCAACAATTGCGATGACATTCTCTGTAAACGACAGCCCATTTGCTGGAAAGGAAGGAAAGTTCGTAACATCAAGACACCTTCGCGATAGACTATATAAGGAAATCGAGACAAACGTATCCATGCGTCTCGAAGAAACAGACACAACAGAAGCCTTCATAGTAAAGGGACGTGGTGAGCTCCACCTCTCTATCCTCATCGAGACAATGCGAAGAGAGGGCTACGAGTTCCAGGTATCTCGTCCGAAGGTAATCTTGAAGGAAATCGACGGAGTCGTTTGCGAGCCAGTCGAAGAACTAGTAATTGACGTGCCAGAGGACTTCGTTGGTCCAGTAATGGAGAAGCTCGGACGCCGTAAGGCAGAACTTCTCAACATGCTCCCTCCCGAAAAGGGCTACGCTCGTCTCGAATTCCGTATTCCATCCCGTGGACTTATCGGATATCGTACTGAATTCCTCACAGACACAAAGGGCAACGGCATCATGAACTCTATCATCTGTGGCTTTGAGCCATATGCTGGAGACATCGACACAAGAAGCCATGGCGTACTTATCGCTTTCGAAAGTGGTGACGCAATGACATATGGTCTATACAATGCCCAAGATAGAGGCGCACTCTTCATTGGTGCAGGTACTCCAGTTTATGAGGGAATGATTGTTGGTGTAAATCCAAAGCCAGAAGATATTACAGTAAATGTATGTAAGAAGAAGCACGTTACAAACATGCGTGCAGCTGGTTCTGACGACGCAATGCGCCTAACACCACCACTTAACTATAGCCTTGAGCAATGTCTCGAATTTGTTGGTGACGATGAGCTTTGCGAAGTAACACCAAAGAATATTCGTCTGCGCAAGAAGATTCTTAATTCCGATCTTCGCGCGAAGGCACTAGCAGCGCTCAAGAAAGAGAAGCAGCAGTAATATTTTATTGTTGGAATATATATTAGATATTATTTTATAGGAGCCTTCGGGCTCCTATTTGTTTGTAGAAAGCATCTTATCTGCTAAGAAATTCATTCAAATCCGTGCCGACTGCATAAACAGAGATACTTGGATTTCCGCAATATACATCAACGACTTGGGCATCCGAATAGAGCATATCCTCAGGGTCATTTGTAATGAATAGGATGTTTTCTGAAGAACTTGGATAATATGTTGTATCAAGGTCGAGTATTCCGACGCGAATTCTCTGGCGTGCGTAGTAGTCTCCTGTCAAATCCAGATGAACGGTAGTGTTAGAAGCAAGAGCCTCGTTAGATGTGATTTTTTCGACGAGGTCGTGGATTTCTAGATATTTCAAGTTTTCATTTTGGTTTGGTATTATGTCGCGAGTAATTGCGTTGTTTGCAACAAAGATTGAAGCAAGAAGAACGCAGATTCCGACAACACAAGTAACCACAGATGACGCAAGTCTAGAAGACTTCGCGTGGCGGCTAATTAGTCCAGAAGCAAGAATCACGGCAAATAGAATTGCCCAGCAAACCAGGTTACATGAGCTAATTCTTGAGACACTGAAGCGTTCGAAGAATTGTAGTCCTGGCACATTTGGCATTACGACAAAGCTAGTGTCCATATTGTAGACAGCAAGCTGATAGTCGAGAACAAGTCCGCAGAATGCGTATAGGGCACCGCCGACAAGGAATTCGAGATAGAGGAAGGACTTTAGTCCCTTTTCGCGAACGTAGGAAATTAGGTTAATAATCTCGACCATTCCGAAAAGCACGAATATTCCACATAGTGCGTCACTATAGCGGCAATAGAAATATGGGTCAATTCTTTGTAGCACGGTCTGGTCAATCTCTGATGGGTCTCGATAAATGCCTGGCATCATGCGTAGACCAGTAACGAGCAGTGTACCAATTATTGTAAGTAGGCAGAATAGATAGAAGTGCCAATTATATGTGTCAGTGGCCTTTGAATTCTTTCGGTTGAAGATGCCGACAGTTACTTTCTTTATCAGGAAGAATACTCCGAGAAGGCTTATGAGGAATGTCTCAGAGAAGAATGCCCATGCCTTGTTAAGTGTGCTCATCATGAATTTTCCAAAAGGACGAATATTTGTGAGTACTCGTATAAGCTTTGATACCATCGTGTCCATCTCGTCAAAACTTGGCGCTGTATGAACACCTGATTTACGGTCTGGGTTATTATTCTCAATTGCTTCTCTTGCAGAATCCTCGATGAAGTTCTCGATATCGTCATCGTTATCTTCACTACTTGTGACCTCATCCTCTTCGTAATTAGTAAGAGAAGCTGATGCTGCCATATCAGTAGATGTGAGAATTTCTTCTATTCTACTACTTACTAGTTCTTCATATTCGAGTGCCGGAATCTCTGTAACCACTTCTCCTGTGGATTCACTACCATCAATCTCATAAATTGCGACCTGCATATCTGTGAAGATTTTGGCGCGAAGATGCTTTTCGAGAAGGTTGTAGCCAGATAGAAGGAGGGCGACCACGAGGGCGCTAGTTAAGAGGCTTTTCCAGAAGATTTGGCGGAGTAGAACCATCAAGAGGATAGTAATCGCGAAGGCGACAAAAAACACAATAGAGCGATTGTGGATTGCGTAGATATACACGAGTAATCCGCAAGTGATAACTGAGTTTTTTATGCTTGGAATTCTAACAAACTTGATAAGCGCGAAGAAAAATAGCAGTGTGAACGTATACAAAACCGTCTCGCACCAGCCCATTTGGCTTTGAAATAGTGCGACGGATGTGTTTGCACTAACTAACGAGATGATATGTGCAGTAAACCAGTGCTTGCTACGAAATTCGTCGTTTATCGCTTCGAGGATTTTGACAGAGATAGCAAATTGCAAAACACCGCAGAGCGCATTAAGCACGATAATCGCGCGGAAGATTTCTGTGATGCTATCAAATACAAGAAATAGTGGTGCTAATAATATGCTGTAGCCAAAAGAGTACCATGTATCAGTTGTTTGTAGCCAAGATTTGCCAGCGAGGTTCGCGGCGTGAGTAAGATATCCCATCTCGTCGTCGTAAACATATGGTGCGTGCAAATCCGTTAGTCGCCATAGCCTAATAGCAATAATGAAGGCGACACAAATTAGAATGCTAACTATTTTAGCAATGTTTATTGAGCTAAGGGAATTTGTCCCTTTACTCAAAGACCTATGTGCTTTCTTTTTGCTAGTAGTCGTCATAGTTTATGGAACATCCTGTATGTCTTCTAGTCCTGCTACATTAAATTCGTAGGTATATTCAGTAAGCATCTCGTTCATAAATGCCTGATAGTTGTTCATTCGAATGAAGCTATTAACGCGGTCATACCACTCCGGTTTATCCGATTCCTCGACAAAATATACTACGTAGAAGCAGTCCTCTGTCTCTAGGAAGGCTGTATCTCCGCTGTTTCTTACCGGGTCAAAAATCCAGCTATTAAGCTCTCCAGCAAATTCGTCCGGATATGTGTTTGCGCTTTGTGTCACGGACAAGCTTCCTGCCAAAATGTAGTCTGTATACAAATTCTCTACCTCTAGCATGGAAGTCTCGCTGTCAACATAGTCGTAGATTTCCTGTGCTAGTGCCTGCGCTTCGGAAACAGGCAGTCCGTAGCCACTTCCGTCGGTGTCGATGTTGATGGACGCGATTCGCACATTTCGTAGCGGTGTTAGCTGCTGCTGTCTTGATACGAAGCATAAGATGATAGGGAAGCCGTCCTCGTCCTCAAAAATCATTGTATCTCCAGACACTCTGCCTTCCTCGAAAAGCCAGTCTCTAAACTCAGTATGCTCGAAGTCGCTATAACGTGCATCTGCTACTAGTGTAGAGTCTGGTGTAAGAAGTCTTGTTTGGTCGTCGCCAGTGAAATACTCAGAAGCAACTAATTCGAACATAGAAGGGTCATGTCCCATCTCTTCAATAATCTCGTTTGCACGCATGTGCGCTGTTGAGATGAAGGCGTCGTCTCTTTGTTCATAACGGATTCTTAAAATCTTATAAGACACGAGGTCGTAGATGTTTGGATTTGCTTCATATGCCTCGAGAGCCTGCTGCTCCGTTGCTTGGAGCTCTTCAAGCTTTTCGTTATCGGCGTAGTCTTCTGTGAAATATTTCTTCGCGAGCGTGTCGAGAATAATTTGCTCAGTAACCTGATCGCCAAAAACACCCATGATGTAAGTGTTGAGCGGTACACCAATCTCACTAGCCTTCGTGTTGAGCCAGTCGATATATGCACGCGCCATCGAGTAGTGCTCTGCGCCAATATGGTAGCCGTGCGAAGTTGCATCGTCGTACAAAAGCTCGATAATCTGCATCTCCTGCGCAGTCAAGTCCAAGAAATAATCACGAGTTGTAGCAAAATCCGGATTCTCAGAAGGGCCATCAAGAATCGCTTGCGCATCTGGTGCAAAAACATCGACACCGTTTTGCATGAGTAGGTAGTGATACATGAAGCTGAATGAACCAGAATCAACAGCCTTGCCATTTATCGATAGAGGACTTTGAATCTTGTTACGAACCCCCGTCTCACTTACGATGATGATGCCTACAACCGCCAAGATGATAAGAAGAGCGACTAGAATATGTAAGGTTGCCTTGCGAGCTCTCTTCTTGCGCTCTACTACAGTAGTCTTTGGCGCGTCCTTGCTAGAACCCATATTAAGTACAACTGGATTACTGTTTACTACAAATTCGTTATCAGATGGGGCTTTATCAGTAACATCCGAATCTTCAAGATTTCCAGTTGCTACAGCGCCTTGACTTAGTTCGTCGTAGTCCACATCATATTCCTCGAAGTCGATTTCTTTAATCTCGTTCTTGGAGTTCTTGTCTTTTTTGGTCTTTTTGTCCTTCTTCAAATTAGCCTTGTTTTCTACAGGTAAGGTTTCACTAGGCATAGATTCACTTACTGTGCCTTCTGCTTCAATAGCCTCAGTTTCTATCGCAGTTAGAGAAACTTCATTTGTTGAAGTCTCTTCTATTGGAGCCTCGTTCGTAATAGGCTCACTTAGATTGACTTCGCTTGGAATCATATCGCTATTTTCTGAAGGTTCTGGCAAAGCTTCTCCCGTAACAGCCTCGTCATTTGCTTCAGACGGAATATCTGCTATCACATTATCTAGTTCGATAGAAACCTCACGTGTCTTTGCAGGCTTCTTTGAAGTATCCTTTTTCTTTCCCTTCCCGAAAATCATAAATCTTCCTCCTCATTCGGAATTACTAATGTTAATGCATCCTTGATACAGCTTATATTCGCTGGTAAATTTGGTCCCATTTCTCCGTCAAGATCCAAAGTAACAGGAGTTTTTGAACTTGTAGTAATCGCTAACTCGTTTGTTTGGAAATATAATACCTGATCACTTTCAAGATGCTCTCCTAGTGCTAGTTTACCAAGCAAAGGAATCACATCTGAATACTTAACCTTAGAAAGAACGAGAACATCTAGAAGTCCATCGTTCATCTGCGCTTGAATCATTAACTTCTTAAAACCGCCAACACTTTGTGAGTTCGAGATGAAGAAGAACACTGCATCAATATCATGAACCTCTCCGTTACTCTCGATTCGTAGCGGAATCGTATTATTTATGTCCTGAAGGTCCTTCAATCCTTCAATCCAGTATGCAACCTGTCCAAGCGCCGTCTTAAGCTCTGATGGAACCTTGTATGCCACATCTGTAAGCAGGCCCGCCGCAAGAACATTTAAGAAATATCTATCGTTTACCTTGCCGCAGTCAGTCTTAATTAGCTTCGGATTCATGAGCATTCTCGCAAAGTCTGAAGGTTCAGAAGGCATTCCGAGGCTTGTCGCAAAATCATTTACTGTACCACAGGTGTAAATTGCCAAAGGAATATTATGTGAAGCATTCATGATACCAGTAATCACTTCATTTACTGTTCCATCTCCGCCAACACATACAACATAGTCATACTCATCGGCCTTCATGTTCTCTGCAAATCTTGTCGCATCAAAAGGCCCAGAAGTGTAGCAGATATCAGCTCTTTCTAGCGCACCTTGTCCTGACAGATATGCGAGCATATCCTCAACATTTGTACGCGCAAGCTCTCTTCCCGATGAAGGATTCATGATTATCTTCAAGCGAAGACGCTTTATATTCTCATTTCCCATAGCCATACTGCTGCTACTCCTTGCATATTCTTTGACCTTATATAGTCTTTACATAAGTTTTGTGGCATATACGACAGAATTGCCCTACTTATTATATCTATTATATACAATAATAGTGAAGCACTTGTGCGGTATTTGTAATGAAGTTTTAATGCAAGCGGGTTTATAATATACAAATCAATACGTTTTTTTGATAAGATATTAATTCGGTATAGGATATAAGCAAAGAAGGAATAACTATGAGTTTAGTATCGCCAGCAGTATCACCTGCATACAGAGAGATTATAAATAGACGAAGGAGAAGCAACAGACGCTTGTCGCTTAATTTAATAGCTTTTCTAATGCCAGTATTTGCAATACTTGCATCCTTCATCATTCAAGAAGTTTACCCATTTGCAGGTAATCAGACAATCATGTCTGTAGACTGCTATCACCAATATGTTCCTTTCTTAGTTGAATTTAGAAACAAGGTTTTATCTGGTGAATCGCTGTTTTATTCTTGGAATTCTGGTCTTGGAATGGAATATTATGCAGCTTTTGCTAACTATTGTTCTAGCCCACTTAATATTTTTGCATTGTTCTTTGATGCGAAGACAATGCCAATCTTTATCGCGCTAGCAACGATGCTTCGTGCTGGACTAGCATCCATGTTCATGAGTATGTTCTTGTGCGGAGAAGATCAAGGGCATAAGGACATCGTAACAGTTGCATTTTCTTGCGCATACGCACTTTGCGGATGGTTTTGTACAGACTATTGGAACATCATGTGGTGTGATGCACTAGTGCTTCTTCCACTCATAATCCTTGGATTAAGGAAGATGCTTTTCGAGAATGACTATGCACTATATGTAATAAGCCTAGGGGTATGCATTCTTTCTAACTATTACACAGGCTACTTCGTGTGCTTGTTCCTAGTTTTGTTCGCGCCAATCTATTACATCATGACTTGTACTAGCAAGGCTGAGGTAGCAGAGATTGTGGTATCGGGAGAAGACCCGGAAACAGAGCTTGCGGCTCCGGTTTTGTCAGCTGTCGGCTTTTGTAAGGCGGCACTTAAATTCATCGCTGGCAGCCTTCTTGCAGGAGGACTTTCTGCTGTAATTTCTGTGCCAACCTATTTGATTTTGCAAAATACTTCTGCCGTTGGAGCAGAATTTCCGTTCGAGTACGAGCTTACTGGCAATTTGTTCGATTTCCTCGGACGCTTCATGGTAGCCGCGAACCCAAATATCCGCGACGGTATGGCAAATGTTTATACAGGCATTATGCCAATTTTGCTCGTTGTGCTTTTCTTCTTCGCGAGCAACAAGAGTGGAATCAAGCTAAGACATAAGGTAGGCTACGGCATCTTGCTTCTAGTGATGTACTTAAGCTTTACGAACCGCATGCTTAACTTTATTTGGCATGGCTTCCACTTCCCAAATCAGATTCCATACCGCGAATCCTTCCTAATGAGCTTCCTTGTCGTAGTAATCGCAATGAAGGCAATCCGCAACCTAAGAAGCTTTAAGTCGGAAACGCTAGTGCTTGTATTTACTTGCGCCGCAGCCTTCCTCGTCCTTTACGAAAAGCTTGGCACAGGCAACGAATCTTATATTCAGGTGTGGCTGTCCTTCATTTTCCTTCTTATCGCTTGTATTACTCTCAAGGTGATTCACGCATATAAGAATCCACATAAGTATTACTACAAGGAAATACTTGCAGGTGTCATGATGCTCGAGACATTTGTTTCTTGTGTTGTGACAATGGCTTTCGTCCGTGATAATGAGGGATATCCAAATTACGACACTTATGTAACTGGCTATGAGGAGGTACAGCTTTTCGACGAACAACTGCGCAATTCTGAGGGCCATGCTCTTTTCGAGAGGATGGAGATTCTTCCGAATAATATTTGCTGTATACAGTCGCTTTACAATGTGAATGGGATCTCGATTTTCTCTTCTACGGCACGTGAGAGTTTTGTAAAATACATGCGCAACTTCGGCTTCCACAATAACGGAATTAACGCAGTTCGTAGTGCGGGATACACCAGAGTTACTATGACCTTGCTTGGCACACGAAGCATCGCGCAGATTAATCAGGTGCATCAGTACCCATTTCTATTCGAAGAAACTATGCGCGAGGGAGTAGTTGCAATATGCGATAACGAAGACGCTCTATCGGTAGGCTACGTTGTAGACCGTGCTATTTTGGATTTCAATCCAGAAGAAGCGGACGACAATTGTTTTGTAGACACAAATAATTGGGTTCGTTCTATGGGAATAAACGGTGATGTCTATGTGCCAGTTAATATGTCTTATGAAGCTACTACAAATGCTAGCATTTCAGCTTCGACGAGTAACAGCTTTAATGTCTCTCCAGTAAATAATAGCAATAGCGTCGAGTTTACAATAACAATTGACGATGCGCAGATTGGAGCAGACCTCTATGTATTTGTTGGAGCGAATACGTCGGGCAATGTAGAAATATCCGAGAACGGAATCGTTGCTAGAACAGCTCCGCTACGTTCTAACCAAATCGTATCTCTAGGTGTATATAATGGTCAGCCGATAGAAGCGAAGTTTACGTACTATGCGACGCTCAATAACAATGTTCGTGTATATTCCTACCAGTTAGACCGAGAAGTTTACGACACTATGGTAAACGAGCTTTCCTCGCATCAATTAACAGTGACAAATTATGATTCGGATACATTAGAAGGAACAATTACTTGTGACGAAGATTCTCTCTTGTTCCTCTCGATTCCGTATTCGGAGGGCTTTACTGCGCTAGTAGATGGCAAGGAGACTGAGCTAATTTCCATTCATGACGCGTTCTCTGCACTTGAATTAACAAGTGGTACGCATGAGATTATTCTCGAATATAGACCAGCACATTTTGGTCTTGCAGTAGCCATAACGATAGCAAGCATTTGCACTCTTGCTTTGATTGTTGTTGTGACATACTTTTCGCGCAAGAAGAAGTTAGCAAAAGAATTAGAGATTGCTAGCGAACTAGAAAATTTGGAATCCGAGGGAGCCTTGGAGTCCGAGGAAACTAATGTAGCTAACAAAACTATAGAAGCGGAAGATGAGGCTTCGGATGCGTCTTCCGAGGAGACTTTGGTCGAAGAGTCAAGCGTAGTGGAGGAAAGCGAGACAGAAGGAGATACAAATCACGATGAGTGAGGATAAGACTGCTGCTTCAGAAGTAAATCTAGTGCAAGAGGGTTCTCTTCAAGCTGGCGCGATGGACAAAAAGACACGCGCTAGTTTTGCTATCCCTTCTGCCAAAAGAGTTGCCGCAGCAGTGCTCGCGTTTTTGCTACCGATTGTTATTCTTATGTCGTCCATATTAGTTGCGGACAAGGTTTTCTCTAAGCCACTGCCTCAGACTAGCGAACAGGAAGAATTAGGCGTCACAGAATACTTCTTCGAAAAGACTTACGAACCACGACTATTTACAGGCGTTACTAGAACCATCGACGAAGTATATGACAAGGCTGAACTATTAAGTAATCCAATTACAGGGGAGCTTGGAAATACAATCAATGCTCTGCTAGGTGAGGATTTTGATATTCCAACACTAATTTGCATCAATCTAGCGATGGATTCTAACGCTGAAACTGATTCTGGCAACATCGAAATTACAATCAAGACGATTCTTTATAGCGCATTTTTTATCCGAATTGGACTAGCGGCACTTGCAATGTACATTCTATGCAGGAGAAGTATTTTGCTCAATGAGATTATGTCGCTTCTACTATCAATTGCGTACTCGTTATCTGCAATGGCGCTAAGCCTAGCGCAAGAAACATCTGCGATGAATATGGTAATCTTCTTGCCACTTGTCGTTCTCGCAATCGACCTAGGAGTTCGCGCTTCAACACCGCGTTCGATTCTTTGCCGCGGAACTATTCTGACAGTGCTAGTATTTATCTCTATCACGACGGGATTCTTTGGCTTATGGTATTCAGTAGGTTACGCCGTCTTGTTCGCTGTTTTCTTAAGTATTTGTGTGTCAGGAAAACTCTCTACATTCTTAGTTCGCTTCGTTAATGCTATGCGTTTTGTAGTGCTAGGAATTATGCTCGGCGCTCCATTTTATTTGAATCTTTTCTCAAATTCTCATATCGACTATGTGCTTGCTGATATTTGGGAAAGCAAGTCAAGAACAACAATTTTCGACTTCCTCCAAAGCATGCTTATCGGCAACGGAATCGGTAACAATCTAGACTATCCAAATTTGTATTTTACAATCTTCGCGCTATTGCTCGTAGTTTTGTTTTTCTACAACAAAATCGTTCCACTTCGCGTCAAAATCTGCGCAATCCTAAGCATTCTTATAGTAATGCTTACATATTCATTTACTTCGATTTCAACACTTCTTACGCTTTTTGCACCAAAGGGACAAACCATAACTGCAGAGTCCGCGCGAATGATAGGACTAGTCTTGTTTTTGCTGCTTATTGCAGGCATCTCAATTCGTAACCTTGCGCACATCGACAGCAAAATCTATGTCCGCGCCGCAGTAGCAATCTCTATCTTCGTAGTAATCGCAGAAGTAAATCTAGTAGATGTAGTCCGCCCAAAAATCGCAGGCGTCCTCACAATCCTACTAGTAATTGCATACGCGTTGGTCTTTAAGTCCAAGTCTCTCTCGAAAAGCACCACAAGACACGACCATATTCTTTTTGCAATATTTGCTTTTGGAATTCTATTTAATACATCTTATGAAGTGCTTTTCGCAAGATTTGACAGAGATGCCTTTGTAGATTATTCCTGCTACCTAGAAGATGGCACGACGGCTAGTATGCTAAGCACATATTCTAGTCAGTCTTCGGAAGAACTTGATGACCTAGGTCTTGGCATTTTTGCTGAAGACGTAAACAATCAGGCCGAGTACCTAATTCTATCCACGGATGCGTCGGATTACAATCCATACATGGAGAAGAACTATCTTGAATTAATCAATTACGTTTCTAGGTCCACGCTGCAAGGCCGCGTGCTTTTCGAGCCGGCAAGCAATATGTACGACCTATATGCTTCAGATGTTCCGATGATTGGAAACCAGGTGATAAGCAACGCCGATTCACGCGTAAATGTGCTTCGCAACGTGATTTTGACCGAAGAAGAGGTAGGAAAGCCGATAGTGATTTGCTCTACATATCGCTCCAACTGCTTCCTAACACTAAGCGGCCCCGAGCTTGAGATAAACCGCTCCTTCAACGGACCATTCATTTTTGTGCTTCCGGAGGAAGAAGCAGATCCACTCGAGTTCAACATCCGAATTGGCACATACGAGAATGAGATAATCGGACAAAGCACCATCTTTGACTTAGCAACAAACGGCTTAGAAGTAAACTCAGGCGAGGATGCTTTCGCATATTTCATAAATGAGGAGGTATTAGCTGAGCTTACGTCGAGAATTAAGCCAATTGATTCAGAAGCTTTCTCTCTGGACCTAACAAACCTAAGCCCAACGAATACTGAGAAAAGAACTGTCATTACATCAATTCCATACACTTCAGGAATAAAAGTGCAAATTAACGGTCTCGAAGCCGAATCCTTCTCTATGGGAGGATATCTCGCATTCAATATAAGCGCATTGTCGAACAAGGCCGATGTCCATCTTTCCTCCTCCAGAAGTGAGTTTGGAATTGGAATAATTATCTCTCTAGCAGCACTTGCTTTGCTTCTAATCAATTATGCGATAGAATATATCGACTTTAGGAAAAAAGCAGACTGGAATTCTGAAGCAGATACTAGTGAGAACGAAGACGCTGCTATAAGCGATACAAGTACGAACGCTACTACAGTCGTAGAAGACGACATTAGCAGCAAGAAAGGTAATTAAGATGATTTCGAGAGATTATAGGATAGCCGACAACACCAATATTATCGTATTCGACCTCGAGTGGAACCAACCGATGGGCGGCGTGGAATACGATTTCGATGTAAGTAAGCTCAAAGGCGAGATTATCGAGATCGGCGCAGAACGCTATCACTACGAATCCGGCAAGCTAATCCGCGAGGAGTCCTTCTCCAAAATCATCCGTCCACGCTACTTCACTAGACTTAACTACCACGTCAAAAAACTCACCAAGAAAACCGAGAAAGACTTAAAGCGTGGCGTGCCTTTCGAGGAAGCCTACGAAGCCTTCAAAACCTTCTGCGGCGACAACTACATCCTTGCTGGCTGGGGCAACTCCGACCCCGACATGCTCAAAGTGAACCTCGAATTCTTCGGCATGGACAGCAAGCTTGGCGTTCCGTTCGTCGACCTTCAGCCAATGTTTTCTCGCTTCGTCGGAGAGGGCGCATCTCAGCGTTCCGTAGAGTACGCAGTCGACTTTTTCTCCATCTCGAAAAGCATCAACTTCCACGACGCTTGGGCCGATAGCTATTATACTGGCCGCATACTCAAGACATTGTGTCTGCAATATGGCTTAAGCAATGTTATCGCTGATATCCAAACAGTGTTAATCAATCCAGATTTGCCAAAGGACTATTCCTTCGTCGGAACCCCAGCAGAAACAATTGAAAGTGCTCTCGAAGCGTTGTCAAACGCATTAACTAATTGTCCAATCTGCGATACTGCGCTTAGTGTAATCAAGGCTCCTTTTAGAATACGTAAGTCAGAATATGCATTATATACTTGTGAAGACCACGGCGAATTCTTTTGCCGCAGCAGAATAAAGCGTAATAAACTCGGACTATATTACGCATCTAAGATTCTTCGCCAGGCAACAAGTTCTGATATCGCATTAATTGATACTAAGTACGAGGAGTTCTTAAATCCAGTTGTTGAAGTCGAAGAAGAAACTCTTGAATCGAATGTTGAAGAAAAGGAATAATCCTAAAATACGTTTGACAAAAAACGTTTTTTGAGGTCAAATGATTTTCATTTGAGAACGATTTTACAAGTTTCTGCCACTTTTGCTTCAAATTTTGACGCGTTTATTAAATAATTCGACTTTTTGTTAACAGTTTGTTCACCAATTCTCTTGATATGGTGTTAAAATAGCATCGTATAGTAGTGTCACTATCTATACGTGCGTGCGAATGCCCTGTTCACAATTGCTTATTTGTACACATATATAGGTAGTTATATTAAAATGAATTAAGGAGAATAAGTATGTCGATTAGATCTTTAATTTCTAAGGCAACAGCTAAGAAGACAACGAAGTCTAATAAGCGCGGTGCGATGCTTATCATGACAATCTTGGTTCTTATGTTTGCTTTAATTTTCTGTCTTTGCGCTATTGTGCTTACTACAAGTACTAGAGATCGTTATTACGATTCTGCTGTAATAGATCAGGCTCATTTGACAGTTACATCATACGCAGAAGCAATTTACCAAGCAATTTATGTTCAGGAGATTTCCGACGAGACTGTTAAGGCTCTTGCAGCTGCAAATGCAACAGTAGATTTCTCATATACTCCAATCCCTGGTGGATTGGCTGATGCTAACGGAGTTCCTTCTAATACTGTAGCAAAATTCTCAAGAGATCCAGCTGCGCAACCAGATGGTTCTTGGTACTACTACATTGATGTGACAACAACGATTCTTGATCAAGTTGAGTCGGTGAGAATTTATCTTAAGCTACCTCCACCTACACAGGAAGTTAATCTATTCTCGCACACAATCGAGTTGTCAAGTGGTGGAGACCTAGGTCAGTTTAATATTGGTACGAACGCTGGGAATGCTACAGATAACACTGTATTTTTGCATGGAAATGCTAATTTAGCAGGAAATGGTAGTACACAGATGTATTCTGATTTGATTTCAACAGGTATTATTACATCTGGTTCTGGAATGACATATAATGGTGACCTAGTGTTCTTGGGACCATCAGCTGGTTTCAGTGCTACAGGAAACAATGGTACATCAACCATAAATGGTAATTTGTACTTTATTACACCAGACAGTGGTTCTGAATATTGGCAGTTGTTAGAACAGTCCTATCAACAAGGAAATAGCGTATTCCATCAAAACGGAACACCAGCTTCATCTGGAAACCCAGCGCAAGGACAACTAGACTTAAGCGGAACATTTAGTTTTGTTGGTTTCTATAACACAGTTCTTAATCCATATAGTAATCAGTGGTTACAGGGCATGAGGAATGCAAGTAATATCTATACTAATATGGGAGCTGATGGATTATTTGCTTCTGGTTCGCCAAGTGGAGGTAATTACGATACAATTGCAGCTACAGTAAACGCTACTTTACAGAGACAGGCTAGTGGCGATGCGACTGTAATGTCTGGCATTAGTGGAATTAATCAATACTTGACAAATGATTTATTCAGCACAGCGGCACAAGAAGAGATAAGTGGTGATGATGCTAGAGCATTGTTTGGTGTGCCAGCAACACCTCCGGCAGGAAGCATTACTCTTACACCAGCAATGATGACTACTACAACATGGGATGCAGGAAGTTATGTCTTAAACAGTGCAATTCCACTTAATGGAACAGTAACAATTGATTTGGCACAGGGCTCTGTAGTATTGTACGTAAACACTTCTTGGGATTTAGGTCAAGGCCGATTCAATGTTATTAACACTGTTGGCTCAGATAATGATTTTTATATCATTCTAGCGGATGGTGTTGACTTCTCTATTGGTAGAGCAATGGATCATGGTTCATATGGTGGAATCTATGCAGGCCCACATAACCTAGACACAGGAGTATTTAACAATAGTTACATTCCACATTGCTATATTTTTGGTGCTGACAGAAATGAAGTATTCTTATCAGCATACTCAACACTTGATGCCTATATTGGATTGTTTGGTGATGAAGCAACAGTTCACCTAATGGGTGGTACTGGATTCTTTGGTAGAATTCAAGCAGCGTCTATTGTCAGTGTATCTGGAGGACAACCAAATCTTGATTATTGTCAAGGTCCTAATGCTGAAGAGGGAGGAGATGAACCAGTCCCTGTAGTAACAGAATTTGCTGTAGAAAGATTCTACTACTATTACGGAGCAACTCCAGTAGCATAATTACTAATCGACAGACTATAGTAATAAATAAATTAACCGCCTAGGTAATACCCTAGGCGGTTTTAATGTTCACAAAATAGATAAGTAGCAAGCGAGAAATCTAATTATCTATTAACCGAGCTGAAGTACAGAACCAGCATTAATCATATCAGCGGCAATTCTGTTCGCTGGCAAAATCTCTACTTTCTCATGAGCATCGACAGAATACTCTTTAATTGATTCTTTGCATGCAATAACGATGACATTAGAATAAATAATACTGAGCATATCCTCGAATAGTGGGCTGTCTTCTTTTAGAAGAAGAACGCCTTTATCAAGCAAGAACACTTTAGCTGCTTCGTTAGTAGAATCTGGAATCATTCGTAAGAATGCACTAAGAAGTGTACGCCCATGCTCACTATCAGTAGAATAATAATCATTGTGAATAGCGAAAATATTGTCTGACTGATCAAATGTAGCTTCTACCTCATGAAAAAAACTTGCCTCTGTATTAGAATCTTCGATATCGAATTCTGTGAATTCTGGATGAACGATAGTCAAGTTAGAATCAAAGTCATTTCCAAATGAATTATGTTCATTTTCCTGGTTTTTCATCGAAATCCCTCCTATCAGCAGACAAAGTCCTCATTGCACGTTGAATAGAATTTTTGCTATTTCCCCAAGGCTTGTCATTATTTCTATAATCAAACTTAAGTGTAAACCATTCCACATCATTACAAAGCTCTGTCATCGATGAATCGAATCCATCAGCTAATAATGAGACAAAATCAGAAGCGTCATTCTGACTCATCTTATCAGCGCACATACGAAGAAGCTCGGCAGTATGTGGCAAACAGTGAGAATTATTCTCAGAAAACTTCTTCTTAAAGTCTTGATCATGTGCAAACATCCAGCAAATTAATTCAAGACAAGCATCCATTGTATGATCGAGTTTCTCACAAATTGGGCATTTTGCTACACGCTTATCAATCTTATCTGCGATAGAGCGAAGCTTTGTCTTATATTCGATATCTCTGCCCTTAAATAGATTGCCTTTTGATGGTGCTGCAGAAGAAAGTGGCTTGCCAATATCCTCTTTAACATCTAATAGATGAGTATGGAGCATAAGTGCTAGCCCAAGTCTATTTGCTTCACGTTTATTAAGCTTACCCATATGCTCTGGACAAAAGCCAGTCTTGTTCGTAATCTTGCGTGTATCAGGTTCCATTAGAGATGGACCTAGATAATAGTCAAGCTCAAGACCTTCTCTGTCTTCACGCAAAGAACAAATAGGACACTTCCCCTTCTTGTCATATGCATCGTTTACTGGAATTGTATAGATTTTTTCCATAGGCTACTCCTCTCGTAAAGAATAGTTTATTTATGTGTAACTCTACTTGCACGCACATTTACAGCGACAATAGTAATAGAAGTATATTCCTCTACATATCTGCCGACCTTTTGCTGTGCTTCATAAAGTATAGATTGCGCGTCATAGCCATAATAAAGCGACAAACCAAGCGTTATCTCAACGCCGTATGTACGCTTTTCTGTCTTAAATTCTGTAATAGAAGCAAATCCATCGATTTTCTTCAAAATAATCGTTATCAAATCTTTAATCGCATCATCAGAAATTGAATACGAACCAAGAGAAGAGAAGGTTGGTCTAACAACTGTACGCTCTGTATCAGGCTGAACAGGGGAGACGCCTCGTTCCTTATCCCATCTTTGTCTAAGTCTATTAAGTGGGTCACTGAAATATCCAGAGAACTCGTGCTTAATTTCCATCGAAGGAACAGGAATAGTGTGCATTCCTTCAGTAAGTCTCGTGTTTCTAGCTTCGCGAATTTCTCGCTCTGTACTTACATCCTCAATTCGAATAAGCATTGCTGGCTGTGGTAGCCACAAATTATTGCAAATCTTCTCTAGCATCGCATCCGACGTTCCTAGAATCATAAGTGCAGTCGGCTTAGCTTCAACAAGAGCCCTTCTCATAACATTTGATCTCGTCGCATCAGCGAAAAGCGCCTGCCTTACTGACTCAAGCTTAGTAGGAGCCTTCTTCGCACTGATCCCAGCAACAATTCTACTTCCGTTAATAAGAAGCCCATCATCAATCAAATAAGAAATATTATTCGTCTTAGCAACCTTAATAGCACGTGTACTCTTACCGGTACCAGATGGACCAACAAAAGCAACGACAGCGATATTTGAAAGAATCTCTCGCGTCATTGCCTCATTAGTCAATATTTGGTCAGATGAATATTCCTGATTTCTAGAATTTGAATTCTTGCTGTCGTTCATCTTATCAAAACGACGCAAAGTAGAACGAAGCTCGGGAATCAGTACACCATGTCTTGTGTTATTATCTACATTTGTATTAGATGGATTTCCAATTGATTCAGCATTTTGCTTCTCATTAATCAAATCTCCGACATTATCTGTCGGAGATAAATTCTGATTAATCTTATTAAGTTCAGCCTTATCAATCTTATTCATTATTAGTACTTAGTTATCCCAGTTATAATAAACTTCTTGAATATCATCATTGTCATCCATCTTATCAAGCATCTTCTCAAGCTTCTCGATAACAGCTGGATCACTAACCTCAGCCATTGTAATAGGTACAGGTCCAAGAGAAGAATCAGCAAAAGTATATCCGTTTGCTTCAAGCTGCTCCTTCACCTGATAATAATCATCAGGACTAGTAGTAATCTGATAAATCTCGTCCTCAGCCTCGAACTCTTCAGCACCAGCTTCGACAGCATCCATCATAACCTGTTCTTCGTCCTCAAAATCTTCGCGAGAAATAATAATTGTACCCTTCTCCTCGAACAAGAACGAAACGCTACCAGCAACACCCATATTTCCATCATACTTATCAAACAAATGTCTAACATCAGCAGCAGTACGATTACGGTTATTTGTAAGAGTTCTTACCATTACAGCAACTCCGCCAGGACCATAGCCCTCATATACAATCTCTTCATAATCGTCGCCTTCGCCAGCTCCAGCAGCCTTCTTAATAGCACGATTAATATTATCGTTAGGCATGTTAGCAGCCTTTGCCTTGCTAATAACGTCCTTAAGTCTCGAATTACCCTCAGGATCCGCACCGCCAGCCTTAACCGCAACAGCAATCTCCTTCGCAATCTTCGTAAAAACTGCACCCTTAGCACTGTCTGCAGCTTCTTTCTTACGCTTAATGTTATTCCACTTGGAATGACCTGACATAAAAACCTCCAAAAATCTTTCTTTATTTATCTTACTAGGCCCTCTCGAAAAGCATACGAGAGGACTTATAAACTATTAAAAATGATAACGTAAAAAATAACCTAATATAATGACAATCAGTATACCTAGCATCGATAAAATGCCGCCATGTTTTTCAAATCTAGTTCCTTTAGTAATAAATCTAGGTAATACACCAAGCAAGAGATAAGATGTAATGATCAAAGCATAATCTATAACAAAATTTCCAAAATATGTATAGAAGAATGCAAAATTAATATCGAGCCAAAAATCATTCAGAGTATATTTCTTCTTAACTAATGAACAGCATAAAGCTAAGAATCCGACTAATAATAATGCAAGTGAGGAAGCTGTAAGGAAAGAAGAAAACATTTCATACCAATCCTTAAAGCAGAAGGAATAAATCATCCAATATGCAACAGCACATAATCCTGAGAATACAGTAAAACCATACATACCTTTACCGTGGTCATAGTAAATCATCATGGATGCAATTAAACCACAAAGATCGATTAATACTACACAGAAACATAAAAACAAAGCAAGAGAAACAGCATTAACATTATTCAAATCTAGAACACAATACTTGTGTGTAAGTGCGAGTAAAACAAATGTTAATCCAGTAAAAGATTCAATCTTTATATATCTAGAAGAAATAGGAGCTTTACAATATCTGCACTTGCCTTTTAGAAAGAGCCAACTAAAAACAGGAAATAAATCTAAAACTCCAAGTTCATGACCACAAGACATACACATAGAATGACCTTTAACTATAGTCTTATTCTCAGGTATTCGATATATTACTACATTAAGAAAACTACCAATTACGCACCCAAACAGAGCGGAAAAAACAACAAAGATAATAAATAATACATTATCCATATGAGCCACCTCACAAAAAATATATAAAGAAATATATCATATTTATGCGTAAAAAACACCTAGTGTTAATCAAATAGAACAACCTTCATATCCTTAAAACGTTTTGTTAACAAAATGTGAAACGGTTAAATAAAAGTTCACAAAACACATCAAAGTATCAAAAAAAACTTGTAATTATAGAGCGTTTGTTATATAGTTTGGTATACGAATATGTGTATAGTCCATAACTGCGAGAAAAAGGAGTTTTTCTCATAGTTACGAGTTATAAGCATTATCAAATGGACTGGTGTCCTTAAATGGAGGGCTTAATGAAACGTTTGGGTGATATTCTCATCGACAGCGGTTTTTTGACAGCTGCGGAGCTTGCTGAAGCACTTAGTGTTCAGAAGGAAAGCGGTAAAAGACTTGGCGAAGTAATTGTCGATATGGGTTTAATGGCAGAATTCGACGTTTTACGCGCTATTTCTAGCCAATACAACTATCCAATCATCGATTTAAACAACGTAGAAGTTGATCCTAAGGCTACAGAGCTTTTAACAGAGAGATTCTGTGAAGAGAACTGTGTTGTTCCAATCGGATTTGATGAAGGTAATCTTGTCGTAGCAATCGATGATCCACTTAACATTATGATACAGGATGAGCTACAGTTTAGAACTGGAATGCCTGTTGTATTGATGTTAGCTACAAAATCAGCAATCATTGACTCGATCAAGGTTAATTATGGTAAAGAAAGTGCTAATAGAGCTGCATCAGATATCGAGAAGGATTTTGGTGAAGACGAATTAAATCCAGATGCGAACATTGAAGCAAATATTGACGATGCTCCAGTAGTTAAGCTCGTTAATTCTATGATTGATTTTGCTATCAGAGCTGGTTCTTCCGATATTCATATCGAGCCAATGGAAGATCGTGTTCGAGTAAGAATCCGTATTGACGGCGTTATGCAGGAGATTATGAGTAACCCAGTTTCTGCAAAAGAAGCTATTACAACGAGAATTAAGATTCTTGGTGGTATGAACATTGCCGAGAAGCGTATTCCACAAGATGGTCGTATCCAAACTGAAATTAATGGTCAGCCAATTGACATGCGTGTATCTATTCTTCCAACAATTCATGGAGAAAAAACTGTTATTCGTATCCTCGCTAAGAACGATGGAAACCTTAATAGAAAGTACCTAGGAATTAGTGATCATAATAATGAGCTTATCAATAAAATCATTCAAGTTCCACAAGGTATCTGTCTAATCTCTGGACCTACTGGTTCTGGTAAGACAACAACACTTTACACACTTCTTGCTGAGAAGAATGATCCTGAAACAAATATCATTACAGTAGAGGACCCAGTCGAGATTAAGATTCCTGGTCTTAACCAAGTACAGGTTAACGCTAAGGCAGGAATGACATTCGCAAGTGGTCTTCGTTCTATCCTCCGTCAGGACCCAGATATTATCCTCGTCGGAGAGATTCGTGACGGTGAAACGGCCGAGATTGCAATGAGAGCTGCTATCACAGGTCACTTAGTATTTAGTACAATCCATACCAATGATGCGGTATCTTCAATCAATAGATTGATTGATATGGGCCTTGAGCCATATATGGTTTCTTCGGCACTTGTTGGCGTAGTATCTCAGCGTCTCGTTCGTCGTATTTGCACAGGATGTCGTAAGGCATATGAACCAGATGAAGATGAGATTGCTAAATTAAAGTTAGTTCCGGGACAGAAATTGTACCATGGAGAAGGTTGCCAGGATTGTAATGGCACTGGTTATAAGGGCCGAATTGCAATTCATGAGATAGTTGTTATGACTAAGGGAATGAAGGCTCTCCTTGAAAAGAGAGCTTCTGAAGAAGAAATGAGACAGTTAGCTATCTCAGAGGGAACACAAATGCTAGCTGATTCAGCTGCAGCGTTGGTTCTTGAAGGAATCACAACAGTAGATGAAATGAATAGAGTTGCATACTCTATTGATGGTTAAGGAGGGAAACGAAAGTGGAAGGTTTTACACTAACAATCGAAGCAATTCTCACAGAAGCAGTTCGTAGAAATGCATCTGATACACACATCACAGTTGGCTTGCCACCTATGATTCGTGTAAATGGAGAATTGATTCCAATGAGCAATCAGATTCTTACACAAGCCGATACAGAGTATCTATGTAAGTCTATGATTGACAAGTCTAGACAGCAGTACCTTAACGAGAGAGGAGAAATAGACTTCTCCTATGTTGTTAAGGATTACAGTCGTTTTAGATGTAACATTTTTAAGCAAAGAGGTTCTTATGCTTTGGCAGCTCGTACAATTACAAATGAGATTCCAACATGTGAGAAGCTTGGATTGCCTAACCTTTTTAAGGAGCTTGCAATGAAGCCACGTGGACTTATTCTTGTTACAGGTCCTACGGGTTCTGGTAAGTCCACAACACTCGCTGCAATGATCGGTCACATTAATGCATTTAGAAAGTGTCACATTTTAACACTTGAGGAACCAATTGAGTATTTGCATCAGCATGGTGAAGCTATGATTAATCAGCGTGAGGTTCACGAGGATACGCTATCATTTGCTAATGCTCTTCGCGCAGCACTTCGTGAAGACCCAGATGTTATTCTTGTAGGTGAGATGCGTGACCTTGATACAATTAGCACAGCTATTACAGCATCTGAGACAGGTCACTTGGTAATGTCAACACTTCACACATCTGGTGCTGCTGATACAGTTAACCGTATCATTGACGTATTCCCACCACATCAGCAAGATCAGGTAAGAGTACAGCTTGGTACAGTAATCATTGCTGTAATTTCGCAGACTCTTGTTCAGAAGATTGGCGGAGGACGTGTAGCAGCATTTGAAATTATGATTGCTAATGATGCTATCCGCAACCTCATTCGTGAAGGTAAGACATATCAGATTGATAGTACTATTGCAACACAACTTCAGGTGGGAATGTGTCCATTAGATTTCTATCTTGCAGAGCTTTGTAAGAGAGGCATTATTGCTAGGGAAACAGCATATAACAGATGTCGTTATCCAGAGGATCTTAAGAGATATTTGACCAATGCTGGAGGAATGAATTCTATTGCTGGTGCATCTCCACTATTTGGAGAATTAGATTTCCAGGAATAACAGATAAAACGTAATGGAGGTTAGTAATAAATGCCAAAATTTAAGTATGAAGTAATTGATGCTGTTGGCAAGAAGTCTACTGGTGTGATTGAAGCAGCTAATTTAAACGAAGCTACAAGATTACTTAAAGCAGATGGAAAGTTTATTGCATCAATTGCTAATGATAATGGATCTAGCATTTTGAATATGGAAATCGGTAGTCCCAGACTTAAAACTAAAGATTTGGTTATCATTTCTAGACAGCTTTCTTCTCTTATCTCAGCTGGTATTACAGTTATAAGAGCTTTGGATATGTTGTATCAACAGGTTGAATCTTCAAAAGCAAAGAAAGTTGTTGGTGAAATTTACGAGTCGATTCAGTCGGGTAAAACGTTATCAGAATCATTTAAGGAACAGGCACATGCATTACCTACAATTATGGTTACCATGATTGCTGCTGGTGAGGAGTCTGGTAAACTTGATGAAGTTTTAGCAAGATTAGCAGAACATTTCCAGAAGGATGCGAAAATGAAAAACAAAGTGTCAACTGCAATGATGTATCCAAAGATGCTTGCATTGGTGACACTTATCGTAGCTGTTGCCCTTATGACCTTTGTAGTTCCACAAATTGAAGGTATTGTTCAAGGTATGGGTGGTGAATTGCCAGCATTAACAAAGTTTGTTATGGGTATTTCGGATTCCATAGTAGGTTTTTGGTATGTTTATTTGCTAGTTGCAGCTATAATTTATATTTCCTTTACTACATGGAAAAAATCGGATAAAGGCAAATTGCAATGGGCTACCCTCATGCTTACTGTTCCTATCGTAGGTAAAGCTACAAAGATGAATGCTGCTGCAAGATTTACAAGAACCATGTCTACACTTCTTCGTTCAGGAATTAGCGTTCTTCAGGCATTAGACATAACAAGCAATACACTTGATAATGATATCCTTCAGTTGAAATTACAGGATGCAAGAACTGAAATTCGTAAGGGTACATCTTTATCAAAATCCATTAGAGGAATAAAAGAATTCCCTCCTATGATTTATGCTATGGTAGCGATTGGAGAAGAATCAGGTACATTGGATTCTATCTTGGATAAAGCTGCAGATTATTTTGAAGACGAGGCTGATACAGCAACAGCTAAAATGACTTCCGCATTAGAACCAGTTATGATTATTATTATGGCTGTAATTGTAGGTGTAGTTGTTGGTGGTTGTGCACTTCCAATTCTTAATATGGCGTCGTTCATTAGTTTTTAAAAGAAAGAAAGGAGAATATATATGGCAATTCCATCATTCGGAAAGAATCAAAAACAACTAGTTATAGATGCTTCAAGTTCAAATTTGAAGATAGTAGAGGGAAATTATAACCAAAAAACCGGATTGGTTATGTTAGAAAAAGTAGGTATAGTTCCACTTGATATTGAGACTATAAACGATGGTGCTATTTCAGACTCATCGGGAATAGTTCTAGCATTAAAGCATGCTTTAGCTAGACTAGATATTCAGACAAAGACAACAATTCTTACTATTGAGGGTGCGTTTATGCATACTCGTGATCTTGAACTTCCTCATGCAAACGCTGATCAGCTTAAGGATATGGTCAAGTATGAAATTCTTGGTCAGGGACAGACAAAGGATATGATAGTTGATTATATTGTATGCGGAAAGTCTATGGATGAAGAAACGAAGACTGAAAAGATTAAGGTTCGTGCTACAGCTATTCCTACTGAAGTAGCGAATGATTATAGAGAAATGTTGAAGGGCGCTGAATTATCACCATATTCTTTGGACGTTAATCCAAATGCAATCAGAAAGTTATTTTCATCTGGTATGATAAATGGAAGCACAAATGTGTCCAACTCAACTTTACTACTTATTGAACTCTCTGGTAGAACAACTACTGTTACTGTTTTGGATAAGGGTTTCCCTGTGCTTTCTAGAAGATTGCAGTTTGGTCATCATAATATTCGTCAAGTAGCTGAATCTGTAAAGAAAATTCAGGGTGGTGGAGATAGACAATCATCACTTGCAAGAAGACTTAATATTACTAAGTCTGATGCTGATTCAGGCGTTCCAGTAGAGGATATTGACGTTTGGCATGAGTCAGTTGCTGAAGAGCCATCCCTTCAGAGCGCTGTAAGTGCATATTTTAAGAGTTTGACTGATGCAGTATCACGTACAGCTCAGTTCTCAATATCCAAGTTCCATATTGATAGCATTAGCACATGTTTCTTGTACGGTTCAGGTGCTGGATACAAGAAAATTGACAAAGAATTGTCAAGACAGTTAGGAACACAGGTTGAAGTTCTAAATACTCTTAGTACAGTAGTTGGTCCTAAGAATTTTATCATCTCTCAGTTTGTTAACTGTTGCGGTGCGCTAATTCGAGAAGACTAAGGGAGGCGGAAAAAAATGGCAAATTTATTTCAAAAGAGAGAAGCAAACAAGCGTGACATGAACTTCTTTGAGGAGTACGCTGTTGCAAGTAGGAGATTAGCTAACATTTATCGTTGGGCTGTTGTTTTTTCATTTGTAATTGTAGCTATTTTTGTTGTATATGCGATTATTCTATTCGTTAATCTTGGAATTAAGAAGAGTGAAATTGCTGCATATGATGAAAAGTTTGCTCAGCCAGAGTATGTTTCTTTGATTGATGAAGCAAACAGATTGGAAGCAGAATACAATTCAAGAGAATCATATCACTACGCTCTTACTGTTATGAGAAGAGATGTAGATCAGATTGCTCCAGTAAATCCTAGCATTTTAGGATTGATTCAAGATAGTATTCCTAATGAAGCTGTAGTAGAGATTATAGATTTATTCGGTACTTCTTTGTCAATTACAGGAAGCACAACAAATTATTATTCAGTATCAGAAATGTATCATCTTATGAATCAGAGTGGTGAATTTGCAACAAACCCAGTTTTGAATGTTGATAGGAATGAATCAGGAATTACAGATTTCCCAGCAGGTGCTAACAATTTCCAGCCAGCTGACTATCAGTTTGACATTCAGACTACAATTAATGGTGATAGTCTAATTTCAGTATCTGCGATGATTGATTCGACAGGCACTTCGATTGGTGGATTGTACATTGGTAACACTGGTGAAGTTACTTCTTCTGGTGTCACTACTTTTGCAGCAGAAAATGGTTCAGTAGTTTCAATCGGAAATGGTGAAAATAGTATTTCCACAATTAGTAATGGAACAGAAACATATGTACTTACAAGTATACTTGTAAATCAAGTTGCTTTGTCAGCATCAGATTTACAGAATGTAATTGACAGCGGTGTTATGGCAAGATATGTAGATCAAAATCTTGAAATTGAATTGCACTACACAGTTCAGACACAGGAGGTAGTAGAATAATGGGAAGTTTATCATTAAAAGAAAAGCTAATGCTTGGAGCAGTTATACTATTAGTAGTCATTTTTTTGATTTGGTTTTTCGTGATTAGTCCATTAAATTCAAAAATTGATGATGCACAAATGGAATTACAAAACAAGCAAGATTTAAATGATATTTATGAGAACCTAAGAACACAGAACTCTGAGACAGATTCCGCTATCAGTTTTTTGGAGAATCAGATTATCGAGTTAGAGGAGTCTTTTGTTCCGCAATTAAATTCCGATGCAATTGTAAACTATATTCAGCGTTTGTTTGAGAACAATGGATGCCCTTATCTTTCTGAAATATCAACTGAAACACTACCTATGGATTCAATTATTCTTTCAGATGGATCAGTTTCAACGGATTCATTAAATTGCTTAAGAGTAACAGTTAGATATCAGTCTACAGATGGTTATAATATACCAGAGTATAATAACAATCCAGATTGGCATGTAAACATGCAGTACGATGATGCAGCAATTATGGAAGCCATTGGACAAATGGGCAATTATCCAGTTGTTGGTTATCCTGAATTTGTTAATACAGTAACACAAATATCAGAATTAAATCCTAGCGCTATTAAGATAAATAATATTAGAATTGAAGATTCGCTCCAGGGATATCTAAATATGACAGCGGTAATAGACTTCTATTCAGGTGATTTTACAAACAGAGTTTCAGAAGTATCTACAGATGCACCATATGTTGCTTTCGGTGGAGAAACACCTGCTACTGATCTTGGAATGATTGGATTCCCAATTGTTGTTACAGACGTAAATAGTCCATATGCAGGCATTATGTTAAGTCCAACTCAGTTCGGTCTTGAAGAAAGAGATTTTGCAGCTTGGTGGTCTTCTTCTATCACTATGATTTACACATCAACAGGTGGAGATTTATATGTTGTTAACGAAGAGGGTGTATTAACACCTGTAGCAACCGAGTTTACTCCTATTGAAATAGATGCAAATATTACTCAAGGTTCTGAGGTTAGCTCTGTTCCAGTAGAAGAAGCTGCCTAACTTCGTATTTCTTTCACAATTTATATGAATTGTGAAAGAAATTTGAAAAAAAGTATTGCATTATGGAAATAACATGATATAATGTAGTTACAAACTCAATAAAAAATATTTTTTCAGGAGGAAATTATCATGAAGAAGATTTCAAAGTCCAAGAAGGGTTTCACACTCGTAGAGATGGTTCTCGTTGTAGCTATCATTTGCATCCTTGCTGCAGCTATGCTAATGGGTATCGGTACATACCTTGATAAGGCTCGTAAGGCTACATCTGCTCTCGATAAGCACAACAGCCAGGTTAACTCTATTGTTAATCAGATTCCAGTTTAATCTATGTGATTAAATAATTTAAGGGGGGAGAGATTTTCTCCCCCCTTATTTAATTAAAAGTAGAAATTATAAAAAAACGATGATATAATGTAATGCGATTCACCACATGTGGAGGTTTACAAGATGAAAGTAATAATGAAAAAGAATGGTTTTACTCTTGTAGAGATAATCCTAGTTGTTGCAATTCTTTTGCTTCTGTTTGCTACAGTTGCTTTGAATGTATCAGAAATATTAGGACGATCAGATGCAGCAGCTGAAGACATTTCAGGTGGTGTTGATACAATGGAACAAGAATTTGAGAATTCCGAACAACAATTGCAAGCTGCGGGATTTCATTAAGGAGGTATTATGAAAATAATTAATAAGAATAAAAAGGCATTTACGTTGTTAGAAGTAATTCTAGCGGTTGCTATACTTCTTACAGCATCGACTATGATTATGCAAGGGTTTATGTCTACACTTCAGTACTCTCATAATACATCTTTGATGAGAGGATATGGTAATTTTAACAGGAAAAGAATTAATAACACGTTGAATGCAGCTCAAAATAGATCTTATCAAGCAGCGGATGGAACTTTTACAATGACTATTTCTGGTGTTAATGCTCAATCCATTGATTTAAGATATTCACACGATATTTCATATTATACAAGTGGTATTAATGAATTTAATAATGGATACTATGAGCAACAACCACACTCTATTTCTAGAGAAGCAATTACATATTCTTTGCCAGAGTGTCCAAACTGTCATAGAACAGACACTATGAGATTAGAAGAAAACTTTGATAATGGCTATAGAGAACTAACATGGTTTTGTTCAGAGCGTGATGCTTGCGGATATCGCGATTACTCGCCAAGTTAATGGAGGAGTTATATGAGAAAGATTTCAAAAACAAAAAAAGCGTTTACTTTGGTTGAACTTATGTTGGCCATCGCGATTATGATGATTGTAATGCCTTGTGTGGTTATGTTGATCGTCACAATTACCAGTGCTAATAGAGCAGTATTTAGACAAAATGATATTGTAGATTACGCATATGCAAATAGACTAGCATTTGAGACTAAATTAATGAATGCAAAGACTATCGGTTCTGGAGATCAGATTATCTCTGTTAGTAATGGTGTTCTAACACTTAATGGTTCTCCATTAATTCCAGTTGATGATTATTTTGCAGAGCCATCTGGAGTGCAAACTTGGGATGTTTTGCCATTCTATTCGATTTATACACCAGGAGTTATAGAGTATAGATTTTTATATTATTCTCATTCTACAGGTGATTTCATTTATGAAGATGCAGGAACAGTCTATATTCCACATATGAATCCTGCAAATTGCGCAGGCGTTGATAGTGTTCAATCACTTCAATTCTCAAATTATTAATTAATAAGTAAGTAATAATAAACCTCGCAGAAATGCGAGGTTTTTGTTTTTTATGGAGGAATGAGGTAGAATGTGTTTTGTGAATGAATTCTTTTCGAGGGAGAGGAGAGATACGGATGGGAATTGTTGTTGGACTAGATGTTGGCGGCAGTATGACAAAGATTGTTGCGATGAGGGATAAGAAGATTTTGGCGAAGTGCACGGTGAGGGCGACGGATCCGGTGACGAGTGCTTTTGGTGCGCTTGGAAGGCTGATTGATGAGAATGGTTGGCAGATTGGCGATGTGAGCCAGGTGAACATTACTGGTGTTGGAGCAAGTTTCCCGGCTGGGCCACTTCTTGGGATTAAGACGGTTGTTGTGACAGAGTTTTTGGCGACGGGGCTTGGTGGACTATATTTGTCTGGACTTGACCATGCGGTTGTTGTAAGCATGGGGACGGGAACGGCTTATTTGGATGCGAGCTATGAGAAGGTTAGGCATCTGATTGGTTCTGGTGTTGGCGGTGGTACGCTTGTCGGGCTGTCGAATGCTTTGATTCATGTCGATGATGCGGTGAAGCTGTCGGAATTTGCTGAGGGAGGCGATTTGCTTAATGTCGATTTGACGATTGGAGATATTTCAAAAAGCGAGATTCCAGGGCTTCCGATGAATATTACGGCGTCGAATTTTGGTAAGGTGAATGACGATTTGTCGAAGGAAGATATGGTGCTTGGTGTTTTTAATACGGTTTATCAGGCGATTGGAACTATGTCGGTGCTCGCGGCAAGGAATTGTGGACTTAAGGATATTGTGCTTACGGGGCAGCTATCAGCTTTGAAGCAATGTAAGGAGATAATTGGAGCTTTTGGTGAGCTGTATAATATGAATTTTATTATTTCTGAAGATGCGCAATATGCGACAGCGATTGGAAGCTGCATTGCATCGAGTTTAGATGAGGCGTAAAAACATGGAGATGAGCAAGACTTCGGGTAAAGATTTGAGACAGAGGGCTTTCGAGCTGGATTTGGTTCGTGGAATAGCTATTATTTTCATGGTGCTATATCACTTTATGTGGGATGCAAATTATTTGTTTGGCTGGAAGGTTCTAAGGTTCATGATTGAAGATTCTTATGATGTTTTTGCCAAGACACTAAATCTGGTGGCGTTTGTTGGTGTGTCAGGAATTTGCTGTTCGTTTACTAGAAGCTATGTTAAAAGGGCATTGAAGATTGGAATATGCGCGGTAGGACTTACAATTATTACATATGTTGCAACGAGCTTAGGGTTTGATTGTCTAATTATCTTTAATGTATTGCATCTTGTGACTTTGGGAATTATTGTGCTTGGACTTGTAAATTGGATTCGAATTAAGACAAATGCGAGTGTAAATCAAACTGCAGCGGTTGTTGGTATTATTGGACTTTGGATAATTCTAATTGGACAAGAGATTGGTGCGTTAAGAGGAGCGGTTGAAGGTGATTTTTTGATTCCTTTTGGGATTCTAGGTGACAACATTCTGAGTATGGCTGATTATATGCCGATATTTCCTTGGCTTGGTGTATTTATGGTTGGCGCAGTGATTGGAATGCTGTGTTATTCCGAGAAGCGCAGCTTGTGGCCGAATGCTCCGGAGAAACTTAGAAAGGTCACAAGGCCAATTGAGTTCCTTGGAAGATATTCTTTAGTAGTTTATATTGTTCATCAGCCAGTTTTGTTGCTGATGTTGGTTTTGCTTAAGACTTTGGGATTAATTTAATAGAGAGGGCGTATGAGGAGATTTGCGAAAAGCAAAGCATTAAGAAGAAAAAACATTGCTAATTGGTCGCTTAGGATAGTAGCGATATTAGCTTTGGTTTTGCTACTCGTTTTTATTCTAAGATTCCCTCAAATGGATTTCTTTACAAGAAAAATGGCGGATACCTATTGCCGAGACGTTTTCCCATATGTTTATTTGCTGCTCAGTTGGTGGAATTCGCTATTTTATTTCTCTGTGACGGAAATGATAGTGGTAGTTGGCGGAATAAGTGCGTTTATCTTTGTGATCGTGAAGATTATAAGCTTGATAAGGCTTGCAATAAGAGATGACCGCAAGGCTTTGATTCGCATGTGGAAGTGGGCGAAGAATTGTCTTATTATGGCATGTATTTTGGGTGTAGTTTTCCAGGCGGCACATGGCATAGCGTACAAGAGGACGCCTGCTGCGAAAAGACTGCAAATAGACACAAATAGAGAACGAAGCATCGAAGAGGTTTATGCTGTGATGGAATGGGCCTTTTCGAATATGGTTGAGGCAAGAGCGGAGCTTGGTGAGGATTTTAATGGGGCTTCGCATATGTCGATGAATTTCTATGAGGCGGCGGAGCACGCAGATGTTTTGTTAGGTGAAGTTGGCGATGCGTTTGGATTGGAGATGAATTTTTTTCCAGTTAATGCGAAGCCTGTGATGCTTAGCTCACTATGGAGTCAGACGCATATTGTTGGCGTGTATGATCCTTTCTTGGGAGAAGCGAATATTAATGTGGACAATATGATGCCGATAAGTTTTCCGAGTACCTTGTGCCACGAGATTGCGCATGTGAGAGGATATGCGAGAGAATACGATGCAAATTTAATCGCGACGCTTGCGTGCATTTGTTCTAATGAGCCGGAGTTTAGATATGCTGGTTACCATGAGATTTTTTTGAGTATGGTGGCGCTTACGGGAGATATTTCTTATATGACGACATATGCTTATACTCCGGTAAGAATTGATACGCAGGCGGAGTATGCGTACTGGCTTGATGTGGACAATAGGTGGGATGCACTATCGAGGGCGATAAATACTGTGTCTGAGGCTGCAAATGATGCTTTTCTAGAGAGCAATGGACAAGAGGGCGGCACGGAGACTTATAATGTTGATACGAATTGCTATGTCGAGTTTTACTATACCTATGTAAGTGGAGGCGAGATTTAAGTGATAAGTGTAAAGCTCGTTGGGCACGAGAATTTTTATGGCGTTGGTGATGTGCTTAGAGTTTTTGGCGCGATTATATCGGAGGATAAAGATGAGTCGGTTGTGCGTGGGAAACTAGGCATAGGCGACGACATTGAGATTGTTAGTGTGTATGAAGATGGGAAAGTAAGAACAAGTGTTGTAAATAGAGATATCGATATATTAGGTGATGAATATTCAGCGAAGTTAGATTATAAGAGAGAAACGAAGCGTCAATTATATTTGGCTCTATCGAGGTTACTTGGAAAAGAACTTCCATGGGGAAGTCTTACTGGGATCAGGCCGACTTTGGTCGCGAGACAATGTGGATTTGATAGCAAATTGCTTCAAGAGAAGTTTTTTGTTAGACAAGATAAGGCAAGGCTTGCAGTAGAGACTTCGCTCGCGGAGAATAGAATTCTTAAGACGGTTTCCAAGGATAAGCTTAATGTGTATGTTGGTGTGCCTTTCTGTCCGAGCAGGTGCGCATATTGCTCGTTTATCGCGATGGATGCAGTAAAGCACCTAGATAAGCTTCCAGCATATGCAGATGCTCTTTGCAAAGAGATTTCTGAGATTGGAAGTGCGATTAGGGAAAGTGGCAAACAAATTGGCACGATATATTTTGGTGGTGGCACGCCAACGGTTTTTGACGAAGAAAACTTTGCAAAGGTGATGGGTGCGATAAAGACATATCTCGTGGCAAATAATGAGGATGAGCTTGAGTTTACTGTAGAAGCTGGTCGTCCAGATACGATTACTTTGGCGAAGCTTCAGGCGATGAAGGTTTCCGGTGTCAAAAGAATATGCATCAATCCTCAGACGATGTGCGATGAGACGCTAGCTCGTTATAATAGAAAACACACCGTGGCGGATGTCGTTAAGGTCTTTGAGTTTGCGCGAAGTCTTGGCTTCGAGATTAATATGGACCTTATTGCTGGACTTAATGAGGATAGGCCGGAGGAGCTACTTGAGTCGATAGATAAGCTTTGCAATCTTAAGCCAGAGAACATTACTATTCATACAATCTATAAGAAAAGGCGCGCCGCACTAAGCCGCGCAGAGGTCCTAGGTGATGGCGCAGATGAGCTTGATGGTGTACTAAGCAAGGCTTACGAGCACTTAGCAAATTTCGGATATGCTCCGTACTATTTGTATAGGCAGAAGGACACAAGACTTGGTTTAGAGAATGTCGGCTTCTCTCTCGAAAAGCACGAGTGCAAATACAATGTCGCGATGATGAGCGACGAACGTGATGTGTTAGCAATTGGTGCTGGGGCTATGAGCAAGAGATGTTTTGATGAAGGACGTGTCGAGAGGTGTCCCTGCATAAAGGATGCAATTGGATACATTACAAATGTAGACGAGATGATTAAGAAGAAGACTATGTTTTTCGAGCTAGGCGGAGAGAATGCAAAAGAAAATTAACTTCTTAGATTTAGATTGGTTAGATATGATTACTATAATGTAGTGGTAAAGGAGAGCAAATATGAGATGTCCTAGATGCAACGCAGAAAATGACAAGAGCAGAACGATTTGTTCTAGCTGCGGATATTATATGTACAAGGCGGTGACGAGCTCGAAGCAAATGCTGTCGCCAGAAGAAAGAGCCAAGGAAGATAGGCGACTAATGTGGAGTAAGATTAAGAAGGTGCTGACGATTCTTTGGCGCGGACTAGTTATTGTAGTGATGACTTTCTGGATAATTGCTTTGATTTTGTGGCTTGCTTCGCCACTGTTCTGATAGTACGGTAACAGAAATGGTGTAAGAATGGTTGGACTAGGATGCTTATTAGATGCTAATCATACATATAATGTGAATGGTTAAAGGGGGAGATAACTATGTGTGACATTAATAAGTTGGTTGAAGTCTTACGTGGAGAGTGCTTTGATAAGGATGATTTTTCGAAGCAGATTCATGATGTATTTTTGCAGACTCATAATTTCCCAGATGCAGACGCAGTTGGTTCTGCACTTGGACTTCAGGAGATTTTGAAGCATTTTGGAATTAATAGCAAAATTTGCTATCAAGGTGAGCTTGGAAGATATTCTACTCGTCGTATGGCAGATGTGATGGAAATAGAGATGTATAGTGTTTCTGAAATTGCTTCTGAGCTTGATGGCGAGGATGTTGTAATTTGCGTGGATTCACAGAAGGGTAACGCGAATATTGACGACATCATTGGTCGAGAATTGGCTGTTGTTGACCATCATCCGATTTTTGTTGATGGAGACTACGAATATGAGCACATTGAAATTGTCGGTGCCTGCTCAAGCTTGGTTACAAAATATTTTATCGACCTAGGTCTTGTTCCTACAGAAAAGACTGCTACGGCACTTCTTTACGGTCTTAAGATGGATACGCTAAAGTTTACTCGTGGAGTTACAGCGTTTGATATTGAGATGTTTGCCTTTTTGCATCCGATTGCAAATCAAGCTCAGCTAGTTGCTCTCGACACGAACAATATGTATCTCGACGACCTTCTTGCGTACTCGGAGGCGATTAAAAACATTCGAATCGAGAACAGAATCGGCTTCACTTTTGTCGACTTCAACTGCCCAGACGCATTGATTGCGATTCTATCTGATTTCATTCTCTCCATCGAGGAAGTAGAAATCAGCGTAGTATACTGCATGCGCGAAAATGGATATAAATTCTCAGTTCGTTCTGAGACATCGGCTATTAATGTTGGACATCTAATCAATAAGGTAATGATGGATATCGGTAGTGGCGGAGGACACGCTTCCATGGCTGGCGGCTTCTTGCCGAAGGATTCTGTTGTTATGCTTTTCACAGAGGATGAGATTAATAGACTTAAGGAATCTGAGGATATTGAGGAAGCGGAGAATCTGTTATTTGATAAGATTATCACGAGATTTATAGAGAATTTGTAAGATAATGAACTAATTATGTGAAGATGAATTAGAAGGGCTGGTGACATATGTTGCCAGCCTTCTGAAGTTGAAAAGAGCCTAATTAATCCAATCCCACAAAAACGCGAAAGGCAATCATAACCACCCGTCGAACGGGTGGTTTGCACCAGGGCTATAAGCCCTTGTTA
>CALEFT010000015.1 GCA_937876985.1 uncultured Clostridia bacterium | reverse complement strand
AGCTTTATGACTACGATAAAAACTTGATTTTGAGATTTTTATCGTAGTTCGTCAACTTTATAAGCTTGCATCTGCCCTTGCAGGATACCCTGACTCATATAAAAAACACGATTTCAAAAATATACTAGTTGCTTATTTTATCGACTACTTAGAGGCCTTAATATCACTAGATAACTTCTCGAGGATTTGGTCACGAATCTTGTAGAGTTCTTGGCAACTGTTTTCCAGGAAATAGTAATGTGCAACATATGGGATAAGTAGCACGAGAAATAGCACGCATAAAATAATTGAAACGAGTGAATATGTGATAAGCATAGTAGCTAGCGATATCATCTCTAGAAGCGCGAAAAGCACAGTAACAATCAAATGAATAAGGCGTTCATGTTGAAATTGAAGTAGTTTTACATCGAATTCCTTGAGGTAGAACTGTAAATCTTCTACGGACGCCTTCTCCATTTGTGAATTAATGTATTCTTTTGTCATAGACAAAAATTCTGATATGTAGTTTTTCATTGCTACTACCTCCTGGCTTTCTTTCTAATCAAATGTCAGTGCATATTCTGTTAATCGTTTACTCTTATTATTTTTGAACGTATTATTTGTATTTATTATTTATATAGTTTATTACTGCCCTCTTGTTCGCAGTCCACATTGGTGCAAGCAATATTTTCTTTGGGCAATCTCCAGTTATTCTATATATTACTATATCTGAAGGGACAATTTCTAGGCACGCATCAAGCATAGCGAAATACTCGTTCATACTCAATTCCTGATATTTGCCATCTCGCCATAGCTCCTCTAGTTTTGTGCCACTAGCTACATATAGACAAGTAAATTTAAGTCCATTAGTGCCGCACGTTAAGGCATGGCGAACCGTATTAAGTGCATCCTCTGTCGTTTCATTTGGTAAACCGAGAATAATATGTGTGACCACCTCAATTCCGCGCAAACGGAGTTTCTTAACGGCTTGATCGTACACTTCTAGCGGATAACAGCGATTGATTAACCTTGCTGTCGTCTCATTTGAAGTTTGAAGACCAAGTTCGACTGAGACCTCACATAACGAATTGACTTCTGACAAAACATCAAGAATGTCGTCGGATAGACAGTCCGGGCGCGTGCCGATAGTAATTGCGACAATTCGAGGGTCACTTGCTGCGGCAAGAAGCTTTTCGCGCAGGTAGGAAGCTTGGCAGTAGGTGCTTGTGAAGCTTTGAAAATAGCAGATGTATTTTGCGTCGCCCTTGATTTTGGAGGATAAAAGCTCGATGCCGCTATCGATTTGCTCGGTGATGCTTTGGGATGCCTTCGAGGCGAATTCGCCGGAGCCGCCAGCTGAGCAGAAAATGCAGCCGCCAGTTCCCTTGGTGCCGTCGCGGTTCGGGCAGGTTACGTCGAGGCTTACGGCGACGCGGTAGACTTTGGCGCCGTACTTGTTCCTGTAGTGCGTGTTCGCGTCTAGAAATCTCACAAGAAAATGTCCTCCCCGAATTTCAATTTCAGTTCGTCGATTGTGCGGCTCAGCTTGTCGTCATTATCCGAACTTTTGTCTGTAGCAAGCTCGTCGAGTGTCATCTGCACTTTTGTGTCCTCGGGAAAAAGCGAAGTTACGCGCACGCCAACGCTGCGAATATTTTTCTCCCAAGAATAATTTTCATCGAAAAGCATCATCGCATGCCTCAAAATCTCGTCCTGATTGTTCGTTGCATGTGGCATCACGCATTGTCTGTCAATGATGTGCAAATTCTCGTCGCGGATTGTGATTTGGACTACTTCGCCTATCATTTTGTAGCGTCTTAGTCTCGTTGCGACCTTGCCAGATAAGGATTTGAAGGTCAGCATTACTTCGTTACGGTTGGTTAGGTCTTTGCTTTTGGTAGTTGAATTGCCAACGGACTTAATGTCGTGCTGGTAATCGACCTTCTTAACCTCTTCTTCGTCAAGGCCGTTAGCGTAGTCCCACATTGAGATGCCGTGCTTACCTAGATATTTCACTAGAAATTCTCGGTCGACATTAGCGATGTCGCCTATCGTAGTGATGTTGATTTTCTTAAGCTGTTCGTTGGTTTTCTTGCCGACGTAGAGCAGGTCTCCTGCATCAAGTGGCCAGACGATGTCTCGGAAATTGTCCGGTGTGATTACTGTTGTTGCGTCTGGTTTCTTATAGTCTGACCCAAGCTTTGCAAATACTTTATTAAAGCTAACTCCTACTGAGCACGTAAGCTGGTATTCGTCTCGTACTCTTGCGCGAATCTCGTCGGCGACTTGTCTAGCCTCTTCCCATATGGAAAGCTTGTCCCTGTTAGTGTTGTAGCTACTATCAGAGCCTTTGCTACTAGCTTCAAGTCGCAAAGTCACATAGTCCGTAATGTCGAGCCAGCACTCGTCTAAGCCATATGGCTCGACCTGGTCAGTATATTCTAAGAACATATCGCGAATTTTATACGAATAGAATTGATAGTCCTCGTAATGAGCGAGCACTGTTACAAGTTCTGGAGATTTTGTCTTCGCTATCCATATTGCTTCGGCAGTCTTGACTCCTGCTTCGGAGGCGAGCTGATTTTTGGCAAGAATTATTCCATGGCGTTCTTCTATGTCGCCTACTACTGCCATTGGCACACTGCGAAGCTCCGGCTTGCTTATCATCTCTACCGAAGCGAAAAAACAGTTTTGATCCACATGCAAAATAATTCTCGACATTTATAGGGAAACCTCTTTGTTCTTATTTGTTCTTGTTTAAGAACTTGTTCTTTTCGAGTTTGATAATTATAAAAATTTGTGATATTTCCTGTTGATTTAAGGACAAAATCAATTATAATAGAGTCATATATTATTGTAAATCATTCAATTAGGGGGAATATTTATGGCACACGAGAAGGTTTTGCTAGTCGATGATGCTAGCGATATTTTGGAAATTAATAAATCTTACCTAGAGGATGAGGGTTTCGAGATTTATACTGCTGAAACTATCGCAGAAGCAATGAAGATTATTCAGGTTATCAACCTCGATTGTATCGTTTTGGATGTAATGCTACCAGATGGTGATGGTTTTGCACTTCCAGCGAAGATTCAAGTTTACACTAAGGCTCCTATCATCTTCCTTACTGCGAAGGATCAGGACGAGGACAAGATTGCTGGACTTACAGCTGGTGCAGACGACTATATTACTAAGCCTTATTCACTACCAGAGCTCACTCTTAGAATCAAGGCACACATTAAGCGTAACATGTCTTCTGAGGGCTTCTTGATTGAATTTAATCCACTTCGAATCAATGTTAAAACTCGTGAAGTTACTATCAATGACCTCCCTATTCACTTGACAAATAGAGAGTTCGATATTTTGAGACTTCTTTGCGAGACACCTAATGTAATTGTTCCATTCCAGAGAATTTATTCTCATGTTTGGGGAGATGACACAAATTGTGACAACCACCTTGTAATGGTTAACATTTCTTATCTTCGTAAGAAGATGGAGAAGGTTGCTCCAGATATTACATTCATCAAGACTGAGTGGGGACTCGGCTATTCTTTCGCTTACCCACCAATTCGTAACAGCGTTAGCTTGAAGTAATTGATTTTGCAAGATTTGGCAGGACGCATTTTTGTTAAGATGCGTCCTGTTTTTCGATTATGGAAGTTAAACACTAGTACGAGCACGCCAAGAGGATCAAATGAACGAATTAGACTTAACTGTATTTAGCAAGAAGAACGAGAACACGATAAAGCTCATTTTTGCGCTTCTATTTATTGTGCTCTATCTAATTATCACTTTGTTCTACTCGATGCTTAATACTAAGCCAAACTATTCATATTCCTACGATTTGACAAAAGGGGCAATCAAGCTCGATTCTAGAAGCCCGTTCTACGGAAGCTATTTCCTTACTGGCGGCTGGACATTTGTGCCAAATTATAGAATCGAGGATGCCGTTGCCACAGGAGCTTCGCCTGCCAATCGCGAAGCATACACAAATGCTAATATTTCCTCATCAGGTTGGTACGACTTAGGTAGTGATTATATGAATTTCGAGTACGTGCCTTTCGAGATGGACGGACTCACTCTCCACTCTGGTGCATATTTTACTAGCGTAGTATTTCCAGATGATGTTACTTCTCTTAACTTAAACCTATCTCACGTAAATGGACGTGCATACATATATGCAGATGGACAATATCTTGGCGCCTTGGGAAACCCAGACAAAAGCGAGAATGGTAAATACACCGCTGGCTACCAAAATATCACAATTTTTCCTGGCGAAGACAATGTCGTAGACCTCGCAATTATCGTATATAGTCTTTACAATAGCTCGGCTCCAGGACTAATCTCCTACCCAGCCTTAGAGTACGCATCCACTTCAACCTATCTATCCACAGTGCCAACAACCTGGCTCACGCTTTGCCTCACGATTTCCATCGCATCCATTCTCGGTGGCCTTTTCCTCATCAAGACGTTCCAGCACAAGGCAAAATACTTCTTGTACTGCCTGTTCATAATCCTCGTAAATGCATATCTATTAATCGACGCCGGCTTCATCTCCTTGCTGTCTGTCATTAAGGATGTGCTCCTCTTCTCTATCTCTATCGTCAGCGTTGTCGTGTCATACTGGTTCATTGATTCACTTTTCTATTACACCAATCAGGCGCGTCGCTCTCGAAAAGCATCGCCTTACAAACTCCACTACGATGTATATGCGATCACCATTATTGGAATAATACTCATCTTGTTACTATTCACAAATGTAGAACTTGTGAAAAGTGGCTTTATTACTATTGTAAGTTATATTTTCACATGTCTATCGTCAGTAATCTGCATTATTAAGGTTTTGCTTCACCACCTTAACGAAAAGCATTCAACAATAGCAATATGTGCTTCTATTAGTACTATCTTCATTTTCCTTACAATGCTTAATGAGAATATGCCAATTTCTAATATTCCGCTATATTCCATCTACTTAGTCTTTGTAATGCTGGCAATTATCGGAATGTTCTTATATAAATATTCTATTCAATACAAAACACTCATCCATACGACAAAGCATCTCCAGACTATCGTCGAAGAGAAAACTAGTCACATCTCTGAAATTAACCGTGATTTACACCGCACAAATAAGCAGTTAATGGCCAATGAGAAAGCTCGTCGTAATATCATGAGTAATGTATCACACGACCTGCGAACACCAATCACAGCAATCTCTGGTTATGCGGAGCTCCTTACAAAGGGAGAAGGTAAACTCTCTTCGGAACGCCGTATCGAGTACCTTACAAATATTAAGAAGCGTTCCGACCAAATGGAATGTATCGTATCAGACCTCGTAGAAATCTCAAGAATGGAGTCATCGGGAGACGAATTCCAATTCATGGAGCTGTCGTTATGCGAATTGCTTTTCGAGGAATATGCGCTATTCAAGATTGAGTTAGATGAGAAAGAGCATACAATCGAGATAAACCTGCCAGACACTGATCCACTTCTGATTATGGCAGACCACAAGAAATTGTCGCGAATGGTGAACAATTTATTGTCGAATGCAGTCAACTATTCGAAGGAAAAGGCGCACATAAGCATATCTGCGTGGAGAAATACTGACACAAATAATGTTCATATGAAAATCAGCGATAATGGTATCGGTATTCCAAGTGATGCGTTGCCTAATATTTTCGATAGGTTCTACCGTGCAAGTAATTCTGGTCAGAATATTCACGGAACAGGACTTGGACTTGCCATTGTAAAAATGGTAGTAGACAAGCACGATGCGACAATAAACGTGGAGTCCGAGCTTGGCGTAGGAACTACTTTCGAGATTGTCTTCAAGGGCTCTTGATGGAATTCTGATGATCAGCCTAGATAATTTACTGCCAAGATAACAATACTCGTAGCAATCATTACAACACCAACAACTCGATTTAATGTTTTTGCAGATGCTTTATTTGCAATTATTGAAGCAATTCTTGCCCATATAAAAGTAAATACCACACAAAGCACGAGAGTTGTAATATCGGGCATCCCACTTACAGCAAAATGACTTAAACCACCAGTCAATGCTGTAAAAGCCATAATGAAAACACTTGTTCCAACCGCTATATGCATTTCATATCCTAAGAAGGATGTGAGAACGAACAAAAGCATCATTCCACCACCAGCTCCAACAGTTCCACAAATAAAGCCAACTATGCAACCTCCGACAATAGACTTAACAATTCTACTATTTCTGCTTTGCTCTGCCATCTGTTCCTTAGTATTTTGAACTGGTTTAAGAAGGAATCTTAATCCGATGAAAATCATCGCTATCTGCATAGTTCCACTCATGGTCTGTTCTGGCAAGAAGCTTGCTACATAGCTTCCTACCGTAGTCATTGCTAATACCGATATTAATAGCAAAACAGCCCTCTTAATATCTAGATTACCGCTCTTTTTGTATGTCCATGCACTAACTAGACTAGCCAAAACATCACTCATAAGGCCAATTCCAACTGCATGATATGCAGGTATTCCTAAGAAAGTAACAAGCATAGGACCGATAACTGCCGCAGCACTCATTCCTGCAAATCCTGTTCCTATACCAGCACCTGCACCTGCAATTAAACAAACCAAAATCTTAACTAATAAATCCATCTTATAAGCAATATTCCCTTAAAATATTATAATTGTCTATTCAAATCCTTTGGCTTTAGACCGTTAGCCTTAATACTTCTTCTCCAACCAGAATGAGAACCGAACTTATATAATCCACGAGGCATTCCGATGCTAATATATGTATTCTTTTCGAGACTGTTTCCACTTATAATACTGTCTACAAGGCTAGATAGCTTGTTATCAATTGGTGCTCTAGGACCACGTCCAGCCTTCATATTCTCAAAAGCTTGCAGTGCACCGCCGCCACCAATTCCAATTCCACCGCAGTAACAAAGGCCAAGCTTATTTGACCAATTACGCACGATATCAAGTGCAACATTCGCCTGCTCACCCTCGTAGAAGCCACAGTTTGAAACCGCATATACCTTGATAGGCTTTCTATCTGCTCTAGTAAACTTCTCAGAAGAAGCCTCTAACTTAGCCAAGAAGCCTAGTAAATGACCAGGAATACCATCCACGTACAGCGGAAAGACAAGAACCAAAGCATCGCTATCAAAAATATCGGAAATCTCGCACTGAGGCTTATCCTTATTTACGATCATCTCACAAATCTCTAGCTCCCCTTGACTATTGGCATCATCTTCTGTCTCGAAAAAACCACGCATGGAACTAATAATCATCTGACTTGCACTTTTCTTTCCCTTTGGACTGCCGTTAATTATTGATATTTTCATAGCACTTCACCCTTCAAATCTTCTGCCTTTGCCAAAAACCTTACAGCACGAACCTTGCCATCAAAATTATCCGCATTCGCACTAACTAGTTCCTTACAAGTTTCTTTCTCTTCCTCAGTAATATTCTCTCCGTAAAAATAAGCAGTTAGATTAATCACATTGTCATATCTACGCTTATGGTGCATCTCGCCACCCCTAAGTTCAAAATCAGGATGCACATAGCCAATCGACCTATCAAGCAGCTTCTTAATATTAGGACTAAAGCTGCCATAACAGCACTTGCTAACGATAATATACTCATCGCACCTACCCATATCAGCCGAATTGTTCTCATAACCGTCGCAAATTACGCACTTGCCAGGCGTCTTCACCCAGCATCCAAAACAGCCTACACATTGCTTAATGTCGTCCCTTACAACAACTAGCTTGTGCTCACCTTCCACATTCAAATCAAAATCCAAAATATCCGTAACAACTAACTTCATAGCACACCTCGAAAAGCATCCCCTTAAAAACCTTAAAAAAAGGACCTACATAATACTTGTAGGTCCTCAAATCGCAAAACGAAATAAACTTCGCGAATCCTTGACAAACAAATTAGCCAATGGACTGGAAGTAATCGTTAATGTTATTAACGAGCTCGTCACAATCTAGACCGTGAACTACACAAGCCTCTTCAATTGTCTCACCAGAAGCAAGAGCACATCCAAGACAGTGCAAACCAGCGGACATAAGGATTGGAGCAACGCCCTCATCTGCAAGAATAACATCACCGATAATAGTATCCTTAGTAACTACCATATATATACACCTCCAATTTATTATTAAAATGAACAGATATATGTTACTCAAACAAGCTAAAATGTTCAACCATAAAATGTAAATTTTGAATAGATTGCTCAAAAAATAACTCTTTTCGCTAGTGTGAAAAGTCTAAAACACTTGACAGATATAAAGATTGAGTTCATAATAGCATTACAAAATTGCCCTGAAGGAGGCTTATTATGAATAAATCAGAATTGATCGATGCAATCGCTGCAGGCGCTGGTCTTACAAAGGCTCAGTCTAAGGCTGCTCTCGAGGCTACACTCGAGGCTATTAAGAACGCTATGGTAGATGGTGATAAGGTTTCTCTTATCGGTTTCGGTACTTTCGAGGCTAAGGAAGTTGCTGCACGTACAGGCCGCAACCCAGCTACAGGTAAGACAATCACAATCCCAGCTTCCAAGAAGCCAGCATTCAAGGCTGGTAAGGAGCTCAAGGCTAGCGTTAATAAGTAATCCTTGCTAACACATCGATTTATAAATGGACTATCACTTAGGTGGTAGTCTTTTATTTTGTCTTCATTTAATAGACCGCCTCTCGTGTGCGCTTTATGCAATAATCAATTAATTATCTTCAACGCCTTCTCCTTGTACCTTCTAGCCTCTCTTGCCATCTTCACAAAAAGCTGCATCTTGGTATACTTCGTGCGAGGACAATCTGAGCGCTCCAGAGCATAACGGATGTCGCGCTCTACCTGATAATAGCTTTGGCCTGTGTAGCTAGCTAGAACGATATACACATGTTTAAGCGTCATGCGATTTGTAATTTCGCCCTGGAGAATCATGTCGATTATGTCGCCAACGAGTTTGGTTCCGATGTATTTGTGATTCATGTTATAGGCATTTAACACGGCTTCAATATACGGCATATTGCGCGAAGCCTCGTATTTGTTCACGTTCTTTTCTCTACCGCAGTCAATGAGAAAATTATGGAGCCTTACTAGAGCCTCGGTCTTGCTGTAACGCGCGTCGACAATGAATTGGACTCCTCCAGTCGTGTTTGAGATTGAGATTATTCCTGTATCCTTCATCAGCGTATTTACTTCGTCTAGGATGGAGTTATCGGTGCAGGCGATGCATATAGAAATCTGATCGTTTACTGAGACTTTGTGCTTTTCGAGGGTGTTGGATGAATTTGAGCGCATAGAAACTTCCTCCGTGTCGTTTTTGTCTTTTCTCGAAAAGATTGTCACACAGAAATAAGCTTCATTTCAATATGGTTTGGGCATTTTGGGACTGGTCTTGAAAAATGAGACTATTGGGGGTGTTTGAGACTCATCCGACAGCAGAAATTACAGGAATATCGCCTTCGGCTGGGTCGCTTGGCGGATCGAGATCATACTTGATGACCATGATGTAATGGCTGTTATTCGTATATTCTATCTCAATTGTAGTACCTACCTCAGGCATCGTGCGAAGTGGGTTTATATAATAAATTTCTCCGTTCACAATCATCCCACTGTGAGTATCAAAAACCTCTTCTACAACACCGGTAGTCGTCTGGTAGTTCTCATTTACTACAGAAGTGATGTCCATCATGTGCGGAGCTACAAAGTAGATAGCGTAAGCACAAGCACAAACGGCAAATAGGACTGGAAGCAAGAAGAAAACTCCATGCTTAACCTTGCGCTTCTTATTGCGATTTGATGTAAATACAATCAAAATCGTTAGCACAACAAAAACCAAGATATGCACTGCAAGGTTAGCAAAGAAATATCTCATTTAGTCCTCCACACTAGGAATACATAGTACATAGTCCACACAATAGTCATGTGACTCTACTGGAAGTGCGGAATATAGCTGGAAATCGTAACAGATGCCGATAGTAACCGGACGCTTCTTCGCACCATAGGAATTGAGATATCTATCATAATATCCACCGCCCTGACCGAGACGTGCGCCTTCTTCAGTGTAAGCAACTGCTGGTACAAAAATTATGTCGATGTCTGTATTATAAACCTTCTTCTTATCAGTACGAGGCTCTGGAATGTCGTATGCACCAAGAGTAAAATCGTTCTCTAAGTCCTCGACTTGATAGAAATCCATTGTCTCACCCTTTACTCTAGGATAGCAAAGAATCTTGCCCTGCTCCTTCAAGTATGAAGCTACGCCATCGCAAGAAAGCTCGCCACGAACCGCCTGATATAGCGCGATTGTCTTTGCGTTTCCAATGATGTTCACGAGCTCCTGGCTATCGTGGTTTACAATTGTATCTCTAAGGATATTTGCACATCTAGTTACAGTCTTGTCGGACAATGCCTCACGAGACTTACGTACATTATCTCTAATTTGTGATTTAATAATTGCTTTGTTCATAATACACCCCGTATGTTTTTGGATAAAACTGTCCATATTATACCAAAAACTAATGTTTAGTAAATCAGTTCGAACCAATCATAGACATCAATTCATCTTCGGAAATAATTGGCACTCCAAGCTCTCTAGCCTTCTTCTCCTTAGAACCAGCCTTCTCACCCATAAGCAAGTAGTCAGTCTTCTTGGAAACTCCACTTACTACCTTGCCGCCGTGACTCTCAATAAGTGCGCTAGCTTCATCTCGTGACAAATGTGGAAGCGTTCCAGTAATGCAGAATGACTTACCTACAAGTGCTTCGCCTTTAAGCTCGGCCTTCTCCTCGACCATATTAAGACCATAAGCCTTAAATCTAGTAACCATATCGATAGTCTCTGGACGCCTAAAGAAATCGTAAATAACCTTCGCCGACATCTCTCCAACATCCTCAACACCTACCAAAGTCTCAACATCAGCTTCCATAATCGCCTCAATCGAACCGAACGCCTTCATGAGAGAGCGAGCAGTCGCCTTGCCAACATTCGGAATTCCCAGAGCAGCTAGGACTTTGTTTGCTGGTGCGCTTTTCGAAGCGGAGATAGCGTTAAGAATATTGTCAGTGTTCTTTGCTAGCCCGAAAAGCTTATCCTCAATAAGCTCATCCCTTCTATTCTCAAGCTCGAAGATGTCCGCAGGGTTTCTAACATAGCCCTTGTCGACAAGCTGATTGATGTACTCGACGCCGAAGCCCTTGATATCCATGCAATCTCTGCCGACAAAGTTGACGAGACGATTCACGATAAGGCCTGGACAATTCGGATTCACGCAACGAATATCGGCTTGTGTCTCCTCCTTGACAACCTCCTCGCCACACATTGGACACTTGCTTGGCAACTTGAACCTACTCCAATTAGATGGGCGCTTAAGTTTATTTACGTCCTTTACCTTCGGAATAATCTCGCCAGACTTGTAAACCACGAGAGTGTCGCCGATTCCAATGTCGAGGTCATCAATAAACGCCTGATTATGCAAAGTCGCACGCTGAACCATAGTGCCGCAAAGAGATATAGGCTCAAAAATCGCAACTGGCGTAAGCCTACCAGTTCTACCTACATTTACTTCAATGTCGAGTAGCTTAGTCTCCTTCTCCTCTGGCGGATACTTATATGCGATAGCCCAACGAGGGAACTTGATTGTAGTACCAAGCTGCTCTCTTTTGGCAAGAGAATTAATCTTTACCACTGCACCGTCAATATCGTATGGGAGCGTGCCACGCGCATCACCAATCTTCTGAATTGCGTCCCATACCTCTTCCTTCGTATTGCAGCGATAGTATAGGTCGATTACCTTAATTCCATTAGACTTCAAGTATTCGTAGCCATCCGTGTGATTCGCGAAGGTCTTGCCTCGAACCTCTTGTACATTGAAGATAAATAGCGACAAGTTTCTCTGCTTCGTTACTCTCGTATCAATTTGACGAAGAGTACCAGCAGCGCAGTTACGCGGATTTGCAAAAAGCTTCTTACCTGCTAGCTCCTGCTGCTCGTTTGCCTTGTCAAAGGCCTCGCGAGTCATGTAAACCTCACCGCGAATCTCGATATATTCTACGCCATCTGGATTTGTTAGCTTAGTAACTACGTCAGAAATAGTAAGAGCATTCTTCGTTACATCCTCACCGTTATTGATTCCGTCGCCACGCGTAACAGCCATAACCAGCTCACCATTATCATAGCGAAGCGCCATCGACAAGCCGTCAATCTTGGTCTCTACAAGGAACTCTGTATCGTCGCCCAAGTCGCGTTTAACATTGTTACAAAACTCGTAAACTTCGGCTTGTTCGAACACATCCTGCAAGCTTAGCATTGGCACATTGTGCTTAACGAGAACACCCTTCTTGGCCTTCCAATCGTCCTCATTAGAAGAGTTAGAATCGCTATTTGTGGAGTCGGAGGCTTTGTTTTCGAGCATGTAGCCTACGCGAAAAGAAGGAGAGTCCTCCCTAATAATATCAGGATTCTCTTTCTCGATTTGCTTCAAGCGGCGGTTCAAGGCGTCGTACTCGGCGTCAGAAATCTCTGGCTCGTCGTCTTGGTAGTAGCGCATGCTGTGATAATTCAAGGTCTCTACGAGCTTGTCATACTCAGCCTTGACTACGTTCTTGTCGTTCCCATTAGCAATATCAAAAATATTAAGCTGATTGTCGTCCATTAGTCGCGTCTCCTATCCAAAGTATAATAAATCGTAGGCACTACGATGATAATCGTCAGAAAAATCGCCCACACAAGTCGTGGAATATGAAGCAAATTCTCGAATGCGCCACCTAAGAAATATGGCTGCTTCTTAAGATAGAGCGACATTATTGCCATAATTGGCAGTGAGAAAATATACAAATCGCCATACCACAAAAGAAAGACACTCGATTTCTTGCGCATAAGAAGCATTACTAGCGCAATTACTACCATAAGAATGAGAATAATTGCCATCTTGATGTCGACATTTTTCTTATCTATGCAATCGAGCAAGAAAACGCAAAGCCCCGCGCACGAGAAAAATGGCGCAAAATAATCCGCCACAGCATATTGTGTTAGCTTAAGGAGTACCGCACCCAAAACCGCAAGCACAAAAATGCATGAGACGGAAACAATTACTGGATTAACATCGCCCGATATTAGCACTAAGCAATGCTTCACCAGCTTGATAATATTATTCGCAATATAACGGAAGGGCTCTGTAAACAGAGTCCCCCATAGTAAAATCAATGCTATAGAAATAATTCCTGATCGTTCTTCACTTCTCATCGGAATCTCCTAATACTCAAAAATCCACCCGAAACAGACTTACTCTTCAATCTCATATGGATCGTAGTCGGCAATCAATTCCTTAAGAATAGCAACCTCCTCAGCGTTGAGGGACAATCCCTTGCCAACCTTCTGATGCTCTGGACCCCAATCACGAATGTCGAGTTTTGGCTTCGCACCGTTCCAAGAAACGATATTAATCTCACGTCTCCAACCTGTCTTATTCTCAGTCAAAACACCAATATTCTTAACAATATCAAATGTGATTTCTCTAGCAGCCATTTCCTCATGCTCCCCTTTACCTATATTATTTATTGACTTTGTAGCCTAATTACGCAATGATTATACCATAACGTATTTAAAGGTAAACAAGAACATGAGATTATTTCTATATATATTTGGCGCTTTTATTATTCTCTACATTTTATTTGTCGCATATTGCAGTTTGTCTCTTAAGCTAACTCACGCGACTCTCCTACGCCCCTCTCGAAAAGAATCGGGCACCACACCAATAAAGCGCCATCAAAACCGCTACATCGCCCACAAATATTACGATGCAGCTACTTCTAATAACGAAGGCTTGAATGTACTGTTTTTTAGCGATCTTCATATGCCATTTACTGTATTAAACCCAAAACGACTAATCAAAATCATCAAAAAATACCAATCTTCTTGTCGTATTGATGCGGTGATTTTCGGCGGAGACTTCGCGAATAACAAGGCTGGACTTATCAAAGCTATTTCCTTTGTCAAAGAGCTTGCCACCTATCTAGACGAGAACAAAATTCCTTTTGGCTTCGTAACTGGAAACCATGATGTCGATTTTGCTGACGAGCTTCGAAGCGAGCTTCGCACCTGGTGCCTCGATGGAACTACTTTTACTATCAAGCGCGGCGGAAAAACTTACGAAATTAGCGGAATATCCGACTCCGGCCGTAAAAATCGCATTTGGCCATCAATGCCCTGTGAAGATGCACCTTCTAGTTCATCTTGTGCCGGAAATGCCGATAACGCACCTGCTACAAAAATTCTAATTGCTCACAATCCAGACTGGCTACTAAATGCTATTTCCGAACACTCTCAAGTTCCGGACTTTATGCTTTCTGGACACCTGCACGATGGACAGATAAAACTACCATTCAAGCTAGAATTTACCTTGCTTCGTAAGGATAAGCTACCAAAGCTTGGTGTCACTCATGGCATATATGACCTCGGCAACACATCTGTCTTCATTAGTAGCGGTGCTGGAAACGTGCTTTTGCCTCTTCGTCATTTCTCTATGGCAGAAGTGACGTTGGTTCATGTTGAATAATTTCTTCAAACTACGCATATGTAATAGTAAGTGTTAGGGATACGATAAAACTGTGATTTTAAGATTTTTATCGTAGTTGGAGCAGTGGTTTATTGCTTGTAATTTCGCTTGGATTACGATAAAAATTCATTTTTTTGATTTTTATCGTAGTGTTTTTATTATGAATGA
>CALEFT010000014.1 GCA_937876985.1 uncultured Clostridia bacterium | reverse complement strand
TAGAACAATTTGTAGAGCGTCTTGAAACACTTTACCCTGAAATCGAATATGTCAACCACCTGATGACTCACAGTTGGGGCCAAAAGGTGGTCAGATTCTATGATTTGGACGGAAATCTAATCGAAGTTGGAACACCTGTATAACTCATCTCTGTAAATTCCAATTTGTCGAACTGAATATTATTACATAGCCATTTTAATGTCATCTATTTTGAGCAAGACAGACAAATACCTCTGATGTGAATACATTAGAGGTTTTTTGTTGCATCAGAATTAGTATTTTGATAGATTAATTCTAGGAGGCGATAATTATGACAAGCAAGCTTGCTTTTCGTGCAGTATCAAGATATTTGTTAGGCGTATTGTTAGTTGGCATTTTGATATTTTGGCCAGCTGGTACTCTAGATTATTTGTATGGTTGGATTTTGATGGCGATTTTGTTTATTCCAATGTTTATCGCTGGAATTGTGCTCATGATTAAGAATCCTAATCTTCTTGTTGAAAGGCTTGATGTAAAAGAGAAACGTAGTGAACAAAGCACTGTAATTAAGTTAAGTGGCCTAATGTTTCTTGCTGGGTTTATTGTGGCTGGACTTGGTATTAGATTAGATTGGTATATTCTTCCGTTATGGGTTGTTATTATTGCTTCCGTAGTTTTTGTAATTTCTTATTGTTTATATGCTGAAGTATTACGAGAGAACACATATCTTAGCAGAACGATTAAGGTTCAAGAGAATCAGAAGGTGATCGATTCTGGTCTTTATGGAATTGTTAGACATCCGATGTACAGTGTCACATTACTTATGTTTATGTCTATGCCGCTAGTTCTTGGTTCTGTATTTTCATTTTTGATATTCTTAGCTTATCCCTTTATTATTGCTAGAAGGATAAGAGACGAAGAAGAATTATTAGAGAAAGAACTTGATGGATATATTGAATACAAGTCGAGAGTAAAGTATCGTTTGCTTCCTTTTGTATGGTGACTTCTGGAGGATAGTTATGAAATTTGATGTAAATAAACTTGAATGGACTAGAAAGCCAAAGTCTTATACTATCACGGATGATTTAATAGAGATCATAACAGAGCCACATACAGATTTATGGCAGAGAACATATTATCACTTCCGTAACGATAATGCGCCAGTATTACAATGTAAGACAGATGAGAAATATTTCTCGTTTGTTGTTAAGACTAGTTTTTCAAGTGAATGTAGATTCGATCAGTGCGGAATTGTAATGTATCTAGATAGTGATAACTGGCTCAAGGCATCTATCGAATATGAGAATGACCGTTTTCAGCACCTTGGAAGTGTAGTTACAAATAATGGATACTCCGATTGGGCTACTACAGAAATTGATACATCGGTTAAGTCGATGTGGTATAGATTAAGTCGCAGGGAAGATGACTATTGTATTGAATGTTCGGAAGATGGAATAGTTTTTAAGCAGATGCGAGTTTGTCATATGTGGCACGCAGGCGACACAATTCGATTCGGAATTTATGCTTGTAGTCCTGAGAATTCTTCGTTTAAGGCATCTTTTACTGATATGGAAATTACTGATTGCAAGTGGCTAGCTCACGATGGTCAAAAACCTGACTAATGCAATTGATAGGATTTGTACTAATATTTTTGTAAATAAAATAGTAGAATTTTTCTATTTTTATTGTAGAATAAGCAATTGGAAAATTTCTATTGAAGGTAATAACAAGGTACACAATAATGTCAAATAACAGTAATAGCAGAACTAATGATAAGTCAAAAGAACTTTTCGAGAACGCACCAGTATCTAAGGCTGTATTCGTAAATATCATCCCATCTGTCGTTGGAATGATTATGTCGATGATCTACAATCTAGCCGACGCATTCTTTATTGGATTAACTCGAGATCCTCTTATGTTCGCGGCAGTATCACTTGGAACTCCAGCGTTCACTATTTTTATGGCAGTTGGACTACTGTTTGGTATTGGTGGAACCTCGCTGATATCTAGAACGCTAGGTCAGGGCAATAAAGAGAAGGCTAAGCACATTTGCGCTTTTTGTTTCTGGACAGGAACTATTATTGGTGTAGTTGCATTGGTTCTGATGGTGATATTTGCTAGACCTCTTTGCTACTTGTTCGGTGCAAGTGATTTGACTATCGATTATTCTGTTGAATATGTTCGAGTAATTGCACTTTGTATTCCGTTTCTTATTATTTCAAATACTTTCAATAATATCATCCGTGCTGAGGGTCGCCCACAGATTGCTATGCTTGGTATGGTAATAGGAAATATTATCAATATTGTTTTTGACCCGATTTTGATTTTTGTATTTGACATGGGGGTTGCTGGTGCCGCACTTGCTACAGTATTTAGTAATGTCGTTAGTGCAATTATTTATATTCTTTATATCACTTCTTCGAAAAGCATGCTCACAATCAAACCTAACTATTTCAAGGCTTCTAATGGTATTGCTCTCGGTGTTCTAGCTATTGGTATTCCTGCATCACTTAACAGCTTTCTTATGAGTGTATCTAATATTTTGCTTAATATTCAGCTAGCACCATATGGTGACATGGCAATAGCGGGGCTTGGTGTTGCATTTAAGGTAAACATGATTGTTGTATTTGTACTTATCGGCATTGGTTCAGGAATTCAGCCAATTCTAGGTTATTGCTATGGTGCGAGACTACGTAAGAGATATTTAGATGTGCTTAAGTTTTCTACAATATTAGCAATTATATGTTCTCTTATTTTGTCAGTTGTTCAATATGTATGTGCAGGTCCTCTCGTAGAAGTTTTCTTAACTGAGTCTAACGCATATGATTATGGATTGTCATTTTGTAGAACACTTATAATCTCTGGACCTATAATTGGTGTATTGTTTGTATTTATGAATGCAATTCAGTCTACTGGTGCAGCAATTCCTGCTTTGATTTTGTCTGTAAGTAGACAAGGTATTTTGTTTATTCCAACGCTATTCTTGTTTAGTTCAATATTTGATACTGCACGTAATATTGTTCTTGCGCAGCCTGTTACTGATTATATGGCAAGTTTATTAGCTATTTACTTGTTTATCTACATTTACAAGAATAGCATTAGCAAATTTGATGAACAAAAAGATTAGTTTTGCCTAGAAAACCTCTTTTGATATGGTATAATTCATATGTTAAATATACGCGCAAAGGAGATTATAATTATGGCAAAGTTTAAGTGCACAGTTTGTGGAGTTGAATTCGAGGCTGATTCTATTGATTCGGCTGTTTGTCCTCTATGCGGAGCATCTGGTAGTGCTATCGTTGAAGTAGTTGAAGTAGCAGAGGTTCCAAGTACTGGAGCTAATAAATATTCAGGTACTAAGACAGAACAGAATCTTAAGGAAGCATTTGCAGGTGAATCTCAGGCAAGAAATAAGTATACATATTTCGCTTCTATTGCTAAGGCAGAAGGCTATGAGCAGATTGCTGAATTGTTCCTTAAGACTGCTGATAACGAGAAGTCACACGCTAGAATGTGGTTTGAGGAATTAGGTGGTATTGGTAATACAGCAGCTAATCTTGAGGCAGCAGCAGAGGGCGAGAACTACGAGTGGACTGATATGTATGAGGGCTTCGCTAAGACAGCTGACGAAGAAGGATTCCCAGAGCTTGCTAATAAGTTCCGTCTTGTAGCAGCTATTGAGAAGAGACACGAGAATAGATATCGTGATCTTCTTAAGAATGTTGAAGCTAAGACATATTTCGAGAGAAGTACTGTTAAGGTATGGGAATGCATCAACTGCGGTCACATCGTTGTTGGTCCTAAAGCACCAGAGGTTTGCCCAACATGCTCATTCCCACAGAGCTTCTTCGAGACAAGTACACTTGAGTATTAATTAATATTTTTGAATTACAAAGGAGAGTCATATACCAATGAAGAGATAATTACATTCTGATATTACAAATTTTTAGACTTTGATCTTGAGCTAATGCTCATATTTGTGATGCCAGAAGTAATTCTTCATTGAATGACTCTCCTTTTTGTATGGAGATTTTCTTATGTGTTACTTTTGGCAATTGTTTTGGAGGTATTATGTCACAAATTACAATTTCAAATTTAACATTCTCATACGAAGGCTCCTTCGAAAATGTCTTCGAAGACGTAAATCTTATTCTTGATTCAAGCTGGAAGCTTGGACTAATTGGTCGTAATGGTAAAGGTAAAACGACACTTCTTAAACTATTAAGTGGGGAATTATCCGGGTATTGTGGAAATATCAATATAAAGCTTCGAACGATGTATTTTCCTTACGATATTCCTACTAATAAGCAAAATGAACCATTTATATCAATTTATGAAGATATTGATTCTAATATTGAGGAATGGAAGATATTTGCAGAGCTTAATAAGCTTGATATTGATATAGAAGTTTTGTATCGACCATATAATACATTAAGTCATGGAGAGCGAACCAAGGTTTTACTTGCCACGCTTTTCGCAATAGACGAAGCATTTTTATTAATTGATGAGCCGACAAATCATCTTGACCAAGAGACAAGACAGGTAGTTAAGCAGTATCTTGCTTCAAAGAAAGGCTTTATTCTGATATCGCACGATAGAGACTTGCTTGATGGCGTTGTTGACCACATACTTGTGTTTAATCGTAAGACTATCGAGGTGCAATCTGGTAATTTTACCAGTTGGTACGATAATAAGAAGAAAAACGATGCTTTTGCTATCGCTGAGAACAAGAAGCACCTTGGAGAGATATCTAAGCTTAGAAAGGCTTCGGAGCAAACTAACAGATGGGCTACCAAAAACGAGAACAGTAAGATTGGCTTTGATCCGATTAAAGAACATGAGAGAAATATATCAACAAGAGCTTATATTGGTTCTAAAACTAAGAAACTCCAATCGCAGCGCATGAATATCGAGAAGCGAATCAATCGTGAAATCGAGCGTAAAGAGAATCTTTTGCAGGATATCGAGAAGATTGAGAAGCTTAAGCTTACTAAGCTTCGTCCTACAAAAAAGGTTCTAATGTATTTTGACGATTTTTCATTAAAATATAATGACGCAGAAAATCCGCTTTTTACTAATTTCAAACTCGAAGTCAAGGAAGGCGATAGAATAGCAATTGATGGACGAAATGGTACAGGTAAGTCATCGCTGATTAATTTTATCCTAGGTAGTCTTGGCGTTAGTGAGGTTTCTAGCTCTTACTCTAGACTAATTAGCGAAGGCAAATGTGAAATAACAAAGGACTTAATTATTTCATATATTTCTCAAGATACCTCTCATCTTAAAGGCGATATCACGAATTTTTGCTACGAATACGGAATCGACAAATCTTTATTTTGTTCACTTCTCATAAAGCTCGACTTCGAAAAGGATGATTTCTTAAAAGATATCAAAGATTATTCTGCTGGACAGAAAAAGAAGATTCTTATAGCAAAAAGCCTTCTTACACCAGCACATATTTACATTTGGGACGAGCCACTTAATTATCTTGATATCTTTTCGAGAGTGCAGGTGGAAGATGTGGTCAAGGATTTTGATCCGACGATTCTGTTCATAGAACATGATGTTAAGTTCAAGACTACAATTGCTAACAAGATTGTAACCCTCTAATTTATATAATTATTATAATAAATATGGTAAAATGTATTGAATTATAAAGTGGAGGATTATAGCCAATTGAAGATTTGTTTTGTAGGAGATGTTGTTGCTAGTTCAGGATGCAGAATTGTTCGCAATATTCTGCCATCCTTCTTACAATCTAATCAAATTGATATCTGTATTGTAAACGCAGAGAATTCTGCGTGTGGACTTGGTGTTACTGCTAAGTTTTGTGAAGATTTACACAATATGGGCGTTGATGCGATTACACTTGGCAATCATTCCTTTTCGAACAAGGATTTTATGAGACATGCTAAGAATTTATCTTATGTTATCTGTCCATCGAATGTTTCTTCTTCCTGGAATGGCAATTACTCCTATGTAATTAACAAGAATAACTTTAAGCTCGGTGTTATTAATCCTATGGGGCAGATTAATATGGGTATTTCTTGTGACAGCCCATTTACTGCCGCGGATGCTTTGATTAATAAGCTTAAGTCTGAAGATAAGGTTGATGCTATTTTTGTAGATTTCCATGCTGAAACTTCTTCTGAGAAACAGGCTATGGGATACTACTTAGATGGTAAGGCAAACTGTGTCGTTGGAACACATACACATGTTCAAACAGCAGATGAGAAGATACTACCTAATGGTACTGCATACATTTCAGATGCAGGAATGACAGGTGCTTATAATTCTATCCTTGGTATGGATATTGATACTTCTCTAGATAGACTTGTAAATAAGCTTCATGTTCCATATAAGGCTGCTGATGGAGAAGCGTTTATGTCCGGAGTGATTATCGACATTGAGCAAAATGGTAAGATTAATTCAATAAGAAGGTTTTGTGAATATGAATAATAACGAGAATATTAATGAGAATAATACTATTTTGAATAATGATAACGAGAATGCTAATGTTAATGCTGATACTAATAGCATCTCTTTGATTAGTGGTAGACGAAGAACAATTAATTGTTTGCTTAGTTATTTTGTCTGCATTCTTCTTATTGTAATTGATCAGATTACTAAGCTTATTGTTGTTTCTAAGCTAGAAGTTTATAACTCTATCGAAGTGATTCCAGATTTCTTCTATATTTATCGTACACATAATACTGGAAGTGCTTTCAGCATGTTCGCTGATAAAGCATGGGGAATATATATGCTAACAGCAATTTCTATTATCATGAGCATAGTAATTGGTTTTATTATCTATAGATTATCTTCATTGAAGCGTAATTTTGTAAATATTGGTCTTGTTGCCTTGTTAGGTGGAGCTATTGGTAATATGATCGACCGTATTAGACTTCAGTATGTTGTAGATTTCTTAAGATTTGATTTTGGCTCTTATACATTTCCTGTATTCAATTTTGCTGATATGTGTGCTGTTGTAGGTACATTTATGATAATTGGCTACTTTATATTCAGAAGTAAGGATACAGATTTGATAATTGATCACGTTATTGGTAGTAAAAAGGAGAACAAGTAATGATAGAAGAATTGATTGTAGAAGAATCTGGCATGAGACTAGATGCTTATATATCAACAAACTTAGAAGATATTTCTCGTTCATATGTAGCTACTTTGATGGATAATGGAAATATCACTTGTTCTGGTGCGAAGAAAATTAAAGCAAGCTACAAGGTACAAAAGGGCGACGTTATTACTGTCGATATTCCTGATCCAGTTCCAACTGAAACTCTTCCACAGAATATTCCTATCGATATCGTTTATGAGGATGATGACCTTATCATTATTAATAAAGAGCAGGGCATGGTAGTTCACCCAGCTTGTGGTCATTACAATGATACTCTTGTAAATGCTTTGTTATATCACTGCGAAGGAAAGCTATCTGACATTAATGGTGTAATAAGACCTGGTATTGTTCACAGAATTGATAAGGACACATCTGGTCTTATGGTAGCAGCTAAGAATAATGAGACACACCAGGCTCTAGCAAATATGCTTTCAAATCATGATATTATTCGTCGCTATCGTTGCTTGGTTCACGGCACTGTTGGTCCTAATATTGGAACAATTGATGCTCCTATCGGAAGAGCTAATAATGATAGAAGAAAGATGACTGTTTGCGAAGACGGTAAGCCTTCGATTACTCACTTTGAAGTAGTGAAGAGATATGTTGGCGTTACAGATTTGCTTCTTCAGCTTGAGACTGGTAGAACGCATCAGATTAGAGCACATATGACATATATTGGTCATCCTCCACTTGGAGATCCGCTTTATTCTTCTCGTAAGAAAACATATGGTCTTGAAGGACAGGCACTACATAGTTGTTCAATTGAATTTATACATCCAAGAACAGGTGAGAGAATATATTTTGAAGCACCACTACCAAAATACTATGAGGATGTTTTATCTACATTAGATGAGATTAGGGAGTAATTAGATGCAAGAAACGGTACAAAATCTTAATAGCGAAGCATTGTTTGATAACTTGGTTAAGAGAGTTGCTGAAGCATTCTGTGTCGACATTGATACAGATGGTTGTTCTGCAACTATTAATTCTGACAAGGCGCTCTCGATTCTTAGAGCCAAAGATACGCTTAACGCATTATCAGTTTTATCTACACGTGGTGAAATTGATATGAGGCTTGTTGATTATTGCATAAATCTTGAGAAGGAAGGAAAGCTTGCTGATTTCATGAAGATGCGAGATGAGGTATTCTTCACGACTTTCTCAGGTAGACCAATTCGACCAAAGACACTTGGACAGAGCTATTATATTGATGCAATGAAGCGAAGCGAGCTAGTTATTTGTAGTGGTCCAGCAGGCTCTGGTAAAACCTTCCTTGGTGTTGCAATGGCTGTTAAGGCCTTTAAGAATAGAGAAGTCTCCAAGATTATTCTTGCTAGACCAGCAGTAGAGGCAGGCGAGAAGCTCGGCTTTTTACCAGGAGATATTGAAGAGAAGGTCAATCCATATATGAGACCAATTTATGATGCTCTTGAAGCTTTAATGGGGCGCGAGCTTTTCGAAAAGTATTACGAGAAGGGCTTAATTGAAGTTACTCCGCTTGCCTTTATGCGAGGCAGAAATCTTGACGATGCTTATATTTTGCTTGATGAGGCTCAGAATACTACTGTTGAGCAAATGAAGATGTTTCTTACTAGACTTGGAATGAATTCCAAGGCGCTTGTATGTGGAGATTTTACTCAGATTGATTTGCCTAAGGGCACGACTAGTGGACTTTATGATTGTATGAAGGTTTTGAATGGAATTGAAGGGATTTCGATTGTAAGTCTCAACGAGACAGACATTGTGCGTAATCCTTTGGTACAAAAGATTGTAAACGCTTATGCAAAGAAGGAATCTAATTAAGGAGGAAATCCTATGAAGAAGAATCAAGATACAAACGATATTGATTTGATGTATAGTGAAGATATTGAATCTAATCAAATTGAAACTTCTACAAATGAGAATAATTCGCAAGAGAATATTCCAACAGATAAGGAATCTCTTGAGTTTAATGATATTTCAAATAAGAAAGAAGCCTCTAAGAACACTTCGAAGGATATGAATTTTGAAGCATATGTAGGAAATGCCAATAAGAAAGAATCAAAGCATTCCAACAAATTTGTTTCAAAGACATTTTATATTCTACTTGCAGTTCTAATGGCTCTAGTAATTATTATTCTCGTGTTTATCGGATATAGACCTGTTAAGTACAATCTTAACGTTGGCTCTATTGCAGTTAATGATATTTATGCTCAGCGTAATGTAATAGATAATTATGAGACAGAGCATCTTGCTATTATTGCCAAAAATTCGGTAGAACCAATTTTTATAAGATCCGAGTCTATTTCAAATCAATGCATTGAGAATGTAGAGAATTATTTCAATATCATCTATCAATCGAAGGCAATGATGCTCGATGATTATGGTACGCCAATTGAGGATACTGCTCCTGTAGTTGAATTATTCATTGAGAATATGAAGACACTTCTTAACATTGATATGACAGAGGAAGAAGCTATTTATTTGCTTTCTCTTCCTAATACAACAATCAATTATATTCAAGACAAGACAACATCCATTGCAGAAATCATTCTTATGAATGCAATTGATGAGTCTACTATTCCGATGCTAATTGATAATCAGATTCTTTCTCTTGTTGGAGAAAACTCTTCTTATAGCGTTTATAATCCAGTAATTTCAAACTGCTTAAATCAACTGCTTGTTTCTAATTCTGTGTTTGATATGGAAGCTACAAATCAAGCTGCACAGAATGCTTATAATATTGCAATAGATAATCCAATCGAAATAGAGAAGGGAACTCGTATTGTAAGTTCTGGTGATGTAATATCCGAACATACATATCAGATTCTATCTGACCTAGAGCTAATTTCTGGTAATAGCTATGACTATATTCTTATAATTAGAGTTGTTTTGTACGTTGCCTTGATAATGGCTGTAGCTCTTATCTATCTTAACGGTATTTCGTTTACTTACAAGAATAACCATAGAATGTATGTATCACTTTGTGTAGTATTCTTGATTCCGATTTTCGTCTCAGTTTATGCATCAGATATCTCGCCTCTTGCATGTTTTGTATTATTCTTCACATACATTGCTGCCACATATTTAAGTGCATCTAGAAGCATAATTCTATCTTTGATTTGTATGCTATTCCTTATGCCAGTATATGGATTCGATACAGAGCTAATCATTGTTTCATTCATTGGAATTTCTACTTGTGCGCTTCTTGCTGGTCGAAAATCAACAAAACAAAACACAGCTTCATTGATTATACTTACTATTCTATCTGTTTGTGTTACTTCAGCGATATTCAATTTCTTGAATGGCGCTACTCAAAATGAGTATATCGATTCGTTAACTTGGACATTATTCTCTACATCTATTTCACTTGTTACAGCTATTGGTCTTATTCCAATTTTTGAATTGTTATCTAACGCTGTTTCTCCAATCAAGTTAATAAATCTATCCCAGCCAGCACATCCTCTTCTTAAGCAAATTTTCATTGAGGCTCCAGGAACATCTCAACATTCAATGATGGTAGCAAATCTATCAGATGCTGCTGCAGAAGCTGTTGGAGCAGATCCGCTTCTTTGTAAAGTTGCTTCTTATTATCATGATGTTGGTAAGCTAACTAATCCACTATACTTTACTGAGAATCAGACTGATTACAATCCACACAGTGTATTAACTCCATTCGAAAGTACGTCCATTATTACTGCTCATATTGAAGATGGTGTGCGTCTAGCAAAGAAGCATAGATTGCCACAAAACATTATCGATATAATTTACGAGCATCATGGAACTACATATCCAAAATATTTCTATATTAAAGCATGCGAGAATGCTCGTAACAGTGGAGAGCCAGAGCCTTCCGTTAAAGATTTCTGTTACAAAGGAAGAATTCCACAATCAAAGGAATCTGCAATTGTTATGATTGCTGATACTTCTGAGGCGGCTATTAAGTCACTTAATACAACAGATCTTAACAAGGTAGAAGCACTAATTCGTACATTAATCAAGCAAAAGATAGAACAAGATCAGCTTGTAAATTCAGGTCTGTCCTTCGAGGATTTGGAGAAAATTATTAAAGCTTTTATGAATGTATATACTGGTCAGTATCATGAAAGGATTAAATACCCAGATGAGAAATAATATTTGTGACGAGAATAATTTATTATCAACAGAAATAATGGAGCAGTTTACAACTAATGCTTCTAATGTTCTTGAATCAATTCGTGATAATAATTTACTAGCTTCATTTGACAACGATACAATTAATAACATTCAAATCAATGTATTTTTTGTAGATGAAGATGAGATAAGAGAAGAGAATAATACAAATCGTGGAATAGACAAAGCAACAGATGTTTTATCCTTCCCATCCTTAGAGATGCATAATTCTAGATTGGTAAATGCATTAATGAATTATGATTACGAGATAATTGGTGATGAAAGAATTCTCAATCTAGGAGATGTATTGATTTGTCCATCAGTTTGTAAAGTGAATTCTGAAGCTTATGGTCATTCTCTTCTAAGAGAATTAGTATTTGTATATGCTCATTCAGTATTACATTTATTAGGCTTCGACCACATGAATGAAGAAGATGAGAAAATAATGATTAATTTCCAGAAGAAGATAATGGTCGATATTGGTTTAGCATTTGATGAAGAGATTGAATTTGTAAATCATAATATCGAAGATATTAAACTTACAAACAATTCTTCTATGGATAATAATATTGTATATGAAGCTGGTAGTCCTTGTGAGCATGTTGGCTTTGTTGCAATAATTGGTCGTCCCAATGTTGGTAAGTCAACATTACTTAATTATCTTACTGGAATGAAGGTAGCAATTGTATCTCATAAGCCACAAACCACCAGAACAAATATTAGGTCTATCTATAACGGTGAGAATTCTCAGCTTGTATTTGTTGATACTCCTGGTGTACATAAGCCAAAGTCTGAATTATCAAGAATTATGGTAGAGAATTCTTTCAAGGGAGCAAAGAATGCTGATGTAGTTCTTATGTTAACTGATGGAAGATTTACTACTCCTGGTCAGGTAGAAAAGGACCTTATTGATTTAGCGGTGCAGAATAATAAGAAACTAATTCTTGCTATTAATAAATCTGATGATATTTCTAAGGAGAGTTTACTTCCAACTATTGCAGCATATTCAAGTTTGGCTAAATTCGAAGAGATTATTCCAATTTCAGCGAAGACTGGTGACAATGTCGAAGTTCTTATTAGTAAAATTGAGGAACTGCTTCCAGCTGGACCTAGATTATTCGATACTGAAATGATGACCAATCAAACTGAAAGAGAAATCGTATCAGAGCTTATTAGAGAACAAGTTCTCCACTATGTAAATCAAGAGATTCCTCATGGTACAGCTGTGGTGATTGATAGCTTTGATGAGAAATATAAGCCAAATCCTAAGGATGAATACGATAGAGAAATGGTTGTAATTCATGCATCTATTATTGTAGAAAGAAAATCTCACAAGGGTATCATTCTTGGCAAGGATGGCCAAATGATTAAGCGCATCGGAACAAAGTCAAGAATATCAATCGAGAGACTATGCGGTTGTAAGGTTTATCTTGAGCTTTTCGTAAAGGTTAGAGAAGACTGGAAGAATGATTCTTCATATTTGAAGTCATACGGTTATACAGTAGAGGAAGACGATTAATGGCAAGTGATCCTATTTTGGTTCGAGGAATCATTCTTAAGATAGAAGAATACAAGGACAAGGATACTATTGTTACTGTATTTACTAGAGAGCTTGCGTCAATTCGAATTGTAGTGAAGGGTTCTAGAAGTGGTCATTCTGCATCTAGGGCGATTACTATTCCTTTTATGGTTGTAGACATTGTTGTTACGAAGTCTCATGGAATGCTGTATCTTAAGGATTTTTCTATTGTAGAAGGAAATAATGCTATTTTATCGTCTCTTGAGGCGATGACATTTGCTTCGCATTTTGCTGAAGTTTTGATAGATTGTGCAATTACTGGTGTTGGACAGCAGGAGCTTTATGAGCTTTCTATCTATACTTTTTATAATCTTAATAAGAACACTAATAGTCTTGAAGTTATGAAGTCTGTATATAGTGCTTTTAATTGGAGGATTCTGGTGATTCACGGGCAAGCACCTGGAGAAGATATTTTGACAAATAAATATAAGCTGACGGGTGCTTCTATTGCAGCACTTATGTATTGGTCGACATCTCCAATTAATAAGCTATATAGGTTCAGCGTAGATTCAATTACTAATGAGCAGCTACTTAAGTTTACGAACAAAATGCTTTCCATCGAATTTGATAAAAATTATAACAAGTACGAAAGCTTTCTTGTAAATATGAAACTTAATGGTTGATGGAGCCTGCGGACATAAGCCCTTGTCAACAAATCTGTCAACAGATTAGCCCATTTTTGTTGACAAAACTGTTGACGGAAGCCCTGTCAACAAATCTAATTTCTCCAAGTATCGTAAAGTTCTTATTACTGACAATAGCTTTTGTGCACATTTCGTAATCTCCAGAAGAACTCGAAGAATAAAGTAATAGGAGGCGACTCCTGCGAAGCGCCTCCTATTTATGTTGAATATAAATGCTTTCAAAACTAACCGAAGCTCAATTACTGTAATTGAATCACGAGATTCTTTGAATTGAATTCGATTGTTGTACCCCAGTCGGCCATCTCTGGAATGGATTCGGAAACTGAAACAACGGAAGTGATTCCGTTAAGAGCGATGCGCTTTGCTCCAGTAAATCCATCAGTTTGTACTGTGATCTTGTTATTTTCGCGAAGGACTGAGATTACTCCTGTATGAGTTCCGTCGTTGCTGAATACTTCAAGTACAGCAGGTGTGCCGTTTGCTAGCTCGAAACAAGTAAATGTAAGGTTGTTCATTGTCTCTGGCGCCGAGCTTATTGCGGACATTTGGTTTCCAGTTTCTGCAGCTGTCGCGATGATAGAGTTTGGACGAACGAGAACTGGGATTGCGTCTATGTTCATTTTGGACTTCTTGAAGGTTGGGCCCTGTACTACTTCTCTTGTGAGAAGGTTTGTCCAACGACCAGCTGGCACGAAATACTGAACTGTGTCGTTTCCGCAGGTTACTGGCGCGATCATGAGGTTAGAGCCGAGCATATACTGTCTGTCGATGTGCCTGGAAGTAAAGTCAGCATTGTATTCGAGCGCGAGTGTGCGCATGGATGGTAGACCAGTTGTAACTGACTCGCCGCAAGCCGCATAGATTTGTGGTACAAGTGAGCTTCTGATTCTAGCGAAAAGCTTCATCTTCTCAAAAGCATCAGCGCTGAGCATCTCGATGCTGTTAGTCTTGATTCCACACTCGATTCTATAGTGTGTTGTAAAGGAGCAAGCCTCTACCCAACGAAGGAAAGTGTTGAGGACACTTGAATCTTGTGACTGGTAGTTAAACACTGGGATGTCGATGTTCACAAAGTCGAAGCCAGACATAGCGAGGTTAAGGCTGCTTCGTAGTGAGGATGCGAGCTGACCGAAGCTTGTGTTTTTTGTTGAGACGTTCACAAAAGCGCGTGTCTGGTCGGAGCAGGTTGCGTCCGTAGTCATCACGATAGCATTCGCGCTGCCGCGGTTGTTCGCACTTGCTGCATACAAAATCTCGTTGAAGTAACGCGCAAATACGTTGATTGCTTCCTTGCTGTTGTCAGTGCCAGCGAACTTGAAGTCCTCTTGGCCTGCGCCTTTTACTAGGAAATCGTAGTCGAAGCCGCTCTCGAAAAAGTCCACGCCGCACTTCGCAATAAGGTCAACATGCTGCTGCATCCAGTTACGAGCTCCAAGATGTGTCATATCCAAAATATATGTAGAGCCCCAAGATGTATCTTCGCAATAAATCTCGTCTTTTGCTGTGTTTAGAAGATAGTTTGCCTCCATTGTCTCGTTAAAGTACATTCCGTACTGAAGGATGAATGGATTTACAGTGATACCGACACGAATGTTTCTCTCGTGTAGCTTGCGGATGAATGCTGCTGCATCTGGGAAACGAGTGCTGTCGAAGTTATTCGCGGAGATGTCGTTTGCCGGGAGCCATGAATTCCCGAGCCACAATTCTCGAATTGGTAGGCCCTTGTCTGCGAGGCTATCCACAAAATTGATGATGTCGTTGTCAGTGATAGTGAAGTCATCAGAAAGCTTGATGGATGTGCCAAGTGTCCAAGATGGGATAATATTTGGCTGGCCTGTGATTTTCGCGAAAGAATTTAAAACGCCTGCGAGGTCGTCGTCTGCCATGATGATGTATTCGAGCTCCTCTTCGTTTGTCGCGAAGGTTACGTGGGAGTGAATTTTTGTTCCGAAGAAGAAGTCTACTGGCGCGTCAGTGTTTACAAAGACGCCGTACTTTCTGGAAGACATATAGAAAGGAATGTTCACCTTGTTGCTACCAGAAGCTGCCGTGTACTTAGTCATTCCGTTTACTGTGATGCCAGCGCCGTTGTCGCCGAAGCCGTAGAGCATCTCGTCTGCCTCAAGTGACAAGGATTCGTTTGTAACAAGTCTTCTAGAGCCGCGGTCATAGCAAACGCTGCCTCCATTTGCTAGGCTAGAGGAAGTAAGAAGCTCGCCCTTGTATTTGTACTCGATTCCGAAAATCTCTCCTTTATTAATATAAGCTTCCATTGCGCCAAGCTTGAAAATGATGAAGTCCTCATTCTCTTCGATTGTGCAGTTTTGGTTGCTTTTGAAGTTTGCAAAATATGGAATTTGATGACGTGACTTCTTGTGGTTTGTGATGTGAACTTTGATTGCTCTGCTGCTTGCAGGAGATAGCTCGATGCACATCTGTCCGTTAACAGGATTTCCTGATTTCGCGTCTACTACACTTGTGATAAGTGTCAAACAATTGTTGTTGAAACCTACGCCTGTGATTTGTCCAGGTTTCTTTACTAGCCTACTCATGATATAAATCCCTCCGTTCATTCATGTAGTTTCTATGAATTTTGTAAAATAGATATTTCGATTATAACCGAAGGGAGTGCTTTTGAGATAGGGTAGAATGGTGTTATAATAGGAATGACTTTGAATTGTAATATAAATTACTAGTAGCTTGTATTGTGACAAGAAGAGAATTCGACGAATTAATAAACTAGCAGGAGAAGGCTGATGGCGAAGAGAAGTTTTGTACGTTATGCGACGAAGACAAATGTTGACCCACAGAAGGTTTATATTGAGAACAAGGCTGTTGATTCGATAATCGAGGAATTGACGGAACGTGGTTCTCGTCGACTTCTTGTAGTGTGTGATAATGCTGTTCGTAAGCTTCGTCCTTTTGAGAAGATGGTCGACAAGCTTCTGTCAGAGCATTATCGAGTTTTTATTTATTGTCAGACAGGAAATATTCTTGTTGCTGGGGATATTGAGGGTGCGGCTAAGATTTGTCATGAATATAATTGCGATACGATTATTGCAGTCGGAGGCATGAGTGAGATTGATTGTGCTAAGCTTGTTGGTGCGATGGTTAATAATCCGGATAGTACTTTGCAGCAGATGTCAGGCGTAAATAAGATAAAGAACGATATTCCGACTGTTATTTGCATTTGTACAGAGAATTCTGTGGCAGCGACAACGTCATCTGCAGAATTCTATATCCCAGACAAGCATCAATGGGTGAATGTGTATTCACCATTTTTGACACCACATATTGTGGTTTATGACGCAGAGTTTTCGAGCAGGGGTGCGCTAGAAATATCCATGACTAGTGCGGTTGAGGCACTTTCGATTGCGATTGAGTCTTATATTCATCCGCTGTCGCTTTCTTTCCCAGAATATCGTGCGAGTTCGAAGATTGCGATTACTAGTGCGATTAAGAATTTGGAGAAGCTTGCCTCGAATCCGACAGACGCCATTGTCCGTAATCAGATTGGAGTAATGAGTTTTTATGCGGGACTTTCTTCAAGGAAGTCTGGCCTTGGTTATGCACACATGATTGAGCATGCGCTAATTTCCAAATACGGTGTGGCTCATGGAACTGGTTTTGCGACTGTGCTGCCATTAGTTTTATCTGCTCAGATGAGAGATTATCAGGATGATTTTGCAGAGCTTGCGAGAGCAGCGCATTTCTGTTCAGCTAGTCTTGATACCGCTTCTGCTGCACAGGTTTTTGTAGATAATATTCGAAGAATACTAGAGAAGCTCAAGCTTCCTAAGATGGCGTGCTCGATTGCTCGCGACGACGTAGCCTCTATCGTTAATGAGGTAGAACGAATGGCGAAGAATTATTCTTTTAAGAATCCACTTGATTCACGTATGTTGACACATACTATCCTTATGCTTTCACAGATGTGATTTTGATATTTGGAATGTTGTGAATGTGTTGTTAAGCATTGCTTTTCGAGGTGGATATATTCTAGGAAAGAGTTTATAATTAGAGAAGGTTATTAATAATTGTATGTGCAGTTTTGGCGATGCGAGAAGTCTTCAAGTCGCCGGTATTTTTGTGCATGAGAAGGAGCAGGGAATGGAAATTTGTGCTGTAGTTATGGCCGCAGGTGATGGCAAGAGAATGAATTCTAAGAATTCTAAGGTGGTACATCAGGTTGCTGGCAAGCCAATTATTAAGTGGGTATCAGATGCTTTGTGTGATGTTGGATGCATGGAGCAGGTTTATATTGTAGGTGATAGGCAAGAGCAGATTCGACAGGTTCTTGGAGAGAATGTAGCTTACGTTATTCAGGAGCAAAGACTCGGAACAGGTCACGCTGTTATGCAGGCGGCACCTTTCTTGGAGGGCAGAGACGGATATACAATTGTTCTTCCAGGAGATTCTCCGATGGTTAGTGCGAAGACAATTCAGAGCGCTCTTGATATGGCTGCGACGGATGAGTTTGCGGCAGTGCTTATTACTGCGATTGCGCCAGATGCTACTGGCTACGGAAGAATCGTGAGGGGCGGAACAGGCGATGTTCTTAAGATTGTCGAGCATAGAGATGCATCCTCTAAGGAACTAGAGATTGACGAGATCAATTCTTCGATGTATGTGTTCAAGACAAGCCTTCTTCTATCTGCACTTGGTAGAATCAGTTCTGCAAATGCACAGAACGAATATTATCTAACAGATACTATCGAGATTTTGATTAATGATGGATATCGTGTAGGTGCATGTGTTTGTGATTTTGATGACACACGTGGAGTAAACGATAGATTCCAGCTTATGGAAGCGTCGAAGATTATCAACAAGAGAATTATTCGTAAGCACCTAGATAGAGGCGTACAGATTGTTGATGACAGTAATACATGGATTCATTCCGGAGTAGAAATTGGTAGAGACACAATTATTCTTCCTGGATGCACACTTACTGGAAATACAGTAATTGGTGAGGATTGCGTAATTGGAGAGAATACGAGATTAGATAGCGTACAGGTTGGAGATGGAACAGAAATCGATAGCTCTATCGCATCGGAATGCATTATTGGAGAGGATTGTCGTATTGGACCATTCTCACACATTAGACCAGATACAGTACTAAGAGATCACGTTACGATTGGTGCATATGTAGAAGTCAAGAATTCTACTATCGACGATTATACACGTGCAAGACACCTTACATATATCGGTGACTCTACTGTAGGCAAGAATGTTAACTTTGGTTGTGGAACAGTTACTTGTAACTACGATGGACAGGATAAGGCTGGCTGTGTTATTGAAGATAATGTATTTATCGGTGGTAATTCAAATATCGTATCGACAGTAGTTCTTGGTAAGGATAGTTATATTGCTGCTGGATCCACTATTACTAATGATGTTCCGCCACTTGGACTAGCTATCGGAAGATCTAAGCAGGTAGTTAAGGAAGAATGGGTTGCACGTAAGAACAGACTTCGTGGCTCGAACTTTATTCAGCTCGACAGAAAGAGAATCTAGTTTATGTGGTTAGTTGTTGGATTAGGAAATCCAGGAAAGAAATATACTTTCAACTGGCATAATTGTGGATATTTGACATCAGAGGTATTAGCTCAGCGTAACGGCATCAAGGTGAACAAGAGTAAGTTTAAGGGTGTCTACGGTAAGGGTAAAATTAGTGGCGAGGATGTTATTATTTTGCGTCCAGAGACATATATGAATAATTCTGGTGAGTCTGTAATAGAGGCGATGAAGTTCTTTAAGATTAAGCCAGAAAATCTCATCGTAACCTATGATGATATTGATATTGCAGTTGGACAAATCCGTGTTCGTGCGAAGGGCAGCGCTGGCACACATAACGGTATGCGTTCAGTAATTTCTTGTATTGGAACAAGCGATTTTCCACGAGTAAGAATTGGTTGTGGACCAGTCCCAGAGAATTGGAATTTGGTAGACTTCGTGCTTGCTGATATTAGTGATGACAAGAAAAATGCGATGTTTGATGCTTTTGGATTAGGTGCGGTTGCTATTGAAGAAATTATCGCAGGCAAAAGACAGGAAATTGGAAACAAATAATAAGAAGCAAATAGCAGAGAAATAGAAGGTTGGATGTTAGAGAAGGCTAAGGAATTACTTGGATTAATAAATAGGGATGAGGCACTAATTGAGGTGTACGACAAAAGCGTCAGAACTGAAGTGCACCTAAACCTCACAGGCTTTTGTGAATCGGCTAAGCCATTTGTTGCTGCGGCACTGGCGCGTCGAGAGGGAAGAAAGCCTGTTTTTGTCGTACCTGATTCCATTAAAGCGAGAGAAATTTCTGCAGGTCTTCGTCCATTTATTGACGGCGAGGTGCTTGTTCTCTATCCGCGAGAAATGACGCTCGTAAACGTAGTTGCAAGCTCTAAGGATAATGAGATGGAGCGAGTTGGCGTTATCTCAAGACTAATTAGTGGCGACTTCGGTGCAGCGATAATCTGTGCAGGTGCCCTTCTTAACAAGATGGCTCCGAAGAGAATTTTCACATCAAATAACATTTCCTTGGAACTCGGCGGCATCATCGATCCAGAGGAGCTTTCTGATAGGCTAATCAAGCTTGGCTATACGCGCACAAATTTAGTTGAACTTCCAGGCGAATTCGCGCGTCGAGGCGACATCGTTGATATTTTCTCTCCGAATAAGGCTGAGCCAATTCGTATTAGTTTCTTCGATGACGAGGTCGACAGAATTAGCACCTTCAATATTGAAGATCAGCGCTCTACGGATAACTTGCGTGCAGTAAAGATTGGTCCAGCTAGAGAAATTTTGCTTACTTCGGCTCTCTCGAAAAGCGCCACCATCGCCATAAACAGAATAGTGAACGACGAGTCCGTGACGCGAATGGCAAATGGGCAAAAGCAGGCAGCCACAATTCTTCGTAAGTCCGCAGAAAATGATATCGAAGTAATCAAGAGCGGCGCACGCGCAATAGGTCTAGAGAAGTGGATAGATATCCTGTATCCAGAGCACGATAATATTCTCGATTATCTCGATAGCAAGAAGACCCGTGTGTTCGTAGACGAACTCATGGAAGTTCGCTCGCGTGCTGACATATATCTTGCCGATTACATGGCGCGTTACAAGGCTGCATTCGAGATGGGTTCAGTAAGCATTGTTGCTGCTTCGGCATTGTTCGAAATCCCAGATGTATTAAAGCGAATTGACAAAACAAAATCTGCTATTGCCCTGTCTTGCCTCAAAAGCTCTGGTAATGGCTTACCAGGTGGAAATTTACATACACTAATATCGATGGCTTCTGATAGCTATCGCGGAGATCTTAACGCGCTTTCTACGATTGCAAGAAATTACGCGTCTGGACAATTAGAGGTCGCAATTATTGCAACCGGCGCAAACAGAATAGAGAAGATTCGTGAGCAGCTTTTGGATATGGATGTGATTTTGCCTCCGGTAATAGAAGAGGCACTTCCAAGTGGCTTTGTGATGCACGACCTTCACCTGCTTGTTATTGGCGAGCAGGACCTTTTCGGAAGCGAAAAGACAATCAAGAAGAAAAAGAGCAAGGGCGCAGCAATCACATTCTTCGGAGATCTAGAGCCTGGAGATTACGTTGTACATGACGAGAACGGAATTGGCCGATACGAGGGCCTTGTTGCAGTCAAAATTGGCGGTTCGACGCAGGACTACTTGAAGATTACTTATGCCAAGGAGCACACGCTGATGCTTCCGATGGACAGGCTCGGGACAATTCAGAAATATGTTGGTCCGCAGGATAAGCCGCCGAAGCTATCTAACCTTGATAGCGGTGAGTGGAACAAGTCTGTTACGAGGGCACGCGCTTCGATTAAGAAGCTTGCTTTTAATTTGGTGACGCTATATGCAGTTAGGCGTGCGAATAAGGGTTGGGCGTGCGGTCCCGATGACGAGTGGCAGAAGGAATTCGAAGAGGCCTTCCCGTATGTAGAGACAGATGACCAAAACAGCGCAATTGCCGACATCAAGAAAGACATGGAGACGGAGACGCCGATGGACCGTTTGCTCTGTGGAGATGTTGGCTTTGGTAAGACAGAGGTTGCTTTCCGTGCAATATTTAAGTGCGTAACAAATGGAAGGCAGGCGTTTATGCTCGCGCCAACGACACTTCTTGTCCAGCAGCATTATGAGAACTTCCTTGAGAGAATTGGAAACTTCCCAATAAAGGTTCGAATCTTGTCGCGCTTTGTTTCTCCGAAGGTAATAGAACAGACCTTGAAGGAAATTCGCGAGGGCAAGGTGGATGTAGTTTTTGGTACACATCGTCTCTTGTCAAAGGACGTTGTTCCTAATTCGCTTGGGCTACTTGTAATCGACGAGGAGCAGCGTTTTGGTGTAGGTCACAAAGAACAAATTAAGACAATGCGTAACAATATCGACGTGTTGTCCTTGTCCGCTACGCCAATTCCAAGAACATTACACATGTCGATGGCAGGAATCCGTGACATTTCTGTGCTTAACGACGCTCCAATCAACCGACGACCAATACAGACCTATGTTATGGGCTACGATGCGGAGGTCATAACACAAGCATGCCTTCGTGAGATATCGCGTAAGGGACAGATTTTCTATTTGTACAACAGGACCGAGGACATTGACAAGAAGGCAGCCGAGCTATCTGAACTTATGCCAGGAGCACGTGTCGTATATGCGCACGGACAAATGAGCGAGAGTCAGCTCGAGCGAATAATCTCTTGCTTCATCGCAGGCGAGGCCGACATCCTCGTGTGTACGACTATCATCGAGTCTGGCGTAGACATGCCAAACGTAAACACAATGATTGTCGAGAACGGTGACCGCTTCGGACTTGCGCAGCTTTATCAGATTCGTGGCCGAGTTGGAAGAAGTGAGCGTCAAGCATACGCATACATCACCTATGACGAAAAGTCGCACATGTCACCAGATGCGAAGAAGAGACTTTCTGCAATTCGTGATTTTACAGAGCTTGGCTCCGGTATAAAAATTGCGATGCGAGATCTCGAGGTTCGCGGTGCGGGCAATCTTCTTGGTGCAGAACAGCACGGTCACCTCGATAGTATTGGCTACGAATTATACTGCCGTTTGTTAGATGAAGAAATAAAGCGAATTAGGAAAATCATTGAAGAAAGAGGCTTGCTATCAAAGGATGGCAAGGCTACAAATGCATCCACTGATGCCGCTAACGATGCTATGAATAATAGCGAAGAAGAGGACATTTCTACACTCATTGATGAGCAGCTAATTGCTGAATTTAATGAGCGCGAAGAAAGGGTAGAAGCGAAGGTAGAATTCGATTACGATATGTACATTCCAGCAGATTACATCGTAGACAATTCTTCTAGAATGATTGCATATAGACGCATCGCAGAAATAACAACGAAGAAGCAATACGATGACTTCATAGATGAAATAGAAGACCGTTACGGAGAAGCGCCAGTAGAAGTCTTGATGCTGGCAAATGTTAGTTTCGTAAGAAACAATGCATCTATCTACGGCTTCGAGACGATAAGCGTGAAGCCAGACAAGATTTTGTTTACCTATCAGTCCGCAGATAAGCCATCACTCGATAGAATTGGTGCAGTAATAAATCATCCAGACTTCGATGGGAAGACAATTCTTAATGCTCTGGGGAAACCATATATACATTATATTTCCAAGAATATTTCAGCACGCCGTGCTTCAGAAATAATGGTAAAATTCTTCGAGATATATAGTGCTGATCCTGTAAAGGAATAACAACAAAATATAGATTGCCTCAATAGTTCAATGGATAGAATAGCAGTTTCCGGTACTGTTGATACGGGTTCGATTCCTGTTTGGGGCGCCAACGTGAAATTCTATGCCTTCGTCTGCTTAAGGTCCTGAAGCGCTTACGCTTGTGCGGAATAAGCATCCGAAGGCATAGAATTTCTACTCGTATAAAGGTGTTCATCTGCTTAAGGTCCTGACGCGCTTACGCTTGTGCGGAATAAGCATCTGAAGGCATAGAATTTCTGCTCGTAGGGTGCTATAATAAAAGATATTTTAGAAATGCAAGTGTGAGGATAGAGTCATGTATGAGAATATAGCTGAACTTAAAACAAGTCATTTGAACCAGCTTGCTGATTATAGAGAGATGCTTTTCAAGGAGCCGAAGCTAAAGTTCTTGTTTCTGGAGCTTACGACGGCTTGTAATTTGAGATGTCTTCATTGCGGCAGTAGGTGCACTCCAGAGAAGGCGAAGGAGAAGCTAGCCTTGACGGTGGACGATTATAGGCGTTTGCTTGTGAAGGTGAAGGAGGATTTTGATGAGTTGCCGTTCCTGAATATTACAGGTGGCGAGCCGCTTGTGTACCCGCATTTTGAGGAGGTTATGCAAATTGCGGTTGACCTTGGATATGAGTGGGGAATGACGACGAATGCGATTCTGATTGATGAGGCGATGGCTAGGAAGCTTAAGGAGCTTAAGATGGCATATGTGTCGGTTAGCCTAGACGGACTTGAAGAGACGCATGATGTCTTTAGGCAGCAGAAGGGTTCATATAGGGCGGCGATGGCTGGAATTGAGAATCTCATTAAGATTGGCGGATATAAGCAGCTTAATGTGACGACGGCGGTGAACAAGTCGAATATTGATGAGCTTGAGGCAATGTATCAGATGATTTGTGATAGCGAGATTGATACTTGGAGGCTTGCGCCGATAGAGACGATTGGTAGAGCAAGTGACCATGATGAATTATTGCTAGATGGAGAAGACCATAGGAGGATGCTTGATTTCATTAGGGAAAAGAGGCTTCTTGGTATGCCGGTTACCTATTCGTGCATGCATTTTCTAGGATTAGATTATGAGAGAGTCGTTCGTAATTCTTACTATTTGTGTAATGCTGGTATTTATGTAGCGAGCATTAGAACAAATGGTGATATTGGTTCGTGCCTTGCGGTGGAGCATCGTCCGGAGACAGTTTATGGTAATATTTTGAAGGATGATTTTACGAAGGTTTGGAAGGAAGGCTTTAAGAATCTTCGTATGCATAAGAGCGAGCTATCGAGTAAGTGCAAGGATTGTGAGCAGAAGAGATTTTGTGATGGAGGTTCTTGCCACAATTGGAATTTTGACACAAACGAGCCTAATTCGTGTTTTAAGGATATTTTGTTTTGATTGAAGGAGGATAGATTTATGAAACCATCAAAGAAGATTATTGCAGGATTGGCTATTTTTTCTGTAGCAGCAAATATTACTGCTTGTGATTATGGTCCTTCAGGTGTGGAAGAGACAACTACAAGTGAACCAACTTCTATGGAAGAAGAAACAGAGGAGACAACTACCGAGGAATATCCGAAGTTTACTGTAGAAGAGAATATTGAGATGGAAGCATATGGACCATATATTGATCCTAATGTAGATAACCATGGTTCTGAGGGTGAAGGTTAATATATTTTTCGTAGACTTGTATAGAGGTGGGGTGCTATGAAGAAATCAACAAAGATTGCAATTATTACGGCGGTTGCTGTTGGTGCAGCGGCAGGGGCAATAGTAGGTACTATACACTTGGCTAATGAGCAAGAAGAGGTTGAAAGAGAAATCGAAGATATTGAAAGAAACGAAGAATATTCGAGAAAACCAATTTATGTAGAGACAACATGCGCATATGGTGTTGTAATGGATGAGCCGTTTGATGTAGTTGACTCGACAGGAAATATAGAATCCACAGAATCCATAGAGCCTACAGAATCATAAAAAAATGCGAAGAACCAATAAAATCAAAAAAAGCCAGCTAGTTAGCTGGCTTTTGTCTCATAATAAGAAGTGTTAGGCCAATATTAATAATTGATATGAGCAAATAGACTAGCAGAAAACCTGTGCCACCAACCAAAGTCATCATAAGAATGTATGCGAGTATTAGTAGGCTTACGAGAATTGATAGAGAAAGAAGGATTTCCCAACCAAGAAATAACTTACGCGAATCATGACAAAAAACACGCATCAATTCATAAATGAAAGTGATGTAGCAAACAGGAAACATAAGTCCTGAGAAAACCACTGCGAGCAAAAAATCGCCCGTTGAAGCAGTAATAAATCCCAAGACGCCTCCGATAAATATGATAAGAACAGAAACGACAATTTTCTCAGCGATGTGCCTATTCTCTTTGATAATACCCATAACATTAACTCCAATATTCGTATAGCTTAGTAATGATACCTTGATTTGTATTTTACAATAAAAAACATAGTCATCAAGAATGCGAAGATATCGGCAACGACTGCGGACATCCAAATTCCGTCAATTCCAAACACAAGCGGCAGTAGGTAAATTGCAACAATCTGCATTAGGAAGGTGCGCACAAAGGAAATCGTCGCGGAAACAAAACCATTGCCGAGCGAAGTAAATAGGCTTGATCCAAAAACTGGAAAGCCGCAAAAGCTAAATAGTATTGAACTTATGCGAAAAGCATGAATTGTCATTGCGCATAATTCTTCGTCATAGCCGACAAAAATCTTCGCGATAAGGGGTGCACTGATAAAGCAGAGAATGGTCATTGTAATGCCTGTTATTGGGACGATGCGCATGCTTTTCGAGAAGAGGCCGCGAAGCTCCTTGTGGTTTTGTGCGCCGTGGTTGTAGCCGATAAGCGGTGCGATTCCGACGCTGTAGCCGATGAGGATAGAGACGAATACGAAGTTTACGTACATGAGTACGCCGTATGCTGCTACGCCGTTCTCGCCAGCATATTTGAGTAGCTGAAGGTTGTATAGGATTCCGATGATGGAAGATGATACGTTTGATACGAGCTCGGAGGAACCGTTTGCGAAGGCGCGAAGTAAGGCATTCCAGTCAAAGTAGCAGCGTACAAGGCGGATGCGGCTTTTGTTCCAGAAAAGAAAGTATAGGAATGGCACGAGGCCGCCAGCAATTTGCGATAAGGATGTAGCAAGTCCAGCTCCAGCGACGCCCATACTAAGCGGGCCGATGAATAGGTAGTCAAGTCCCATGTTGATAACGCCGGCAATAATAGTGAACCACATTCCAAGGTTAGGCTTCTCGGCTGTGACGAGGAAGCTTTGGAACATGTTTTGCCACATAAAGAACGGAAGTGAGACAAAAAGGACGATTCCGTAGCGGATGCACTCGTCGTAGACCTTGCCGGTAGCGCCGATTGCGTGGCAGATGTCTTTGATGAAAACAATTCCAAGTACAGCAAGTACAAGGCCGATAATAAATGCAGTATATGTAAAAAGAGAGAAGCTGTTGTTCGCGCGCTCCTCGTTATCTTCACCAAGGGCCTGAGAAATTATCGATGTTCCTCCGGCGCCAATCATGAAGCCAATTGCTCCCATAATCATGAACACTGGCCAAATTAGGTTTACTGCAGCAAGGGCTGACTTGCCGAGGAAATTGGACACAAAAAAGCCATCGACTACGCCGTAGATGGATGTAAATACCATCATGAAAATTGATGGCAATACGAATCTAAACAGGCGTTTATATGTGAAGTGATCTGATAGGCTGATAGTAGTTTTGGTTTGCATATTTTCCCTTTTTCTCAGTTAGTAAATGACGTTTTTTGTAATGTCTTTGCTGCGTGTCAGTGAGTATAGCATAAAAGTGGCAATATTGCAGAAATTATTATCAAAGCATAGAAGATGTGATATACTTTTCTAGTTTTATTGCACACAACTCGAATTATTAGTTGATAAAGACGCCACTTATTTCAAATTTTGGGAGGGGTAGTTATGAAGTTCGAGAAAGAATGTTGGAAGGACAAAAAACAGTATCAGGATTTGTTGTTTCATATATTAATTTACCTGAATTTATTATTTGCAATACTAGGTTTTCTTAATTTGGTAAAGGAAAAGTATCCAATTGATGGGATGCTGTATATATTGTTATGGATAGTATTATTACTTGTCCACAAGGGAAGAGTTGATTTATCGAGGCAGAAGCCTATTGTTGCTGAAGTAGTTTTGCTTCCGTTCATGATGTTTTTCACTTTTTATTATTCTCAAATGTTCGGAGTAGTGTATGGGCATTATAGTCAGTCGTTTACTATTCTTGGTGAAATGGTAAGCAATATTTCGAATCATTTTCCGCTTCACTGGATTTGTTATATAGGAATATACATGTGCATTTATAATGTTTGCAAGATTTTCTGTAAGTCTATTAAGATTTCTGTGCTGGTAGCTTCTGCTCCGTTTTTGCTTTATGGATTCGTATGCTATCTAACTGCGATGTGGCGTGGAAACATGTTTATGTTTGCAGATTTTTTGAGTTTGAAGACAGCAGCAAACGTAGCTGAAGGTTTTGCATTTCCAATAAAAGGAGCTTTTTTATATTTTTTTATTCCGCAACTGCTGATTCTCTTTATCTTGTATTTTTTAAAGCTTCCGGCTGGTTTTCCCGAAAAAGAGAAAAAGTATTTATACAAGCTTATTCGCTTAGTAGTCGCAACAGTTTCCATGATTGCGTATGCGGTGAGTTATAGCATTGTTGTTGAGAAGACGGTAGTTCAAGATTATAAAATGTATGCCTGTTATAACACAGTAATTTTCATTAATTTCTTGCAGTCCTTTGATGCTAGATTAGCAAAACCAGACGGTTATACAGAAGAAGTATACACACAGATGTTAGCTGATGCAGGTGGAGCAAGTATTGAAGGTGTAAATGTAGAAGATTTGCCAAATGTAATTATTATCATGAACGAGTCCTTGACTGACTTCTCAATCTTTCCAGGTGTGGAACTAAGTTCTGATCCTATGGACTATTGGCATAGCCTCGATGCGCTTGATAACGCAGAGACTGGATATGCACTTTCTTCTATTTATGGAGGAAGTACATCAAATAGTGAATTTGAAATCTTAACAGGTCTTTCTATGGAGATGGTTCCTGCTGCAAGCAATGCGTATAATAGTTATTTTTATGAGAATCATGATTCTATTATCTCGCTAGCAAATGAGCTTGGATACACGACCTTAGGTTTCCATCCATATGAGAGAACTGGTTGGAACAGAGAGAAGGTCTATCCATTCTTGGGATTTGATCAGATTACCTTTATTGAGGATATTGATGTATCGGATGAAGATTTGTACCGAGATTATTATTCGGATATAGCTACATATCAGTATGTAATTGATAGAATGAATGAGTTAGCTCCAAACGAGCGCATGTTCGCGTTTGTAGTGACTATGCAGAATCATTCTCCGTACTATGGTGAGTTTGAAGACTTTACATCTGAAGAATTCTTTACAACAACTATTCCAGATGCACAAGAGACAACAGATATGTTTAATTTCTTTTTGACTCTTGTTCAGGAGTCTGATGAGGCATTAGAGGAGTTCTTGAGAATTCTTGAAGAAGATGATGAGGATTATGTTGTTCTAATGTTTGGAGATCATCAGCCTAATATTCTTGTAGAAGATATTGTAGAGACAGACCGCTTGTCTACAAGAATAGATAGGATACATGGACTACTAACTATTCCATATATGATTTGGACAAATTCTGATTCAGGTCTTGAGATTCCAGAAATCCCTGACATCCCTGTAGCAAGCACATCAATCAATTATCTTGGACTTGATGTACTAAGTGCAGCCGGCATTCCTTATACGGATTATTACGCATTACTAAATCAGAGCAGGCAGGCGCTTCCAGTAATTAATTCAATGGCATACTATGATGCCGTTGATGACATGTGGCATGAGAATGATGAGCTTAGAAGAGCAATTGGAATCGTGTCAGATGATGGTGTAGCAGAAACTGATGAAGAAATAATTGAAGCGTATCGTGCGATGCAGTACATGATGTATAACGAATTTGGCTAATAGAATGCGATAATTAAGCATATAAAACAACATGTGAAATAAGCAAAAAATCATTTACAAATCAAATCGCGGAATTTATAATTGATTACGATAAACAACAAACAGCCGCACTTGGTTAAATGCAATGACGAAGAGAGTAGTTTATCAATGCGACGACAGGGAGTATGAGCCACGGATTGAGAGCGAATACAGTTAGCAGATAAATGAAGTTCACTTCAGCAGCAGGCTTTTTGAACACGAGCAATATATGCATATTCTTATTCATGTGAGAAGCAAGCAAATACTTGCAAGTAGGAAGGCTCGGCAAGACCTCCGTTATGGTTATAATGAGTGCACCTCGCTAATTTAGCGAAGTGAAGATGGGTGGTAACACGGATATATTTGAATTCGTCCCGTCACTTGTGATAACAAGTGGCGGGTTTTTGTTTTTTAATTTTTTTCGAGAGAGCAATAGGCTCGAAGAGGAGGTAAAAAATGTCTAGAGAAATTAAACCTTTCATCTGGGACGAAGAAAACGAGTGCATGTCCGATGAGGCAAGACACAAATTAGTTAGTGATCGCTTGGTTAAGTGCGTAAAGCGCGTTTATGAGAACCAGCCTTTCTACAGAGCAAAGATGGACGAGATTGGCATGAAGCCAGAGGATATCAAGTCTATCGACGATTTGAAGAAGATGCCATTTACAGACAAGTATGACTTCAGAGACAATTATCCATTTGGAACTCTTGCAGTGCCACAAAACGAGGTGGTTCGCTACCACGCGTCTTCTGGTACTACTGGTAGAATGAAGGTAGTTGGATATACAAAGAACGATGTAGATTTGTGGAGTGATATGCTTTGCCGCTGCTTCGCGATGGCTGGAGTGCAGAAGGAGGACCTAATCCACATTTCTTATGGATATGGACTTTTCACTGGAGGCCTTGGACCACACTATGCGTGTGAGCCATATGGTTGTACTGCAATCCCAGTTTCTACAGGACAAACAGACAGACAGATTCAGATTCTTACAGAGTGGAAGCCAAACGTTATCTGCTGTACACCAACATACATGCTTGGAATTCTTGACCGTATGGACGAGAAGGGTATCTCTAAGGACGAACTCAATTTGCGTTGTGGAATCTTTGGCGCGGAGCCTTGGACAAAGGAAATGAAGCAGGAAATTGAAGAGAGATCCGGTATGCGTGCCTTCGATATCTATGGTCTTTCCGAGATTCTTGGACCTGGTGTTGGCTGCTCTTGCGATAAGTGTGACATGATTCACATCAACAGCGATCACTTCTGGCCAGAAATCGTTGATCCACAGACAGGCGAGCCACTTCCAGAGGGCGAGCTTGGTGAGCTAGTGTTCACTTCTTTCACAAAGGAAGCAGTACCTCTCATTCGTTACAACACACATGACCTTACTCGCATTCATTACGGCAAGTGCGAGTGCGGCAGAACAACTCCACGTATGGAGAAGATTACAGGTCGTGCAGATGACATGCTCATCGTTCGTGGCGTAAACCTCTTCCCATCTCAGATTGAGGAGGCAATTGGCCTACACCGAGACCTTGTTTCTCTTAACTACATCATCTACGTAGACCGCGAGAACAACAAGGACAGCATCTATGTTAAGGTAGAGATGAATCCAAACCTCTACTCCGATACACTCAAGGACATCCAGACTGTCACAAAGAAGATTGAAAGCGAGATTACTTCCGTAACAGGTCTTCACATCAAGGTTGTCCTCGTTCAGCCAAATTCCTTGCCGAAGTCACAGGGTAAGATGAAGCGCGTAGTCGACACAAGATTCGCATAAAACTACTTCTACACTTCTAATCTGCCTCGCTCGAAAAGCAAACGCTCACAAAGAGCACGGCGGATAGGCAAAATATAAATTAAGAAATTTTATAGGGCGATGCTTTTTGATAAGAACTCAAAAGTAGGCGCCCTTTTTCTTGGCTTGACATGTTTTTGTATTCCTTTCAAAAAAGTAATGTCAAAATCAAATAAAGTGTGTAGAATACAAGAAGCATTTTTAAAAGAATAGTTTGGGGGCAACTATGAACGCTATGAACAAGAAGCAAATCAGTAAAATTGGAACGATAATAATCTTCGCGATGCTCACACTTGTGGTGCTTTTCGCGATGCCAGAAAGTGGATATAAGGTTTATGCGGATCCTTCCGCGCAGGTCGAGTCGACGAATCCATGGGGAACCGGAGGACAGATAGTTCTTAACTTGTCAGGCTGCCAAGGCTACGAGACAATTACTGTTGTAGTAGAGTTTGATGGAACAGTCAACAGTGCGTCGGGTTGGGGCTTTGATTCCTATACGGTGTCTGGTAATCAGGTTACTGCGACATGTTCAGCTTCTGGACCAAATTCTTGGGGCTTTGATGGCAATGTTGGAATTCAAGTTGAGGGTAATAATATTACTGCGGCAAGCCTTATTTCTATAAGCGGCAGCGGCACTCATCAGGGAAGTAATGCAAATGGCGGCGGAAATAACGGCGGCAACAATGGTGGAAATAACGGCGGCAATAATGGCGGTCAAGCTGGTCAGGGCGGTGTTTTGATGGAGCCAAATCCTGATGCCGTTGCTGGTGACGACTGGCTTACTACTGATGGAAATAGAATTGTTGATATGAACGGTACTGAGGTGTGGCTTACTGGTGTAAACTGGTTCGGGTATAACACGGGTACGAACATTTTTGATGGATGCTGGTCATGTAATATGGCAAGTTCCTTGGAAGCGATTGCTGATCATGGGTTTAATCTTTTGAGAATTCCTATCTCGGCTCAGCTTCTTAATCAGTGGGCAAATGGCGAATATCCAAACGCGAATTTCAATCAGGCGACTAATGCCGAACTAGTTGGAATGAATAGCTTGGAGATTTTCGATTATGCAATTCAGGTTTGCGAGAATGTTGGACTTAAGGTAATGATTGACATCCATAGCGCAAACACAGATGCTTCTGGGCATAACGCGCCACTATGGTATACAGATCAAGTTAGTACAGACGACTACCTTGCTGCGCTCGATTTTATCTCGGATAGATATGCTGACAACGATACAGTTGTTGCTTACGACTTAAAGAACGAGCCACACGGCCCAGCAAACGAGACTCACGCGATTTGGAACGATTCGAGCGACGACAACAACTGGCGATATGTGGCAGAACTTGCAGGCAACGTTGTACTCGATAACAATCCGAATGCGCTTATTGTAATCGAAGGCATCCAAATATACCCAATCGATATCGAAAATAACAACTTCACTTCTACAAATCCTGCCGATTACCACAATGCATGGTGGGGCGGAAACCTTATGGGCGTTGCAGATTTCCCAATCGATTTTGGTAGTGAGGAGAGAAACAGACAGATTGTCTATTCTCCACACGATTACGGTCCAGCTGTCTACCAGCAGCCATGGTTCTACTCAGGCTTCTCATACGAGTCTATGATGGAGGACTACTGGTATGATTACTGGTTCTTTATTCACGATCAGGACATCGCACCTATCCTTATTGGCGAGTGGGGCGGCTTCATGAGTGGCGACAACCTAACTTGGATGACATATCTTCGCGAGCTTATTGGTGAATACAATTTGCATTTTACTTTCTGGTGCTTCAACGCGAATTCAGGAGATACAGGCGGACTTGTGCTCGACGACTTTACTACTTGGGATGAAGAAAAATATTCTTTCGTTAGCGAGGTTCTCTGGACAGATGAAGACGGAAGCTTCATTGGCTTAGACCACGCGATTCCTCTTGGCTCAAATGGCATTAGCTTGTCAGAATTCTCAGGAATGGAAGTAACTCCAATAGAGCCAGACGCTTCTACTAGTGACGATAGTGAGCCAACTTCTGAGACAACAATTGAGGCTGAGGCTGAAGCACAAGAAGAAAGCGAAGCATCAAGTAATGCACCAAGTGAAGAAAACGACAAGACAGAAGCTTCTGACAAGAACACTAAGTCTTCTATCTCGAAAATCATCAAGATAATAGTAATTTCCGTTGTAAGTGTCGCAGCTCTCATACTTATTGGTGCAGTTGCATATAATTTAGGCCGCGGAAAGGACGACTAATTGTGCGTTAAAATATCTAATTCTGTGGAAAAATGTCAAAAAGCGGAGTATAATCAACTTATTATGTGAACAAAAATACTGTGGGGGTGTTTGTCGTGAACAATCATATTAGAACGAATTCACGTGTTATCGCAACTGTACTTGCACTGCTATTATGCTTATTTTTTACACTTCCTAATAGTATAGGATTTGGTTCTCAGGTTAATGCAGCAGCTTCTGTATCAGTATCTCAGGAGACAACATACGGTCATGGAGCAACAGTAGGTTTCCAAGTTAGTGCGGATGGCTATGATTCTGTTGTTGTGGCTATTCAGCTTGATGGTACAGTAACAAGTGTTAATGATGGATGGAACCACGACGGAATTTCTTATAGTGGCAATACAGTATATGTAACTGTTAATAGTGATCATTTTGGTTGGAATGTAGGAGCAAATATTTCTGGTACAGATATTAATGACGTTGTTAGTGTTTACATCTCCTCCACTTCAGGCGGACAGGCAACACCTACACCAAAGCCAACGAACACACCAACACCAAGACCAACAGCTACACCAACACCAAGGCCAACGGCTACACCTGTTCCTACAGCAACTCCAACAACTAGACCAGCTGCAACTGCTACACCAGTGCCAACAAATGCACCAGTAGCAACGGCTACGCCTGTTCCAACTAGCGCACCAACAAGCGCACCAGTAGCAGCAACTGCTACACCGGTACCGGTTGAGCCAGAAGAAACTACAGTGGAGACTACTTCGCCAGTAGAAGAAACAGAGTCACAGGAGACAACAGTAGCTACAGAAGAAGTAATTGATGAGACACAAGCATCTGAAGAAGATGTTTTACCAGCTCCAGTTGTAGTTGGAGACGAGGGTGATTCTAATAACGGAGCTTCTAGTGGAGATGGTGAAGGAACTCCTACACCAACACCTACAAGAGCGGCTGCTGCAGGATATATCAAGACAGCAAGAACACAAGATGTTGATGGAAATAATCATTTGCCAATGATTATCTTGGTATTGCTCTTTATTGCAGCTGTTGCTCGAATCGTATATTTGAAGAATAACGGTACTGAGAATGAAGACCTTCTTAAGGAATTCATTCCAATTGATGCTATTAAGGCTAAGTTTGCTGGTGAGGCAGCTACTAGTGCAAGCAGTGCCGCAGCAGTAGCCGACGAGCCAAAGGTTGTAAATGGATATTTGCAGAAGTCTAACACAGCACCAATTCGTCCAGTATTCTCTAATACACCAGGTGCTAGAGAGGCTGCAACTACTGCAACTAAGATGGCTGCAAGTAGCTCTGCAAGTAATGCGGCAGCAAAAACAGCAACTGCAAGTGCACAAGCAAAGACAGCTACTCCAAAGCCACCAGTGAAAAGACCAGTTAGAGGTGCTAATGCGGCTGTAGCAGCGGCAGGTGCAGCTGCAGTAACAGGGGCAGCAGATAAGAAGATTACTCATGAGCAGCCAAAGAAGACAGAGGCAAAAGTTTTCAATCAGGCAGCAGCAATGAAGGAACTTTATGCTATGGAGCACCTAGAAGGAGCAGAAGCTTTGGCAGCTGAGGATCCAGCGGCTGCAGCTGCTGCAAAGAGAGCAAGTTCTCCAGTAGAAGAAGCTAAGAATTCATTCAATGGCTTGATGGGCAAGATTCGCAATATGGGAGCTGCTATGGCTGGAACAGCGGCAGCAAGCCAAACAGAAGAAAAGAAGTCTAGTCACTTCTCCGATGACGACGAAAACATTCGATATGTAGCTGGTCGCCCAGTTCCTATCAAGAAGAAGGACTAATTACGAACAAAACGACATAACAGATGATTACAAATCGGCCCCGAACAAGGGTCGATTTTTATGTTATCAAAAGCCAAGCTAAGTATGCTAATATAGGAGAAGTGAAGTTCGGAGGTGTCATATGAACATTGCGATAATCACAGGTGCGTCATCTGGAATCGGAGAGGCTTTCGTTAGGGAAGTCGCCAAATTAGATTATGACGAAATTTGGGTTCTTGCTAGAAGAGTAGAGCGCCTTAGTTCCCTTAGAGACGAGCTCGGCAGCAAAATCGTGCCAATAAAAATTGACCTACTCGACAGAAACAGCATCACTCAATTCGAGCAAAAGCTAACAGCCGACAAACCAGAAATTGGACTTCTAATCAACTGCGCAGGTATGGGAAAGCGAGCAGAAGTATCGGAACAAACACGCGCACAGATAGAAGAAACGATTGAACTTAATTGCACAGCACTCTCATCAATGACAAGAATCTGTATTCCTTTCCTTAAGGAACGTACTCCCGCTCGAAAAGCAAGAATAATAAATATCGCATCAAGTGCAGGCTTCTTGCCACAGCCAGGCTTTGCTATCTATGCGGCTAGTAAGTCGTATGTTATAAGCTTTTCGAGAGGGCTTGGTTATGAGCTTAAGAAGGAAGGCATCACCGTGACCGCAGTTTGTCCGGGGCCAGTTAATTCGGAGTTTTTGGAGAAGTCAACCGACGGCAAGGAAACGAAGTTTGGTGGGATTAGAGGTATATGCGCGGTAAAGGCGGAGGACTTGGCGAAAGCAGCACTTAAGGCGGCAATGCGTGGTAAGAAATTGTTTGTCTATGGATTTATGCAGAAGTGTTTGCACGTAGCAAGTAAATTGTTACCAACAGATGTGATTTTGTGGCTAGAAACTAAGCTAATGTGACGAATAGCAAATGCTGCTAGTCGCTGATATAATGGCTTGGCTTATGGATAACTTGGTAAGATATTGAGATATCGATATGAGATAATCGAATAGAGAATAATAAGAAAGAGATAGGGAATATGTTAGACGTACAAAATGTGACATTGATGTTTGGTGGAAGAACGCTTTTCGAGGGCGTAAATGTGCAGTTTAGTAAGGGTAATTGCTATGGAATTATCGGTGCGAATGGTGCAGGAAAGTCGACATTCTTGAAGATTTTGTCTGGCGTAATTGAGCCGCAGAAGGGTTTTGTTACGATGCCGAAGACAGAAAGAATGGCGGTGCTCGAGCAGGACCACTTTAAGTATGACGAGTACACTGTGATGGAGACAGTAATCATGGGTCACAAGAGACTTCATGAGATCATGAAGGAGAAGGAAAGACTCTATTCGAAGGCGGATTTCAGCGATGAGGACGGAATCCTATTAGGTGAACTCGAGGGTGAGTTTGCTGAGTTGGATGGTTGGTCTGCTGAGAGCAATGCAGAGATTTTGCTTCGCGGATTAGGACTTAAGGACGAGCTTTACGAAAGACCAATGAAGGACTTGACGGGTGGTCAGAAGGTGAAGGTTTTGCTAGCGCAGGCTTTGTTTGGAAATCCAGATGTTTTACTTCTAGATGAGCCTACAAACCACTTGGATTTGAATAGCTGTAGATGGCTTGAGGAATATTTGATGGATTTTGAGAACTGCGTGCTTGTAGTATCTCACGATAGACACTTCCTTAATAAGGTTTGTACACATATTGTAGATATTGATTTTAAGAAGGTGACATTGTTCCAGGGTAATTACGATTTCTGGTACGAGTACACACAGCTATCCTTAAGGCAGCTTAAGGATCAGACGAAGAAGATAGAGGCTAGACGCAAGGAGTTACAAGACTTTATTGCTAGGTTCTCTGCAAATGCATCTAAGTCAAGACAAGCGACGAGCCGTAAGAAGCTTCTTGATAATATGGTTTTGCCAGAGGTACTACAGTCTTCAAGAAGGTATCCGTTCATTAATTTCCAGCAGGATAGAGAAATTGGAAATGATGTTTTATTCGTAAACAACTTAAGTGCGAAGTCTAGCGGAAGACAGACGCTAAACAATATTTCTTTTACAGTTAATAGAGATGATAGAATTGCAATTGTTGGTAAGGATGAGGTTGCTGTTACACAACTTCTGGATATTCTTGCTGGTGAAGAAGCAACGATGGAGAATGAATACGAAGGAAATATTAAGTGGGGAATTACTACTACGAGGTCATATTTACCAAAGGATAATTCGAAGTATTTTGATGGTTGTGAATTATCTCTTGCAGACTGGCTTAGACAGTTCTCGAAGGATCAGACAGAGACATATATTAGAGGCTTCTTAGGAAGAATGCTTTTCTCTGGAGAAGAGTCGCAGAAGATTGCGAAGGTTTTATCTGGTGGTGAGAAAGTAAGACTAATGCTATCGAGAATGATGCTTAAGAATTCTAATATTATTATTCTCGATGACCCAACAAATCACCTAGATTTGGAGGCGATTACTTCGCTTAATGAAGGAATCAAGAAGTTCCCTGGAGTGATTCTGTTTACTTCACACGATAGAGAATTAGTAAATACAGTAGCAAATAGAATAATTGAGATTACTCCAGATGGAATTATCGATAAGAGAATGTCTTATGACGATTATCTTGATTGGAAGGCTAGTCAAGAAGAAAACAATTGAAATATTTTATTTAAGTGCCATAATAACAAGTGACAACAACTAGACAAATTGGTAAGTTTCTTGCCAAGGGAGGAACATATGAAGATAACAGTAGCAGGCTTAGGATATGTTGGACTATCAATCGCAGTTCTTCTTGCACAGAAGAATGAAGTTACTGCAATTGATATTAGCGAGGATAGAGTTAATAAAGTAAACAATAAGATTTCTCCTATTGACGATGCAGAGATAATTGATTTCCTAGCTAATAAGAAACTAAATCTTAAGGCAACTCTTGATCCAGAAGAGGCATATAAGGACGCTGAGTTTGTAGTAATTGCAGCTCCTACAAATTATGATACAGAAGCAAATAGCTTCGATACTAGTGCAGTTGAGAACGTAATAGAGCTTGCACTTAAGTATAGTGATACTTCACTACTAGTTATTAAGTCGACAATTCCAGTAGGATATACTCGTGAAGTAAATAAGAAATTTAACACAGACAGAATCTTGTTTAGTCCAGAGTTCCTAAGAGAAGGCAAGGCTTTGTACGATAATCTTTATCCAAGTAGAATTATTGCATCCGGTCTTCGTGGAAATGATATTAGACACGAGAATGCGAAGACTTTTGCAAATCTTCTTAAGGAAGCTGCAATTAAGGAAGATGTAGAAGTGCTTATCATGGATACATTCGAGGCTGAGTCTGTTAAGCTTTTTGCTAACACATATTTGGCACTGCGAATTAGTTACTTTAACGAGCTCGACACGTTCTGCGAGGAAAGGGAACTTGATACAGCATCGGTAATTAAGGGTGTGTGCCTAGACCCAAGAATTGGAGACCACTATAACAATCCATCCTTTGGCTATGGCGGATATTGTTTGCCTAAGGATACAAAGCAGCTTAAGGCAAACTATAAGGATGTACCAGAGAATTTGATTTCTGCTATCGTTGAGTCAAATTCCACACGTAAGGATTATATTGCAGAACAGATTTTGAAGACAGCAGGTCTAGAGGTAACAGAGCATGGTGTTAAGGGTAAGAAGGATTGTGTAATTGGCTTCTACAGACTAACAATGAAGATGGGTTCAGATAATTTCCGCGCAAGTTCGATTCAGGGCATCATGAAGCGAATTAAGGCTAAGGGTGTAAGAACAGTTCTTTATGAGCCAGCATATCCAGAAGATGATTTCTATGGAACAGAGGTTATTAAGGATCTAGATGAATTCAAGAAGATTTCTGACATAATTGTAGTAAATCGCAAAAGTACAAAACTAACAGATGTTGAGGACAAGGTTTTCACAAGAGATTTGTACGCTAGAGACTAATATTGAATTTATAAGAAGAATTTTGAAGACGCACGAGACGACAAAAACTCGTGCGTTTTTGTTTGTAGTCGAACGTTGTGACAATGGCTGATTAGGGTGTTTTGGGACGGTTTTTGTAATTTTTGTTGCAAAAATGGCAAAATACAGTCGGTAAAACTATGTTTTTGCATAATTTAGAAAAATAGAATATATCTAATGATTATTTTATAATAATGAACGGAAAAAGCGGAAGGCAAGAGGTTTGCTTTTCGAGAAGGGCAAGGTCCCTTAAGGATATAGGAGGAATACTACTATGGCAACAACAAAGGCTGCTTCTGAGAAGAAGACATGTGCTAAGAAGGCATGCGCTCCAAAGACAGAGGCTAAGACAGAAGTAAAGGCAGAGGCTGTGGCTGCTGCTAAGACAGAGACAAAGGTTGAGGCTCCAAAGGCTGAGGCTAAGAAGACAGAAGCAAAGAAGACATGTGCTAAGAAGGCATGCGCTACAAAGACAGCTGCTAAGAAGGCTCCAGCAAAGAAGGCTGCTGCTAAGGCAACAAAGGTAGAGGCTACACAGGAGTCCATCTGCAATGCAATCGCAGCAAAGGCTAAGAAGGCTAAGTTCTCTGCTGATTTCGTAGCTACACAGATCACACTTAAGGGTGCTCTCGAGTGCGCTCCACTCTACGTAAAGGTAGAGGAGAAGAAGGCAGAGGTTGCTCCATATGAGTACAACGATGCTTGCTTCTACATCGACGCAGACGCAGAGACTATGGCTAACATTCTTAACGGCAAGAAGACTATCTACGCTGCAATCGAGGATGGTTCTGTAGTAATCAACGGTGATGCTAACAAGGCTGTTCTCTTCGTAAACAAGATGTTCTAATTGGAGCTTAGAGTAAAATGTAACAACGCTCTTGTTGGGCCGACCGCCCATACAGAAGTGTTTAATATGTACCGAAAGGTTGTGTAGGAAAATCCTACGCAGCCTTTCTTTTTTGTCGTAAACCATACTGTCAGCAGTAATCGTTGCTGTCATAACATTGAAACGGAAGCAGATGTCAATCTGCTGTGTTCTGTGTCCGCTAGACTTGTCGGGTGCGTATGCGACCTCTTGTTTTTGCGAAGTTCCTGAACCAAATCAAAATCTTCCTTCAGAAAAAGCACTTGACAAAGCTTATTAAACGCGTTTAGTATAATTAAACGTGTTTAATGAATAGGAGAGACAAATGGATAAGCGTAATATTGAAACAACAAAAAAAGCACTGCTTGAGGCGGCGAAAAAGCTTATGTCGGAATGCAGCGATCCATCGGAGGTGACATCCCGTGCAATCACAAGGGAAGCGGACGTAAATCTTGCTATGATAAATTACTGCTTCGGTTCTCGTGAAGCGTTGTTACTTCAGGTATACGAGGAAATACAGGCTGACGCCTTCAGTTGTAATCCCTCTATTGCCGCAATATTTTCAAGCGGGCTTTCGCCGAAGGAAAAGCTTGTCGAGGTTCACTTCCACACCATGAAAATGATGCTCAGATATCATAAATTCGCAAAGGCTATAGCAAAATACGTTCTGATTAATCGTGAAATATCGGGAAAAAGAGGAAGTCTTTCCTTAATTCAGGAGTATTTCGGTGATAAAAAAAGCGAGGAGGAATGCCGTCTTATAGCCTACGAAATTTCAAGCCTTCATGAGCTGGCTATTCTTCGCTATGAAGAGATAAAAAAAGCGTGCGGAATTGACCTGACTGACGACGAACAGCTCAGAAAATATGTAGCAGAACATATAAATATGTTTCTGACGGAAGGGGGAGCGTAAATGTATATCAGTAAATTTTCTGACCTTGATAAAATGAGCTTCGGCGGAAAAGCGGAGGCGTTAAGCATACTTATCAATTCAGGATTTCCCGTTCCTTCGGGATATGCGGTTGCGGCGGAAGCCTTTGAAAACGGTACATTAAGAAGTGAGGCCGAACAGGAGCTTATGCTTCTTGTAAAAAAGCTTCCCGCAAAATATACATACGCAGTACGTTCTTCTGCGGACGGCGAAGACGGCGAGGCTGATTCCTTTGCAGGAGCTTACGAAACGGTGCTTGATGTTCCCGTAGGAAAGATACTTGAAGCGGTTGAAAAAGTTGCCTGTTCCGTGAAGGATGACCGAGTGGGAGTATATGCCAATGAACGGAATATAGGGAGCGGAAAAATCGCAGTAATCATACAGCGTTATGTGCCTGCCGAATTTGCAGGAGTGATATTTACTGCCGACGCAATTACTGCGGGAACGGAATATATTACAGGAAATTACGTCAGAGGTAAAGGCGAGGAGCTTGTATCGGGCGAAAGCTTTGACGGAAGCTTCAGGATAAATTCCGTAAGCTACAGCTTCAACGGTTCACCCGAAATCGAGCCTTATGCAAAAAAGATGTATTCCTATGCAAGAAAGGCGGTTAAGATTTTCGGCTGTGAGCTTGATATAGAATGGGCGGTATCAAGGGGAAAGCTTTATATTTTACAAGCTCGTCCCATAACTACTATTTATAAGAACAATTACGATGAATTTGAAATAAACGACTCCTTATGCGGAGAACTTCTACTTTCAAAAACAAATGTGGGTGAGATTTTCCTGCGTCCCGTTTCGCCTGTGACCTACGGGGTTTTAAAGACGCTTATTGACACTCTCGGAATCCCTCTCGTTTCAAATGTATGCGGTCAGCTTTATCTTAATATAAGTGGCTTATGCTCTATGGTAATGTCCTTTGGGCTATCCAAGGAAAAAGCCTTTAAGGCTATATCAGAGCTTGCAGGAGGAATACCCTCCAATTTTGAAATCCCTGTCTACTCTTTTGATAAAAAGGAATTTCTGAAAAAGATATTGGGACTTATTACGGGCGCTCCCAGGAAGAATATAAAAAAATACGATTTCGGCAAGAATTTTAAGAAGCGTATGATTGAAATCGGGGACGAACTTATTGATGAAATAAGGAATTCATCATCGGCGGAGGAGCTCAGTGAAATATGGAGCGGAAAATGTGAGCCATATATGATGAAGACTCTATCGACGATAGCAACAGGTCTTTCTCTTAAATCACTTTTCTCCACAAGGGCAGAGTTGGAAAAAGTATGCGGTGCGGAGCTTGCCGACATGCTTCTTTCTGACAGCTCTGGAAACGGAAATATTGAAAGTATCGGTTACTTGCTTGCGATTGATGACGTGGTAAACGGAAGAATGTCACAGGAGGAGTATACTTCGAGATATGGTCACCGTCATGCAGATGAGCTTGAGCTTTCGATGCCCTATCCATACGAGGATTCCGATTTTCCTGAAAATGCGGTTCGTGATTATGTTGCTTCGGGTATAAACGCCTACGAAATGAAAACCGCACAGGAGCTTCGCCATAAGGAGGCGGTAGCACGATTCAAGAAGCTTTATCCCTCGAAATCTGCATGGCTTGACAAGCTGTTGAAAAAATATTCTGTGGCGGTATATGATCGTGAAAAGGTGAGAAGCAACGCTTTACGTCTTTTCTGCGTCATAAGAGAATATCTCCTTAAAGCGGGAGAATTCACAGGCCTTAAGGAAGATATTTTTATGCTGTATCTTAACGAGGTGAAAAAATGTCTGACAGGTCAGCTTGATGTAACCGAAAAAATATCTGTCCGCCGAAGAAATTATACCAAGCAGATGGAGATGCCGAGTTTCCCTAGCATTATCTGTGGAAGATTTACTTTTGAGGAATGGAAGAAAAGCGGAGGCGCTACAGGCTTTTATCGTTTCGGAGAAAATTGCTCCGATGAAACCGACGGCGTTATCAGGGGCGTCGCAGGCTCCTGCGGTCAGGCTGAGGGTGTTGTAAGGGTGATGAATTCGATTGACGAGGCGGATTCTTTTCAGAAGGGTGAGATACTTGTGGTTAAAGCTGCAAATATAGGCTGGATAAAGCTCTTTCCGAAGATCTCTGCCCTTGTTACGGATATAGGAGCACCTCTTTCCCATGCTGTAATCGTGGCGAGAGAGCTGGGTATTCCAGCCGTTGTAAGCTGTCAGTATGCTTCAGGCGTCCTGAAAACAGGCGACAGAGTAAGAGTTGACGGAACAGCAGGCACAGTTACTTTACTTGATGCTGACAAGTGAATATACATAAACGGCTACCTGTATTCGGAGGCGTTTTTGTTTGAACAAATTCTTTGTCTTACTCGAAAAGCATTACATATCTAAGAAGAATCGTGCTATAATACAAAAGTGTTGCGGTAAGCAACGAATATTATCTGTAAGGAGATTAGGCATGAAGAACATTAAGAAAATTCTTTCAGTTGTTATGATTGTTGCTATGATGGCTAGCCTTGTTGCTTGTAAGAGCTTTAAGGCTGTTGATGATGGTGACTTCGAAGATGCTATCGATGAGGTTTACGGCGAGGAAGTCGATGAGATTTCTGGAGACGACATTGAATGGTCTATCTATGATGGAACAGACATGGACAAGAACTTGTATTACTACAACTATTCTGATGAGCTCTATATTGATTATTTTGAGTTCGATGATGAGGAGGCAGCTCTTGAATTTTTCGAGGACGAATACTATAAGGACTTCGAAGATATGATTGAAGATGATGACTTCGAGGGTAGTCGTTCTAGTGGTCTTAGCAGTAGCCGTGGATACATCATTGTAAACGGTGAATGTGATGGCGACGGATTCTGGACAGAAATCGATGAAGCATACGGTGGTGTTTACTGGGTAGACAATATCGTAGTTGTTGCTGTTATAAATTCTGATAAGAAGTCTGATATTGAGGATATGGATGCATTCCTAGATATGATTGGTCTTCCAACTCCATAACTAGTAGAAACACATTTTATATTTGACTAATAAAAATCCCGAGGGTTTTGCCTTCGGGATTTTTATAATATATTTGCATTTATTGATGACTTGTTGTAGCATAATGGTGTTGCGTAGGCAATAAATATATTTTTAAGGAGAATAGATATGAAGAATATTAAGAAGATTCTTTCAGTTGTTATGATTGTTGCTATGATGGTAAGCCTTGTTTCTTGTAAGAGTTTCAAGGTAGTTGATGATGGTGACTTCGAGGATGCAATAGAAGAGATTTACGATGAAGAAGTCTATGAGATTTCTGGAGACGATTTGGAGTATATAGGTCTAGATGAGTATGATATGGAGAAGTTCCTAACATTAATTGATGAGGACGTTAGTATTGGATATGCTGAGTTCGAGGACGAAGAAGCTGCTCGTGATTTCTTTGAGGACGAATACTATAAGGACTTCGAGGATATGATCGATGATGGAGATTTTGAAGGTAGTCATTCTAGTGGTCTTAACAATAGCCGTGGATATATCCTTTTCGAAGGTGAAGCTGATGGTGACGGCGAGTGGGAAGATACAGATGAAATCTATGGTGGAATTTATTGGACAGAGAATATGGTAATTATGGCAATTGCTAATTCTGACAAGAAGTCTGATATCGAAGATATGAACGAGTTCCTAGATATGCTTGGTCTTCCAACTCCATAACCTGTAGAAATTAATTTTTATATTCAACTAATACTAATCCCGAGGGTTTTGCCTTCGGGATTTTTTAGGCAAAAATTATGCACGTAAAATGAACATACTTGCGTGAAATTTAACATATTATGTTTTCCAAAAAATATATAATAAAAAGCATAATAGTTTTTCGCTAAAGTAAGGAGGTAGACGATGCAATATTTTGATTTCCAAGGCAAGAAGATTTCTAAGCTTGGCTTTGGCGCGATGCGAATGCCTACTCTTGATAAGGAAGGAACTGTTCTTGATGAAGCCCGTGTGGACGAGATGGTTGATAAGGCGATTGCTGGTGGAATCAATTATTTTGATACAGCATGGGGTTATCATGGTGGTAATTCTGAAATCACGATGGGCAAGACGCTTAAGCGATTCCCACGAGAATCTTTCTATCTAGCTAGTAAGTTTCCTGGATACGATGTATCTAATATGGATAAGGTAGAGGAGATTTTTAATAAGCAGCTTGAGAAATGTCAGGTGGATTATTTTGATTTCTATTTGTTCCATAATGTGTGTGAGGACAATATTGATTTGTATCTTGATAATGAGAAATATGGAATTTATGACTTTTTCATCAAGGCTCGTAACGAAGGTAAAATTAAGCACCTAGGCTTTTCCGTTCATGGTAATTACGACACGATGATGCGTTTTATTAATGCCTATGGTGATGATATTGAATTTTGTCAGGTGCAGCTTAACTATGTAGACTGGGATTATCAGGATGCAAAGCTTAAGGTAGAAGAACTTAAGAAGCGCAATATTCCTGTTTGGGTAATGGAGCCTATTCGTGGTGGAAGTCTTGCTACAATGGCAAGCTACTATAAGGATAAACTTGATAGTATTTCTACATGTGATAGCAAGAGCGCTGTTGAATGGGCATTCGATTATGTAAAGAGCATCGATGGTGTTGGCGTAGTATTGTCCGGCATGTCAAATCTAGAGCAGATAGAGGATAATCTTAGGATTTTCGATAAAGAAGAGACTTTGAGCGAAGACGAGATTAACACACTTTATTCTATTGGTGCGCACATGACTTCTTCGACGAGCGTGATGTGTACAGCGTGTCGTTATTGCACAGAGAATTGTCCTCAGGGAATTGACATTCCAAAGCTAATCGAGTTATATAACGAGTGTACATATTTAAGCGCGAGTGATGCGGAACATAAGATAGATATCTCGAAGGCTAATTCGTCACCAGCAGACTGCATTTCTTGCGCGGCGTGCGAGGCTTTGTGTCCGCAGAAAATTGAGATTGCGTCGCTTATGACGAAGATGACCGATATGATTTAAGTATATTATTTTGGAGGAATAAATATGAGTATTAGAACAAAAACATTAGCAAACAAAATGACAATTTCAGCTAAGGTAGTAGCTACAGTTATCGCGATTGTTGCAGCAGTAGCACTTCCACAGACAGCACACATTATGGGTGCGATTACAGGAACAGGTAATGCTTTTGGTGCTACTTTCCTACCAATGCATTTGCCAGTTTTGGCAGTTGGTCTTCTAGCTGGTCCAATGGCTGGACTAGTTACTGGATTCATCTCACCACTACTTAGCTTTATGATGACAGGAATGCCAGCAGTCGCTGTTCTTCCATTCATGATGCTCGAACTCGCATCTTACGGTTTCTTTGCCGGACTTCTTTATAATCGCACTATCGCTGGAAAGAAACTTCCTGCTATCGTTTCCGTTCTTGGCGCACAACTTGCTGGACGTCTTGTGAGATTCGGTGCTCTACTTGTTTGCACAAGCCTATTAGGAATTACAGCAATCGCTCCTATCAGCGTGTTTACAGCAATTCCAGAAGGATTATACGGCATAGTAGTTCAGCTTCTTTTGCTCCCAGCAGTAATGAAGGTAGTATCTCGTGACTAAACTTTTGCCAGAAGATAAAGCGCGTGAGCTTTTCGAGACAGGCGCGTACACCTTTGTTGCAGTAGATGCTTCTAACAAGGTCCTCGCCTCTTCCGAAAAGGGCGTAAAGCCACTTACAAACCTTCTTGATGGCGGCGTGTCGCTTGATGGATTTTCTGCTTGCGACAAGATTGTCGGTAGAGCGGCGAGTTTTCTATATATTTTGCTCTCGGTGGATTCTTTATATGCTGAGACCTTAAGCCTGCAGGGCAAGGAATTATTAGAAAGATACGGCATTGCTGTGTCGTACAAGATTCTGTGTGACGAGATAATCAGTAGAGATGGAACAGACATTTGTCCTATGGATAAGGCGGTTTTGGGCATTGATGATCCGATTGTTGCGTACGATTGCATCAAGAAGAAGCAGCAAGAATTGGGAGTAGTGTCCGACAAAAGGGCGTAAATTTGTCATTTACAAACATATGTTCGCATGTTACAATGACCTCACCATTTCATATGAGGAGGTCATTTTTATGCATCAATATAGTTACGATGGAACGCTAGAAGGATATTTGAGCATTATTTATCACTGCATCGAGCTTCAGGTTGCGCCGAAGAGAATGAAGTCTACAAGACTAATTCGAGAGTTCGAGGCAAATGATTATGAATTTATTCGCACGAACTACTATGATGCAGACCGCTTATATAGACACATTGGAGATATTTCATCTGTTCAGGTTCAGCAGATGATTCTAGATTCATTTCTAACTAATATTCCGAATAAGGAGATGGATATTTATTATCTGATTTGTAAGGCGTATCGTGAGGGCGCTAAGGTTGCTGGTGATTATAATGATGAAGTTTTACATAAACTACATATTGCAATCCGAGATTTATATAGAGAGGCGCACTTCTATATTTTACAGATGCCAATAGTGCATTTTGAGGATGTGTCACTTGCTATGATTGAGCCGAGAAATTTTGTGTTGCCGATTATTTTCTCGAATATTTCAGATAGGCCAGAGCTAGATGATTTTCTCATTTTTGATAGGCGACACAATATTGGAATGATACGCCATGGTGAACAAAGTGGGATTTACGATTTGTCTCGATTACCTTGTCAGGTAGTGACAGATAGTTTTGAGAATGTTTACAATACTATTTGGAAATATGTGCGTCATGGGAACTTAGGAATATCTGCTGCGTCTGGTGCACAGATGCCTAGAAATAACAGTTTGGAGAAGAAGAAACAAGGGGATTTGGCTGGTGCTCTGACAAGATTATGGTTAATAGCTAGTTAATCTTTCTTATTATTTGTGCAAAAACATGGTTATTTTCTTCTTGTATAATATAAAAAAAGGGGGGCCAGACCATGTTGAATAGATCGTTGATACTAATCGGTATGCCTGGCTGTGGCAAATCTACAGTTGGCAAGGTGCTTGCCAAGAAACTTGGATGCAGTTTTCTTGATACAGATACATTGATTAAGAAGAAGACAAATGAGAGTTTACAAGAAACATTAGATAAGCACGGCAAGAAATATTTCACAGACATAGAAAGAGAAGTTTTACTAGAACTTAATCCTAGTGAACCGCTTGTTATTGCGACAGGAGGAAGTGTAATCTTGTATCCAGATGCAATGATGCATCTAGGAGAGATTGGGATGATAATATTCTTGGATGCAGATTTACCACTTATTAGACAGAGATTGTGGAATGTTGATACTCGTGGAATAATATTTAGCGATAATGTTAATAGCGAATCTCAGGAAGATTCTGCAATCGAATTGTTAGAATCAGATTCTAGCATGACTGATAAAGACGAATTGTTTGATTTATATAGAGAAAGAGAGCCATTATACTTCAAATATATGGATATAAGAGTTCATGTGAGAAGTAAGAGCGTGAATCAAATAGTTACTGAGATAATACAGGGAGTAGAGCGTGAATAGCGATTGGAAGAAATTAGAAGCAATTCTTAACAATTATGAGATACGAGAATCAATTATGAATTCTTGGGAATACCTCATAAGTATTCTTCCGGAACTTGCTACAATCGAAGGATTTGATCAGAAGTCTATTTATCATGATAAGGATGTACTTGAACATACTTTATTTGCAATGGAGCATATTGCACAGGTGAATAGAAAGAATAGTAAGACTAATCCCAGACTTATGTTAGCGATGCTCCTTCATGATATTGGAAAGCCAGAAGTTTTTACATATGATGAAGAAACCTCCAAGGGACATATGAAGAAGCATCAGAAGGCAAGCGAAGTGATAGCTATTAGATTTATGAAAGAATTAGATTTACCGGAAGATTTTATAGAATATACTTCTAAGCTAATACTTTTGCACGATGATTACTCTGCTAGAGACGATGAATCGATGAGAGAACAAGTACGCGTCTATGATGAATCTTTTGGTAGGGATTTCCTAGAAGATTTTAACTTGTTACAGGAAGCAGATGTTCTCGCGCATAGTCCATTAGGTCAGGAAAGAATCACAATTATTGAATTAAGAAAGAAACATATGAAGTTGCGATTTGGAAACTAAAACCAATTATTAAATTATCGATGTGTACAGAAAATATAAACTAATTGTAAACATACACGGAGAATGATGTAAGATTTGAAGCGCAGATTCGCCCGAAAGCATTGAAAAATAACGCTTTATAAGCAATTCTGACTTTGCAATATTACTTGGTGAAAAATGGCGGAAATGTGGAGTTTGAATTCAAAAAAGCAAAAAACCGTGATAAAATATTGTATAGAAAAAAAGAATTGAGAGGGTAGAAATATGAGAAAGATTAATGCGAATAAGAAAGCCTTTACATTAGTTGAAATGGTTCTTGTTGTTGCGATTATTATGCTTATAGCTGTAGCTTCGCTTATAGGCGTAAACGTATACATGGATAAAGCAAATAGCGCTGCCGACAGACAAGAACAGCATGCATTGGATATGGATATTGTTATTAGTGAAATCAAGAATTTCTTGAGAGTTGGTAGTCTTGATGATTTGCGTGGTCATAGTGCGCCAAATATTACAGCAGATAATAATATTATCGATAATGAGCTCATTCCTACACCAGCACCAGGACAGAATAATAACAATCCTGAACCAACAGCTGCACCAACTGAACCAACAGCAGCTCCTACACAACCAACAACAGCACCAACGCAGGCTCCAGCAGCAGGCGGAAACGGCGGTTCATATAGTGGAACACCAATGGCAGGAACATCTGCAACTGGTTGGTATGACGGTGGTGGAATTAATCTTGGCGGAGGAAACGGTACTGTATCATCAGTTACAGTTGCTGCTCCTTCAGGAATTACATTTAATGGAGTAGGAAATGTAACTGATAACGGAGATGGAACTTATACATTTAGCGGTGGAAATTATAATAGAAATTGGTTTCAGTTTAGTTTTGTATCAGCTGATGGTCAACATGAACCATTGAATTCTAACAATTTCTACGTAGTGGATTTCCAGTAAAAACCTCTTGTACATAAACAAGTTTAGATAGAAGAAGAAGTATTCACCCCTGTAAGATAATCTTACAGGGGTGACTGTTTTTTGTAGATAACTTTATTATTGCCAATAATCTAATAATTATGAATCATGAATTGTAGCTGCCATTAAGATATGCGTCCAAGCATTCGGCTGGCTTTCCATACTTGATGATTTTGCCCTGTTCCATTACGACAACATGGGTTGCAACCGCTTCGATTACTTTCATGTTGTGTGAGACCATAAGAATAGATGTCTTACGCGTGCAATTGATTCTTGCAAGAAGCTTAAGAATCTTAGCACCAGAAGATGCATCCAGGCTAGATAGTGGTTCGTCAGCGATGATTACAGATGGGTCTAGAATTAGACACATAGCAATAGCAACACGCTGACGCTGTCCGCCAGAAAGCTCAGAAGGATATCGATTCAAGTGTTCCTTCTTAAGGTCAACAGATTCGAGCGTATTTACAAGTAGCTTTTCTAATTCGTCAGGATTCAACTTAATCTTGTTTGCGCGAAGTGGTTCAGTTAGATGCCACCTGATTGTGTGTGACGGGTTGAGCGAAGTGCCTGGGTCTTGGAAAACCATTCCAATCTTTTTATTCGCAAAGATGTTACCAGAAATCTTAGGCACGAGACCAGTTATTACTTTACATAATGTTGTCTTACCGCAGCCACTGCCACCAACGAGTCCGACAATCTCGCCCTGATAAAGCTTAAGAGAAATATCGTGAATTACTGCTTGAGTATGGCGAGCAAATCTTGCTTTACGCTCGTACCCAGCGAAAAGATTCTTAATCTCAAGCACAGGTGGATTATCAAATTCTGGTGAAGCAAATTCAAGGTTCAAATGGTCTGGACGAAGCTCGGCCTTCGTAAGCAAATCCTTCGTGAATTGCTCATGAGGATTACTTAATATCTCGTTAGCAACGCCTTGTTCGATAATGTGTCCGCTGTTCATCACCATTACTCTGTCGCAGAAATTGGAGACAATGGTAAGGTCGTGAGAAATAAATAGAATAGAGATATTCATTTCTTCGCGAAGAGAGTGGAGCAAATCGAGAATAGAATTTGCTGTCCTAGAATCTAGAGCGGATGTTGGCTCGTCTGCGATTAGTAAATCTGGCGATAAGAGAGCTGCACCAGCAATAAGTACGCGTTGACGCTGTCCGCCAGAGAGCTGATGCGGATAACGCTTGAATATTTCGCGGCTGTCTGTAAAGCCAACGCGCTCGAGCATCTTAGTGATGCGATTATAGCGAGTAACCTTATCGTCTTCGCTATGCTCGACAAGAACCTCATCAAGATTCTTGCCGATTGTCATAAGTGGATCGAGCGCGGACATTGGCTCTTGATAAATCATGCTGATTTTCTTGCCACGCAGGTGACGAAGTTCGAGCGGAGATTTCTTAAGCATATCCTCTCCGTTAAGTAGGATTTCACCACTAGAGATTTGCGCCGTAGATGGAAGAAGTCCGCTAATTGCAAGTGCAGTCATGGATTTTCCACAGCCGGAATTTCCAATGAGCCCAAGAATCTCGCCGCGACGCATTGTGAACGATAGCTCGTTTAGCACGTTTACATCTGGATTGTCACGGAAGGACATCGTGAGATTGGAGATTGTAAGAATCGAATCCTCTTTGTGCATTAGCGGTCGCCTCCTTTCGAGAAGGTGACGCGAACGCCCTCAGAGATGAAGTAAAGTCCGAGTATGTAAATGATTAGCGCGAGCGATGGGAAAATGAATAGCCAAGGTGCGCGAGTGATGTAACTTTGAGAGTCGGACAGGATTTTGCCAAAAGACGCATGTGGTGGCTGAACGCCAAGTCCTAAGTAACTCATTGCTGACTCGAAAAGAGTCATGTTCGCAAGTCCGATAACGATTGCTGGAATTATTTGTGATAGCAGATTAGGGAAGATGTGAACAGCCATGATGCGAATAGGATTAACTTTCAGAATTTTTGCTTGTAGGATGTATTCACGTTCTTTTATCTTGATTACTTCGGTACGATAGACGCGGGCGAAGGTTGGTGCGAATACAAGTCCGAGAGCCCAGATTACATTGAATAGAGATGGACCAAAAACTGCTACTGCAACAAGTGCAAGTAAGATTCCTGGGAAGCACATAATAGTGTTTGCGATAAGCATTATTGCTTTGTCAACTTGTCCGCCAAAATATCCAGCAGGGATTCCCATAATAGTGCCAAGTATAAGAGCAACTATTACGCCTGAGGCAGAAATGAACACTGTATATTTGGCAGCGTCAACAACGCGGCTAAAGAGGTCGCGTCCGAGGTTATCTGTGCCAAAGATATGCTCTGCGCATGGTGCTAGAAGCTTACTGCTTGCATCAGTAGCTTCTGGTGAATATGGAGTCCAGATAAAAGACATTAAGAGCATAAGCAAGATTATGCCAAGCATAATAAAGCCGGTAATATAGTATTTACGAGCGAGCTGTTTGTTTCCCATTAGTGTCACCTCCTATGTAAGCGCATACGTGGATCGATGGCGCTGCTGATTATATCGCATAGGAAGTAGAGAATTACCATCATGAAGGCAAGATATAAGACGATGCCAGAAAGAAGAGGGAAATCTCTATGGTTAATTCCTGATAGAAGAAGTCTGCCAAGACCAGGCAAATTGAAGACCTGTTCTACAATTAAGCTTCCGCCTAGAAGATCAGACAGCACGATAGAAATCGCGGTCATGAGAGATACGGATGAATTTGGTACGATATGTGTGAACATTATCTTGAATTCTGATAGGCCGTGGCCTCGTGAGGTGCGGACATAGTCTCGTGTTTTTTCTTCGAGAATAGCAGAACGAAGTAGCTTGAAGGTCATGGCGATTTTCGGAAGGGAGATGCAGAACGCTGGAAGCATAAGACAGCTAATATATTGAGCAAAGCTAACCTCTGGAGCAACATAGCGGCCTACTGTGAAAATACCGAAGACAGAGCTAGCAATTAGAATCGACAAAAGCGACAAGACGAACGGTGGAATCGCGAAGGTAATGTGGCCGATAATGGAGAAAATCTGGTCGAGAAGTCGTCCTGGGTGGCGGCTAGAAAGTATGCTGGAAGGAATAGAAATTGCTAGCACCCATAGAAGTGCAAGTAAACTTAGTCCAAATGTGACCGGAAGTCTAGTCGCGATAAGCTCAGAAACGGGCACGTTATAGAAGGTTGATTCGCCTAAGTCGCCAGTAAAGACACCTCCAATCCAATCGAGGTAGCGCTCGTGGAGAGGATCATTGAGGCCGAGTCGATCGCGCATTGCTTCGAGCTGTGCCTCGGAGGCATCCGGTCCTAATATGGCGCTAGCAGTGTCGCCCGGGATGATAGAAAACGCACCGAACGTAAGCAATGAAACAAGAGCTAATGTAAGAATTAACTCTAGCAATTTGCCTAAATAGTAGCGAAGGTTCTCTTTCATTTTTGGAACTTGTCCTTCCGTATTCTTTTTTGCAATATTATATAATTCTGTTATTATAACGATAAAAGAATAAGGATACAAACGAGAGGTAATAAATATGAGAAGAAAATTGCAAAAATTTATCACAAAATCGTTTGGAGTAGCAGTTTTGCTATCCATGTTGGTAGGAATTGCGGCTTGTAATACTAATAAAGACACTGCGACAGCTAATAATGGACGCGCTCCAGCAGAAGGTTCCGAGTATGGCGGAAGTGTCGTAATTGGAATTACTCAAGAGCCTGGAACCTTCGATCCGCACACTGTTGTTGCTGCTGGCGATGAAGAGATTCTATTTAATATTTACGAAGGTCTTTATAAGTTTAATTCTGAGGGCAATCTCGAGGAGTGCCTTGCTACTAGCTGTGTTCCATCAGAGGACGCATGCGAGTTCGTCTTCACTATTAGAGAGGGCGTAATGTTCCATAATGGCGAAGAAATGACAGTCGACGATGTCGTTTATTCTATCGAGCGTGCTGCAGAATACATTTCTGAGCTCGAGACAATCGAGTCCGTAGAAGCAATTTCTGATACAGAAGTGAAGATTGTGCTAACAAGCGCCAACAGCGAATTTTATTCTCTTCTAACCTTTGGTATCGCGCCAAGAAGCGTCGAGGACTTGCATGTAACTCCAGTCGGAACAGGCCCATTCAAACTCGAAAAGTATGAAATCGGACAATCAATCACATTAGTTAGAAATGACAACTATTGGCAGGATTCCTTGCCATATCTAGATAGCGTTGTATTCAAGATTTGCTCTGACATGGATTCTGCACTTCTTGAGCTTTCACACGGAAATATTGACATCATTCCACATATCACTATGGACAGGACAAATGGACTACCCGAGAATTTTGAAGTGGTTACAATGCCATCGAACATGGTTCAGCTTCTTGCGCTTAATAATAGCGTAGCCCCTTTCGACAATGTTGAAGTAAGACGCGCATTAAGCTATGCGCTCGATAGACAAGAGCTAATCGACCTTAGCATGGACGGCGCTGGCGTAGCACTTACTACAGTAATGAGTCCAGCTATGGGCGACAGTTACAACTCCGAGGTTGACGGCTCCTTCGAGTATAATCCAGAGCTTGCGATGGAGCTACTTGCTGAGGCTGGATACCCAGACGGCTTTGACATGACAATCACAGTAGCAAGTGAGTACTTAGTGCATGTAAATACTGCTGTTGCTATCGCAGACCAGCTTTCAGCGGTAGGCATCAACGCTACTATCGAGCAGGTAGACTGGAACACTTGGCTTTCTGACGTATACACAAATCACGACTACGAGGCTTCCGTTGTGTGTCTAACAAGCATGTTTGCACCATACGATGTTGTGTCTAGATACCATTCTGAGAATTCCGGAAACTTCGTATGCTTCGCAAATGAAGACATTGACAACATTATCGACGAGATTCCTACAATCCTCGCCGAGGACGACAGAATCGCTGCGTACCACTCTTTGCTGGAGATGCTTGTAGAAGAGTGCCCATCGGTTTACATTCAGGACCCAGCAGAGGTGACAGTAGTCAATTCGATGCTCCAGGGCTACGAGGTCTATCCGATGTATGTTCAGGACTTGTCTACGACGAGATATTATTAAGCGGACGCTTTTCGAGAGAGGCTTATAAGCTTAGGGCTGATTTCTAAAGTTGGAGTCAGTCCTTTTTGTTTATGACACTCGCGAAAAGCATTCGAAACCACTTCAAAAAAATCTACACATATCGTGGTGGGTGTAGTATAATCCAATGCGTAAAATTCCAAGGCGAGGTGAGATTCCTCGACCGGCGGTGAGGCGCTCGATGTCGCTTAAGCCCGCAAGCTGCGAAAGAGCAGTTGATCTGGTTAGATTCCAGAGCCGACGGCTATAGTCCGGATGAAAGGAGAAATTTATGACAAATAACAAGAAATCCCAGCTTACACACAGAAGGAATATTGGCAAGACGAGAAGAATCACGACGACTGCTATCTTGGCAGCGCTTGCAGTGGTTTTTATGTATCTAGAATTTACATTGCCGTTCATGCCGCCTTTCTTAAAGTTCGACTTCTCTGAAATCCCAGCATTGATTGCTTCATTTGCACTCGGACCAGTTAGCGCGATAATTATCGAGTTAATTAAGAACATTATCCATGCGCCTCTTACTGGCACGATGTATATTGGAGAGGTTAGTAATTTCCTAACTGGCAGTATCTTTGTTGGAACAGCAGGAATCGTATATAAGAAAATGCGCACGCGCAAGGGTGCGTTGGTATCTATGGTAGTTGCGACAATCGCACTTGCAGCATTCGCGTGTCCGCTCAACTATTTTGTAAATTTGCCACTTTATGAGAGCGTGCTTGGTATGCCGATGGATGTGATAGTTGGAATGTCAAATGCAGTAAACCCAATGGTTACATCAAAGTTTACACTAATAATGTGGGCATTCCTGCCTTTTAATATATTTAAGGGTATTGTGATTAGTGCAATTACTTTTATTGTGTATAAGCCTATCTCGAGCTTGATCAATAACGTGTCGAAGAAGGACTAAATTGCTTTTTCATTTTTTGTAGGATTAGATTTGTTGACAAATATAGGCTGGACTTTTATCAGCAGAAAGTTCACCCAGGAGACCCTGTTTTGATGAA
>CALEFT010000013.1 GCA_937876985.1 uncultured Clostridia bacterium | reverse complement strand
AAAACTACGATAAAAATCAAGAAAATCAATTCTTATCGTAGTCAGCCTCTACAAACAGGCTCATTCATAATAAAAACACTACGATAAAAATCAAAAAAATGGTTTTTTATCGTAATATAAGCGAGTTACCAAGCATCATGTCGCTGCTCAAACTACGATAAAAATCAAGAAAACCATTTTTTATCGTAATTGCAAGAATATCAATTCGGAAAACTTGAAGATAAATAATGTTTTCTTTATATTTGAATCCTCCTAGTATCACCTGACAAAAGTATCGTATTGCAATTATCTGAAATGTATTGACACAAGACGAACAACTCGTTATAATACATTTAACAATTAGGTTAAATGTTAAATGAGAAAGAACGCATACATGAGTATTAGAAAGCTCATAGCTAATTGTTTATAAGAAGCGTTCTAGAGAAGGGAAAGGATGGTAGATAATATGGGTTTGCAGCAGACATTGAAGGCTTTGTCAGATCCGATTAGACGAGAGATTTTGAATATTTTGAAGGCCGGGCGTAGGTCGGCTGGAGAAATTGCCGACCAGTTTGATGTGACAGACGCGTCAATATCGAGGCATTTGTCGGTGCTCAAGGAGGCGGATTTGATACGCGACACGCGCGAGGGAAAATTCATTTACTATGAGCTAAATGCGTCGGTGTTAGAAGAGATTTTGCTATTTGTTAATGACTTGAAAGGTGGAGAAAAATGAATACAAGAAAGAGAAATCTATTGTTTGTGATAAGCTCAGTTTTGACTTTGTTGCCAATACTTCTGGGCTTTATAATGTGGGATAAGCTACCAGGTCAGATGTATACACATTGGGACGCTTCGATGGTAGCTGATAGTAGCGTGGAAGGTAGTAGTGGAAAGCTTTTTGTGGTGGTTGTAATGCCGCTAATCCTTCTAGTAATAAATTGGATTTGTCTTCTAATTACGTATAAGGACAACAAGGATAAGAATAACACGAAGGCACTTACAATCTTGCATTTTATTATGCCTGCTATATCAATGTTTGTTTTTGTGATGGTGTGCCTAGTTGGAAATAATGCTTCACTTGCAAGCACAATGATGATGCTTTTCTTTGGTTTGCTATTTGTTGTGATTGGAAATTATTCGCCAAAGTTTAGACAGAACCACACGATGGGCGTGAAGATTAAGTGGACGCTCGAGAACAAGGAAAACTGGTTTAAGACACATAGAGTGATGGGCATAACAAGTGTAATCGGTGGCTTAGTAGCAATCGCGCTATGTTGGATTGAAGCAAAGTATGCGCTTTTCGCGATTTTGGCAATAACTTTGTTTGTTGTATTAGTTCCGACGATTTATTCCTACAAGCTATATAAGAAGCAGGTGAAGGCTGGTACATATGTAGTTGATGGAGCAAAGATAGAGATGACGAAGGCGTCAAAAATCGCTTTGACAGTAGTCATCAGCATAATTGTTGTGGCATGCATAATTTCAATGTCGATTGGTAAGATTGAAGCGACAATTAAGGGCGATAAGCTCATAGTTGCAGCTACAATGAATGACCAAATTGAGGTCGAACTATCGAAGATTGCAAGTGTCGAATATGTGGAAGATTTTGAGTATGGAATGAGAACATATGGCTACCAGAATCTAAGGATTGGTGTAGGAAATTTCGCTAATGAGGATGAGGCTGTTGGAGGCTACTTAGCATATATCACATTTGCTTCGGACGACGTGGTTTTGCTCGAGTCGACTGACGGCGAGTTCATGGCAATTAGCCTAGAGGATGATGAGGCAACGAGAGCTCTTTATGAAGAGCTTTGCGAAGTGGGAGTGGCTTCAATAGCAGGTGTTGCTAATGAGGCTGATGAGGCTGATGAGGTAAATAGGTGAGGCTTTTCGATGGAGGCGGAAAATGAGTGCAATTAAGTTAGATAAATTAACAAAATACTATGGAAAAAATAGAGGTATAAAGGATTTAAGTCTCGAGGTCGAGGAAGGCGAGTTTTTTGGATTTATTGGTCCAAATGGAGCCGGAAAGTCTACTACGATTAGGACGATGCTTGGGCTTATTAGCGCAAATAGTGGCAGTGGCGAGATTTTGGGAATGGATATTAGCAGGGAAAGCACGAGGCTTCTTGCGGATGTTGGATATCTTGCTTCTGAGACGAATTTCTATGATCGGATGAAGGTGAAGGATGTGATAAAGCTTTCTGCTGACCTACGCGGAGTCGATACTAGCAAAGAGGCGGAAAGCTTGGTTGAAAGGCTTTCGCTTGACGTGAATAAGAGAATAAGCGAGCTTTCGTTGGGAAATCGCAAGAAGGTAGGAATTGTTTGTGCGTTGGCGCATAAGCCGAAACTTTGCATTCTTGACGAGCCAACAAGTGGACTAGATCCGTTGATGCAGAAGGAGTTTTTCAAGATTTTGCAGGAGAGAAACAAGGAAGGCACGACGATTTTCTTGTCATCGCACATTCTGTCGGAGGTCCAGGAGTACTGCAAGAGGGCTGCAATTATCAAGAATGGTAGCTTAGTTGCAATAGGTGATATAAATAAGCTTTCCAATACTAGCGCGAAAAGTATCAGAATTAACGGAATCGATAGTCTTCCAGAAAGCCTATTAACTGGCGCAAGAAATGTATCGAAGAAAAACGCGGCTTCGGATGAAGACAAGCAGGTTACATTCCTTTATGGCGGTGAGATAAACATGCTTATTCGGGAACTTGCAAAATTGTCGATTACAGACATCGCAATAAACGAACCGGATCTAGAGGAAGTATTCATGCACTACTATGAGTCTTAATGAAGAGTGGAAAAGGATAGGAGAACAAAATGTTTAATACTACATTATTATTTAAGGAAATGAAGCAAGGTTTTCTCCAGTTTGCAATTTGGACGCTTTGCATTGTGTTCACGCTAATGGTCTGCGTATTCATTTATCCAGAAATGGCAAAGGATGCCGAGATGATTGAGGAAATGAATCAAATGTTTGCCGATATGGGAGAATTCTCAAAGGCATTTGGCATGGACACGCTAAATATGGGAGATATTGTTGGCTATTACGCAGTCGAATGCGGAAGCACACTAGGAATCGGTGGCGGTTTGTTTGCGGCATTGATAGGAATAGGTGCTCTCTCAAGTGAAGAAAAGAACAAGACAGCAGAATTCTTACTTGCACACCCAATCAGCAGAACGAAGATAATTAGCTCAAAATATATCGCAGTTTTGCTCCAGGTTTTCATGCTTAATCTAGCAGTAGTTGGTGGCTGCCTCGGCGCCTCATTAATAATCGGAGAGGATTTAATGTGTAAGGAATTCTTCTTAATCCACCTCGCGAATTTGCTGCTTCAAATCGAGATCGCGAGCATTTGCTTTGCAATTTCTGCATTCCAACGCAAGTCGAACATTGGCCTTGGAATTGGGCTAGCGCTAGGCATGTATTTTCTCAACATTATCTGCAATATGTATGAGGATGCTAAACTAATCAAATACATTACTCCATACGCATACACAGAGGCAAGCAAAATCGTGGAGAATCAAAGTCTAGACACAAATCTAGTCGTAGCAGGAATGGTGGTCGCACTAGCCTTCGTAGTAGTAGCTTACATTAAGTACAGCAAGAAGGACATATACTGCTAAACTTCTTCCATATTTCATCCGCCTTTCTCGAAAAATTGCCGCAAACTATTGCGTCAAATGAAACGGTAGGGTAAAATCACTATACAACTATAGTGTCTGTAGTGGTAATGGTTATGAAGGACGAGGTATTACATCGACGTGATACCTCTTTTTTTATCCAAATAAATGGTACTTTTGCATGATTGTGGTAAGATAATTAGCAAAGGACAAATCAGGAGAAAAATGTTATGAAGTTCCATTTCCAGAACAAGAAGGGTTGGATGAATGACCCGAACGGACTTATATTTTACAAAGGAAAATATCACGCATTTTTCCAGCACTACCCATATGCTCCAAGGTGGGGACAGATGCATTGGGGACATGCGACATCAGATGACTTGATTAACTGGGAGGAGCATGACATTGCGCTTTTTCCAGACATGGAATACGAGGATGATGGCGGATGCTTTTCGGGCAGTGCGATAGAGAAGGATGGAAGGCTATACTTGTTCTACACGAGTGTGTCGCACGGACTTGGTCAGACGCAGTCGATGGCATATTCTGACGACGGCTTTACGTTTACGAAGTATGAGGGTAATCCGGTAATTTCTGTGTGTCCGCTTGGCAGCAACAAGGAGTTCCGCGATCCGAAGGTTTTCGAGTTCGGCGGCGAATACAAGATGGTGGTCGGAAGCGGTATCGGAAATTGTGGCAAACTCTTGCTTTATAGGTCTTCTGACCTAATCAAGTGGGACTATGTTGGCGTGCTCTACGAGAGTATGGATTTTGCGCCATGTGTTGAGTGCCCCGATATGTTTCCGATTCCGGGACCTAGTGGCGAGGATACAGGCAAGTGGTGCATGATGATGTCCTCGATAAAGATGTTTCCGCAGCGCGTGAACTTCGCGATAGGCGTTTTTGACGGAGAGAGGTTCATTCCGGACAACGAAGCGGAGCCATTCGTGGCAATCGAGGTTGGGCCAGATTTTTACGCGCCACAGACCTTCCTCGCACCTGACGGCAGACGCATACTAATCGCTTGGATGTACAATTGGCAGCGTTCAAGTAGCAGCAATGCTACGCATGTTGGCGCGTTCACGATTCCGCGCGAAGTGAAGTTCAATTTTGACGACAAGCTCGTAACAAAGCCGATTCGCGAGGTGCTTCCTTATCTTAAGAAGGAAAGCGAATTCGTATCCTATGACGAGGGCAAGCTTCGAATTAGCTTCGAGGGCAAGACGATTTTTGAGATAGCTGGACTCGAATGTGAGCCAAACCTGATGACGCTCGAGGATGTTGGCGTCGTCGAAGTGTTCCTTAACGGCGGCGAGAAGACAATCACAACATACATTTGCTAACAAACGCCGCACCCTAAGTGAGAAAGGAAACTAGACAAAGCAATGCAAATCCATTACGAAGACGACAAAGTAATAGTAGTAAATAAAGCACCTGGCGACGACAGCGAAAAACTCGCCGCAAGCCTTGGTGTTTATGTCGTCCATCGCCTCGATATGCCAGTGTCTGGACTAATCATCTACGCGAAAACAAAGGATGTCGCTTCGAGCCTAACTAGGCAGATACAAGAGGGGCTTTTCGAGAAAGAATATATTGCATATTTGTCTGCAAATGAAGACAAAATCACAACGCCACTCGAAGAAGAAGGACGCCTAGTGGACCTGCTTTTGTGGGATAGAAATAAGCGCAAATCCTTCGTTGTAAATAGAAAGCGTGGCGGCGTCAAAGAAGCTTCGCTAAGATATAAAATCCTTGGCACAAGCACCGCCGCAGATGGCACAAAACTAACCAAAGTCAGAGTGTGGCTAGAAACGGGGCGCACGCATCAAATTCGCGTGCAGTTTAGCTCGCGTGGATATCCACTTGCAGGTGATGGCAAATACGGAAGCAAAGTCAAGGGCAGGCTCGAACTATATTCGTGCCGCATCGCATGCACGGTAGGAAATAAGCCGATGGAATTCGTTCTAGAAGCTTAGTAATTATTCAAGAACGCTACCGTTCTAGGATTCTTCGGATTGTTGATGACCTCAGCTGCAGGACCTTCCTCGACAATTACTCCGTCGCTCATGAAGATAATCTTGTCCGCAACGTCGCGCGCAAAATTCATCTCATGTGTAACGATAACCATTGTCATCTTCTCCTTGGCAAGCTCTCGGATTACCTTCAAAATTTCGCCAGTCAGCTCAGGATCGAGCGCAGAAGTTGGCTCATCGAAAAACAAAATCCTAGGATTTACAGCCAGTGCCCTCGCAATGCCGACACGCTGCTGCTGGCCACCAGACAAATTGCAAGGATAAACATCCGCCTTGTCAGATAGTCCCATCTTACGAAGTAGGTCATCACAAATCTTATTTGCATCATCCTTGCTCATCTTATGCACACATACGAGCGCCTCAGTGATATTGCGTCTTACGCTGAAATGTGGAAAGAGATTAAAGTTCTGGAACACAAGTCCAAACTCCTTTCTAATCTCTGATAGTTCCTTCTTGTCAGCATAATGGCACGTACCGCTCTCGCTAGTCTTGCAAAGCACCTTATCGCTGATAGTAATGTCACCAGTATCAACTGTCTCAAGCGTCGTTGCACATCTAAGGAGAGTGGACTTACCACCGCCAGAAGGACCGATAATCGCGACGACCTCGCCCTCATTTACCGTAAGAGATATGTCCTTCAAAACCTCTAGTGAGCCAAAAGACTTCTTTATATTCTTCATTTCTAATACTGGCATAGTATTCTCCTTTGTAGGTTAGATGTGTATTTCGATGTATAGTTTCCTAAGTAGTTCGTGTGTGGCTCGTCCTTAGAGAGAGTAGTAGGACATGCGCTTTTCGAGGCGGTTCATGAGAATTTCTATGACGCCGTTAAGGACATAGTAGATAATTCCTGCGACGATAAAAGGCATTACAGATACTTGCGCCGACGCGAGAGACTTGGCGATGACGAACATTTCTGACACGGCAATAACCTGCGCCAAGGATGTGTCCTTCACAAGCGTAATTACCTCGTTAGTCACAGCAGGCAATACTCTCTTGAAAACCTGCGGCAAAATAATCTTGAAGAATGTCTGGTACTTAGTAAAGCCAAGCACAGTGCCGGCCTCGTACTGACCTTGAGGCATCGACTGGATACCACTTCGGAAAATTTCACCAAAATACGCTGCATAGTTGAAGCTAAAGCCGATAATTGTCGCGATAAATCTATAATCAACCGGGCCAATCGATAGGTCGCTAAGCCTAATACCAAAAATATAGTAAGGACCATAGTACCAAACAAGAAGCTGCAACATGAGCGGAGTGCCTCTCATAATGGAGATATAGACTCTAATGATAGAAGAAATAACGACATTCTTGGACATGCGCAGTTTGGCAACCACGAGGCCAAGTGGTATGGAAAAGCAAAGCGTCAACATAAAGATGAGCACTGTATAGGTCAATCCCTCGAACAACATCTTTAATGTTGAGAGTATTGTTTGTAGATAAGGTAAAAACTCTGGCATCTGATTCTCCTATTTCTTCGATTTCTCGTTTGTTACTAGACTTCGTTATTATAACATAGGGATGAGGAATACTCATGCGAAGTTGGGTTATATTATAATTCTAGACACTGTATATGATGTAGCGCCGTACGAGTTACCAATGCAGACAAGCTTATATTATGTTCCTAGTTGGTATGAAGCCGAGGATGA
>CALEFT010000012.1 GCA_937876985.1 uncultured Clostridia bacterium | reverse complement strand
GCAGAAGGTTCACCCAGGAGGCCCCGTTTTGATGAACTTCTTGCTGAAGGATAAACTGGCTTTTGCAATAAAAAAAGACTGTTTCACAACCAATACGAAACAGTCTCTTATGCACCTAATCAATTATTCAATTCGAAAACAAGTTTCACAAAACAAGTTCCACGAAACAACATCAAAACCTACTCAACTCAAAGAAGCTCATACATCTCCGCGGCGTTTTCTTTACGAACAGATTCTTCGAGCTTTAGTACGCGGAATTTTACTTCGCCGTTACCAAAAACGATGCACACCTCGTCGCCCACCTTGAGGCGAACTGAAGGCTTTGCTTCGCGACCATTTACGCTGACTCGACCAAGAGAGCAGACGTCGTTGGCAACTGTGCGGCGCTTAATTATTCGTGATACCTTGAGAAATTTGTCTAGTCTCATGAGATTGTGGTTCTTCCTTTCAACGCGCTAAGTAGTGTTAAGTCGTCTGTGTATTCGATGTCGGAGCCCATCGGCAAGCCTGACGCAAGTCTAGTTACCTTGATGCCAGCAGGGGATAGAAGCCTTGCGATATACATTGCCGTTGCGTTTCCGTCTGCCGTCTGGTTAGTTGCCACAATGACTTCCTTGATATTCTTGTCGTTTTGTAGTCGCTCAATAAGCTTAGCAAGCGTAATGTCATTCATGCTCTTTCCCTGCATTGGCGAAAAGACTCCGTGCAACACATGATATAGGCCGCGGTATTCCTGTGTACGCTCAAAAGCCGCAACATCTCTAGGCGTCTCCACGACGCAAATCGTCGTATGGTCTCTTGTCGGGTCACTACAAATAGGACATGGGTCCGTATCTGTGAAATTGTGGCACGAAGAACAACGGCGAGTGGTTGCTCGCGCGTTCACTATCGCATTTGCTAGTGCATTTGCTTCGTCGTCCTTCATTGACAAGATATGAAAAGCAAGTCGCTGTGCACTCTTGCCGCCGATTCCTGGAAGTCCGCCTAGCTGTGCGATTAAGTTTTGTACAGATGGTGAATATCTAGCCATATGAATTCAATCAAGATAGAAGCCACCATTAGAATGGGAGCTTCATTCCACCTGTTGCCTTGCTAAGACGTGCACTAGAAGCCTCTTCGAGCTGCTCGTTTGCATTGTTGTATGCAGCGATAATCAAATCGGAAAGCATCTCGGAATCGTCTGGGTCAACAACCTCAGGATCAATTACTAGGCCATAAATCTTGTGGTCGCCGCCAAGTGTGAGCTTTACCTTGTCACCACCAGCCGTACCCTCGATTCTCATTGCAGCAATCTCGCCTTGTGCAAGCTCCATCTCACGCTGCATCTTCTGTGCCTGAGCCATTAGATTGCCCATATTTCCCATGCCGCCTGGCATGCCTCTAAATCCACCTTTTGCCATAATTTTTTCACCTCTTCTTTCAAATATTTTCTCGTAAAAGTGTTACGCATTATACTCGGCGCTTAGTCGTCGCCAAAATGTATCTTTGTGTCAATTCCCATCTCTTTCGCCCTCGCTAGAAAAGCATCCGCCCCACTAGTGTCAGCGCTATTTGTGCTGGCATACTGATTGCTACGCTCGATTACCTTCTCTACTTGAGCCTCGGTAGCTACATACACGCTCTTTACTTCGCTAAAGGCGTTCAGGATGTTCTGCTTGACCTCGGAGTAGAGCGGGTCCTTCGTCAGGTTCAGCAGATGCTCGCGTGTGTACGAGTTGTCGAAAGTGATGTACGCATTCGCATCAATAATCTTAAGTTTTGTCTTGCCAAGTGTCAACATAAATACTGTGTCGTCCTTACAAGTATTCTCGTAAATAGAACGCCACATGATGGCACTATCCGCTTCGATTCCAATTTCTGGTGCGCGGACCTGTGCGTTCGCAGAACCCGCAACGAGGAAGTCGTTGTTCTCCATCGCTTGCGCTAGGTATGTCGTTGGAGCTGGCTTTTGGTGCGCCTCTGAAGCCCCATTGTTCTCCGCGGCCTCTGTGATCTCCGCGGAAGACTTTTTGCTTGCGCTTGCCGCCTGGATATCGTCAAGGAACGAGGTCGACAGTGAGTCGAAGAAAGACGCGCCACTAGAACTTCCAGCATCGCTAGAAGGCTCTACATCCATCGCAGTCGTTATAGGAATCTCTGCGCGAGGCTCTTCTACGTAAGGCTCGGCTGCTTGGGAAGCGTCTTGTCTAGGCAAAGCTTCGTTTTGCGTAGCATTAGCTGGGGAAGCATCCCCTCCGAAAAGCCCAAGGCTAGAGAACATATCAATCTGATTTTCCATTGGAGCATCAGGGTCGTATTCCGATTCATTTTCAGTTTCTGTTTCAGTTTCTGCTTCTTGTTCTATCTTTTGCTCTTGTTCTGCTTCCGGTTGAATAATATGGTTATATGAGTTATCCGCCTGCGATTGATTTAAGTTTACATCATCTTCATATGCAGGTGGCTCGCTAACGGATGCAAACGCTTCAGTTTCTGTTGCTGTCATAACAGCAGGCTCTGGCTCGCTTACAACGATAGGCTGTTCCTCTTCCTCTGCTTCCGCTTCTTCCGCTTGCGTAGCCGGTGCCGCAGGTGTAACTGGAGCTGGTGTCGCGTCAAATGCAATTGTTTCGACTGAACTAGCAGAAGTTTCGCTTGAAATCTGCGAAGCGACCTTTGCCTGACGTTCAACAAAATCAGGTATTACGAGTGGAACAGGATCAACCTTGACCTTGCGTCCACATAGATTTATTAGAGTAATCTCAAAAAGCGTTCTAACTGAAGATGACTTGTGAAGGTCGGAAATCAGTGTAGACAGCTTCGAGATAAAGGCAACGAGTGTCTCCGCTGCGACATTTTGTACGAGCTCGTACATCTTACGAAGTGTAGAGGACTGCACCTTCACAAGGCCTCTTGGATCTGGCATCATGCGAACTACGAGCAGGTCGCGGAAGAACGCCGCGAGGTCAACTGCGAAGCGCGAAATGTCGCGACCTGAATTCGCGAGCTCGTCGCAGGATATGATAATTGTCTCGTAATCACCCTCGATGAGGGCCTTCGACATTTTAAGTAAGAAGCTGTCGTCTACTACGCCGGTGATAGACAAAACTGTGTCGCGATCAATTAGCTTGCCGTTTGCTGAACCAGCAACCTGGTCAAGTAGGCTAATCGCGTCACGCATCGCTCCGTCAGAGAAGGAGGCGATAAGCATCAAAGCGTCGTCGGTTGCTTGGAAGTTCTCCTTTTCGCAAATGTGACGCAAGTGGGATGCGATTGAGTCGTTGGAAATGCGCTTGAAGTTGAACTTCTGGCAGCGGCTTACGATGGTTGCAGGAATGCGGTGCAGCTCAGTCGTCGCGAGGATAAAAATCGCGTGCTTCGGAGGCTCCTCAAGCGTCTTCAAAAGCGCGTTGAAGCCACCCGGCGAGAGCATGTGAACCTCGTCGATGATGTAGACCTTGTATTTGGACTTTACCGGTGTGAAAACGACCTCGTCGCAGATACGGCGGATATTGTCGACACCGTTATTCGAAGCGGCGTCCATCTCGATTACATCGATGAGCGTACCATTCAAAATCGCCTTACAGGTCTCGCACTCGTTACAAGGATTGCCATCTACTTGGTGCTCGCAGTTCACGGCCCTCGCGAAAATCTTGGCAATCGAAGTCTTACCCGTGCCTCGCTGGCCTGCAAACAGATACGCATGTGCAGTCTTGCCCGTCTTAATCGCCTGCGTCAAGGAGGTTACAGTACCAGACTGCTCAACGACTTCGTCAAAAGTAATAGGACGGAATTGTCTATAAAGTGCAACGTGCTCCATGATACCTCCCTTATTCAAACAATCGAGCTTATCTACTAAGCTCCCTTGAAAAGCTTTACTTACAAATAAAAAAGACTCATCCCACCAAAACTACAGTCGGCAGGCACCCTCGCGGCACATGCAAAACACCGCTTACTGCTGCTTCCTTCCGGACCTGACAGGGTTCACGGGCCAACATTGCACGAGACCCGATCCGACTGCAGATCTAGTGGGATGAATCGAACTTCATTATACACTTGAACTTGAATTTTGTCATTTGTTGTGTTTGGGAAAAATGTAAACATTAAAATAAGTATGCCATCACGCCCCCATCAAAATGAACAACGGTGCTATAATTATGTTATTATCTGCAATTATCTGCACACTATAAGCATAGCGGATAAATATTACTAAATGATTTGGCATGATTTGTCGGAAGGGAAGCGCGGCAGATGGATTTTAAGAAGTTACGTAGCAATGAATTTATTATGAGGGATAACCGCGTATTGATTTTGGTACTCGTTGTCGTTGCGCTTTTGTTTTTTGGATGCATCGCCTCGCAATTATTGAGTTCAGCGAATGCCGTGATCATCATTTGCTGCGTTGTTCAGATGTTCCTAAGCCTCGGCGCGACAATGCTGCTAGATAGAATGGGCTACGCCTTTTCGATGGTGTTAAACCTTATTGCGATTGCGATTTTCTTGTTCGAGGCGATTTCCTACAAGAATGAGGACGGCGTGTTTATCGTGGCTTTCGCGGTGGCTTCGATTCTGGTTTGCTCGTTCTTCATTTACTATTCGACGAACGTAAACATGCACGTTTATAAGCTCCGCAGTATGTACAAGAACGTTAAAGAGTACAACTTCCAGCTTACCGAGGAAAATAAGGTAATCACGAGCACTCTTAACAGAACGAATCTTATCGTGAAGCACAACGCAGACAATCCAAGCGACGATACACTCGCGCTCGCCGCAACTAAATACAAGAACATCGACGCACTTACGTCGCTCCCAAACCGCGCACTCCTCCTAAAGCGAATCGACAGCCTTATCGCAGAGCGAATCGAGCGCACAAAAAAGGGTGAATTATCTACAAGCGACGACAACAATATACGCGTTATTTATTTATGCATCGACAATTTCAGCGCCCTCACACGCGAGTTCGGACATTTTGTCGTAGACATCTACGTGCAGAGCATGGCACACCGTATCAGAGAGGCAACAGACCCAGCTGACATGGTTGGCAGAATCATGTCTTCTGAATTCGCAATCGTAATCAGCCGCGAAATCGACGACTACGAGCTCGGCGAATACTGCAGGAAGCTTAGCGCCGCGATGCGCGTGCCTTTCGAGGGTGTCGGCGAGGCAATTGACACCAAGGTTGCTATCGGAATGTCACTCTACCCACGCGATACGCGTTTCTCTGGCGAGCTTTTGCGCTGTGCCGAGATGGCGATGAACCGCGCTTCTTTCGAGCCTGCCTGCGAGGAAATGATGATTCCGAACTGCAACATCATCGACTACCCAGAAATCGCGCATCACTTCCGAGGCCGCATCACGCCTGTCTCGAAAAGTTTCGACCTCACCACCTTCAAGGACGAGATTGAATCCGCGCTCAAGATGGGCGAATTTTACATGGTATTTCAACCGCAATTCAGACGTGACAAAAAGATTGCTGCATTCGAGTCCTTCCTTAGATGGAACAGCTCAAAGTATGGTGTCCTGAACGCAGGCGACTTCATGGAGCTTGCCGATAAGACAGGAGCCATTACAGAACTTGGTAAATTTGGTCGTGAGCAAGCCCTCGCTATCTTGAAGGAAGTAAACAAAATCGACGATTCAATCAAGATGATTTTGAACCTATCCGCAGTTGAGCTTGGTTCAGTTGACCTTCCAGCAGAATTTGCGACACTCATTACAAAATACAATCTAAAGCCAGAGAACATTGTCCTCGATACGCCGGAGGAAAGTCTTCTTACTTCTTTCGAGCAGGCGAAGACGACTCTATCTGCGCTCTCCGTTATTGGAGTAACAATTGACCTAGATAATTTTGGTCGAGGCTATTCGTCTCTTAACAATATTCCGCTACTCCCAATTTCCGCAGTGAAGATTGGCAGAAATATATCGTCGGTGCTTCCGAACGACAAGTCTATGAGAATCCTTACTTCCAACATCATAAAGCTGATGCACGAAATCGATATCAAGGTTGCAGCGACAAGTATATCAAATGAAGAAGAATACGAATTACTATATGCAATGGGCTGCGACATGTTCCAGGGCATCTACATCAATGAACCTATCACCATGGAAGAAATGGAAGGATATATGGCAAGGCACACATAATTTGGCATACATAATGCCGTAAGTTTTGTTGATAACTCATCTGGTAGAAGAAACGGTAGAAAATATATGGGCTAA
>CALEFT010000011.1 GCA_937876985.1 uncultured Clostridia bacterium | reverse complement strand
AAAAAACAATAAAGGAGGAATCGATATGGCTCAAGTAAATATTACATTAACACAGGAAGAAGTTCTAGAGGTTTTAGCAGGAAATCGTGAAGAAGGCTTCAAATTTTTATTAGAAAAGATTCTAAACGAGATAATGAAAGCTGAATCCGAAGAACAATTGTGTGCATCTAGACACGAGCGAACAGAAGAAAGACAAGACTACAGAAATGGGACGCGAGAAAGATCTCTAAATACAAGGATAGGAACATTAACTCTTAATGTTCCAAGACATCGAAACGAACCATTTCATACAATGGTATTCGAGAACTATAAGAGAAGTGAGGCAGCTCTTATTGCAACAATGGTGCAGATGGTTGTTATGGGAATATCTACAAGAAAAGTAGAAAGAGTCGTGGATACTCTTTGCGGAACATCTTTCTCAAAATCAACAGTATCAGAATTATGTAAGAAGCTGGATACGTATGTTGAAGATTTTAAGAACCGTCCACTAGATGACATAGAAGCACCGTTCTTAATGCTTGATGCAACATATTTCAAAGCAAGAGAAGAACATAGAGTAAGAACTAAAGCTTTTTTTGTTGCTCTCGCGTTTAATGCAGAAGGGATGCGAGAAATAGTTGGTTTTGAAGTATTTGATGCTGAGGAAAACTATTCCTGGATAACATTCCTAGAAAAATTGAAGGAGCGAGGATTAAAAGACGTTCGAATGGTGATTTCTGACTCTCATAAAGCCATTAGAAAATCTGTAGCAGAGGTTTATCCTGACGCAGCTTGGCAACGTTGCCAAGCCCATTTCCAAAGGAATATCTTAGATGTTGTACCAAGCAGATACAAAACGGTAATCACACTAGAACTAAGGAAAATGTTTGATTCTAAAACCATGGAAGAAGCCAGACTTATAAAAGATGAACTTATTGCTGAATACGAAGAAGTAGCAGAAAAAGCAATGAAGACCCTAGAAGAAGGCTTTGAAGAATCGATGACAGCAATGTGTTTGCCACCAACACTAAGAATAAAAATTAGAACAACGAATATTCTAGAGCGCTTAAACCGCGAGTTCAAACGAAGATCTGATGTAATACAAATATTTCCAAATCAGGAATCCATCTTAAGGTTAATGGGAGCTGTTGCAATAGAAATAAACAAAAGTTACGCTGGATTAATAAAGATGTATTCAGCTAAGACTTATGAAGGAATTCGAGATGAAGCATTCCCTGTACTAAGGAAAATAGCGCATGAACAACTGAGCAACTTAAAAGCTGCGTGAGGAACAAACATTATATGGGATTAAGAATTTACACACAAATTTGGACTTGACTCCAATATGTGATTATTATACCAAAAAACTCTATTAATTATAGAAGTTTTTACTTCTATAACCGAAAAACTTCGCATTTTGTCGCAGTTTTTTGGTTTGAATTAATAGAAGTGAGAACATCGAGTGAGAACCACACAGCATTTATTTGTGTTTTGCGCGGTAAAAGAGTGAAAAGTACTGATATTTGTATACCCGACACACCTTGTCGGGTGCATTTTTTTACCAAACTCTCGTTTTGTGTCGTGGTCAAAATAGAGTCGGTTTACTACAATTTTGTCATAAGGATTCAGACATCCTTCAAAATTTTTTCTGATGAAAGGAATTACGAAAATGAATGACAAAATGAAAGAGACAGTATTGGAAGCAGCAGATTACACTTACACAAATATGGAAAAGAATAACAGACGTGTACGTATTTGTAATGGAATAGCATGTGTGTTTATTCTAGTTTATCATTTGTTGAAGGATACAAGTGTTTTTACTAGCAATGCTTCCGTTAATGCAATAGCAATTTGTGCTGAAGGAATTGGAATTGGAATGCTTATTGTTGGTATGATAATGTCTCTGCATTACGGAGTAAAAGCTAAAGAATTCAAAAATAGAATAAATACTTCTAAGTAATCTGGTATACAATAAATAACAAATATCATTATAATAGGATAAAACGTTGATATTTCGTTATTAATTGGAGAAACTTAATGGACCAGCAGAAAATCGGATTATTTCTTAAGGAATTGCGCAAGGGGAAAGGTATTACGCAAGAACAATTAGCAGATAAGTTTAGTGTATCAAGCAGAACTGTCTCGAGATGGGAGAATGGTATAAATATGCCCGATCTTGACATTTTAATTGATATATCTGACTTCTATGAAGTTGATCTTAGAGATATTCTTAATGGTGAGAAGAAGAAGCAAGAAAGCCAAGAGGATGTTAACGGTTCGATTTTGCAGGCAGTAAACTATTCAAACATCGAAGCCGAGAAATACAATAAGCGCATATTCATTTGTGAGATAATAGCTGTGGTTTTAATTGTTTTGGCTGTTATGTTAAAAGACACAAGCATTTATTCTATTAACCCACTTATGCAAAATCTAGTAAGTCTGACTGAAGGACTGGGAGTTGGTTTAATGATAGCCGGATTGCTTATGACAAGTAGATATGGCAAAAAACTAAACAATCTTAAGAAACGAATCCTTGATAAGACAAAGCAGTAATGCATCTAACGACGAATAAGCGTAGTTAAACATTTTGTAAACAACACTCTTTTCGCGACAGGCGTACCACGACAAAAGGTATAGGGAAATAGTATAATTCAAATATATGAAGCAGAGAAAACCTAATATTCAATAGTAGGAGGCTCTCAACATGAACTTTTTGAAGAAATTTTTCCCACACGCGTTCGGCGCGAAGACACTAACCAAATTCATCATCACAATCCTCATCTATATCCTAATCGATATCGTATGCGGCGTGATCATTGGTCTTCTATCGAAGATTCCAGTTGTAGGAATCATCTGTTCTCTACTTGGATCTCTCGTTGGAATCTACGCACTAGTTGGAATTGTCCTCTCAATCCTTGTTTTTGTGAAGGTCCTCAAGTAATCGCGAGTGGCATCACACAAGTAAGCAAAACAACAAATACCTATCTCGCTCAACTTCGCGGGGTAGGTATTTTGTATTTGCTCTTTACTCTCTCGAAAAGTTTTGGCAATATCTAATCACAAACAAGAAACCGCAACCAGACGAATACTAAATCGAAAGAAGACACCAGCATGACCACATCAACCAACAAACCAATCAACACATCAAACAACCAAAACGACATTAACGACTCAAATAACAAAGATTCATCAGCAACAAAGCCAAACTTCAGACCAATGGCACGCATGAAGCAAAGTCTTAGTGAAGAAGAAATCTCACGCGTCCTCGACAAAGAAACGCGCGGCGTTCTATGCGTCCATGGCGATAACGGCTATCCGTATGGCATCCCAATGAATTTCTGGTACGACAAGCTTACCGGTCGCATATATTTCCATAGTGGCAAAAAAGGCCACAAGGTCGACGCCATCCGTGCTAATAGCAAAGCGTGCTTCTGCGTCTATGACACTGGCTATAGACGCGAGAACGAGTGGGCGCTTAACGTAAGTAGCGTAATAATCTTCGGACAAATCTCGCCTCTCGAAGACGAGGACCGCGCGACAGAAATCTACCGCCAACTTAGCCACAAATTCACCTCGGACGACGCCTACATCGAATCTGAAATCTCAAAATTTGCCAAGTCCACACTCTGCTACGAGCTCATCCCAGAACACGTATCAGGCAAGCTCGTAAATGAGGCGTGATTCTTCTTCAAACGCTTAGTTTTAAGGCTCTTTTCTAAGATACCGGCGGTTGTTAGCTGCTAGTTGGCATCAGGGGTGATTGAGACTGGTGATTTGGTTCGAGTAGATGGAATAAGTGGTGTTGTTGAGGTGGAGGAGGCTTTTCGAGAAGGGTAGAGAAGTTTGAATATTCGTAACGAATGTGGCATAATTTGTGTGGTGATGTTATGGATAGACGGAAAGCAAAATTGATTGTTGGCAAGGCTGGCGGGACTGCGGGTAAGGGAGCGAAGACCTATAAGGTGTCGCTTCCGAATAAGTGGGTCGAGGAGCTGGATTTGTCGCGAAGGGCGATGGATATTGAGTTTGACGGAGAGAGGATTGTGATCTCGCCGCGGCTTGGTGCGCAGGAGTTTTGGGAGCGTGGAAGGGCGCTTGGGCATGAGCTTATGAAGCTGGATTATTATGATGGCGAGAGGCTTTGCACGGTGATAGTTGCGGATTTTGATGAGAAAAGGATTGTGGCGGAGAATAGAACGGACCAGATAGTGAAGACGGCGTTTGGGAATAATGAGGCGCCGACTTGGGAGGATTTTCTGGCGTTTTTGGAGGAGAGATGTGTGCCGAGGGCGCGAGCTGGGATTAGGGAATACTTGGATGAGATTGGCGTTGAGAGATACGAGCCGCTTGAGATAGTGAAGAGGACGAGTGGCAGGATGGCAGAGGATGACCAGTGGTTGAAGTGTGAGGGGTATAGATGACGATTAGACTTGTAAGTGATGAGAAGATTGCTGAAACTTCGTCGAAGGGGAACCAAGAGAAGTGGTTCGACAAAGATACGAACAGGTGGTATAAGCTTGACCAATTTGGCTATGAGGCGCTTTCGGAGGTGGCGGTTTCTGCTATGCTTGAGAAGAGCAATATAGAGGTGGAGACGCCATTTGCTTTTGTTCGATATGAGATGGAGAAGCTCCAAGTTCATGGAAGAGAGAGGACTGGTTGTTCGAGTGAGAATTTTCTTCAGAAGGGGCAGTCGATAATTACGATTAGTCATTTGCTCTCGCGACATTTGGGGATGCCGCTTAAGGATAAGCTTGCAAGCTTAAGTAGCGACAAGAAAAGAATACAGTTTTTAGCCGAGACGACTTCGGAGTTTACTGGACTTGATGATTTTCCGAAGTATTTGACGATGTTATTCGAGATAGATGCATTGTTTCTTAATGATGATAGGCATTTGAATAATATTGCGGTGATAGAAGAGGATGGGAAATATAAATATTGTCCGATTTTTGATAATGGGGCGGCTTTGTTGTCGAACGTCATGTATTCGCCGATGGATATAGCTCCGAGTGGGCTTATCAAGGAGGTTGTTGCGCGGCCTTTTAATACGAGTTTTGGTAGGCAGATGAATGCAGCGCGTGCGCTTTATGGAAATGTTCTTGATATTCCGAAGTTAACGCGTGTCGAAATACAGGATGTGATAGAGCCGTTTCTTGAATATTATGCAAAGCGTGATAGAGATTTGATTGCAGACCGAGTGATTGAGTGTATATTAAATAGGCAGAGGTTTGTATAATGTTATCATTGTGTGGATGTGGATGTTGATTTGTGTTGATTCGTGTTGATTGACTAGAAAATTTGGGAAAATGTGTAAATTCTAATTTGTAACAAGGAAATGTGATAAGAGGAGAGCACTATGGAGATATTGAAGTATAGAAGCCTTGGTGATGAAGATAAGATATATTGGCGTTCTTTGATTGGTTCATGTGGATGGCGCGCTGGGGATTTCTTGTTCTCGCTTTTGGGTGGGAAGAAGGATGAGGCGGTTAATACTGCGACTGGTTCTGCTACTGTTGGGGCTTGTGAGGTGAGCGAGGTGCTTTTCGAGGAGGTCTGTGGAGAAGGTGCCCAAGTTTTGCTGCTAGTTGAGGGCAGGAAGCTTGTGTCGTTTTGCACTTACGCGCCGTTAGATGACGTGCAGCCGACGCTATTAACGCCGTGGATTGGATTCGTGTTTACGTCCGAGGAGTACCGAGGCAGGAGATGCGCGGGCGAGTTGATATCTTATGCGGAGGGCTTGGCGCGCGAGGACGGGCACGAGTTTACGTATATTTCGACGGACCATGTGGGGCTATATGAGAAGTATGGATACGAGCTATATCAGATGGCGAAGTCGTTAGATGGCGAGGTCGCGAGGGTTTATAGGAAGAAGCTTTGATGGGTGCTGTGGAGGCTATATGAACAACGAGGAGAACAAAATATCAAAATTGGAAAGTGACGTTGACGTCGAGATTAAAGCGCGGATTAGCGTGATGGAAGATGACGGCTACGTGTTTCCGAAGAGGTTTACTAAGAGGGATTACATCATTACTTTTGTAGTGGTTTTGGCGTGCTTGGCGCTTGTGATTGCTGGTGCTTTCTTGTGAGGGTGGATATGAGTAATAAAGATTCGATAAATAAGGACTTGGGTAGCAAGACAGCGGGTAGCAAGACCGAAAACCAGATTGCAAGGGAAGCGGTGTTCGGCATCGCGCCAGTTCTAACGAAAGACAAATTGTATGGTTTCTGGGATGCTTTGCTTGTGCTGTCGGGATACTGCATAGCGACGTGGAGCTATACGCAGGGAACTTATCTTGCAACGCTTGTTGGCTTTAAGCAGCTTCTGATAGGTGCGTTCGCTGGCGCGATTTTGATGCTCGCGATTTATCAGTTGCCAGTAATTTTGTCGGTCAGATATGGCATTGATATCTGGATTTGGCTTAGAAGCGTCTTTGGCAAAAAAGGCGTCGTGCTGATGACCGTCGTGATAATTATCATCAATTATCCATGGTACGCGGTGTGCGCGGATTTATTTGCCTCGTCGATGGGGAATTTGGCCTCGCTTTTCGGAGTCGAGGTGCCTTCGTCGATGCATGTGGTGCTCGCGATTTTGTGTGTCGTGATTGGTACCGCGATTGCATACAAAGGCATTGGCGCCATTACCTGGACGACGCGCCTTCTAGTGCCGCTTCTGCTCGCGCTTGGTGCAGTCGTCGTCGTGGTCGGCTTTAGCTCTGTGCCGTTCGACGTCATCTGGGAGTACGCGCCGGTGCGCCCTGAAGGCGAGGTGAGCATCGTCCCATACATCATCTCGATTGAGGCGAATTTTGCCTTCGTAATTACGCTGGTTGGCGGCATGGCAGAGGTTCCACGCTTGACTCGAAGTGAGAGCGCAGGCTTCTGGGCAGGTGTTTTGGGTCAGGGTTTGTCTGGCTCGTTTTTTGTCGTCGTTGGCGCCGTGATGTCTATCGCGATGCAGTATGTGACTGGCGAAATGATCGACGATCCGACCCTGATGCTCGCGACCTTGTCTGTCCCAGCACTCGCGTTAAGCTCACTATTACTTGTCGCATTCGCAAACATCGGTACGCAGGCAGTCGGCTCCTACATCTACGGCGTCATGCTCAAAACCTCCTTTGCTCGCGTATCCTATTCGACGCTCATTCTAATCCTCGGCGCATATGTCGCAGTGCTCTGTGTCTGGGGCAAAATCATCGACTACTTTGGCTCGTTCCTTACTATCAGCGCGTGCATTTATGCGCCACTTGCGGCACTTTTGTTCGTCGACTTCTTCCTCGTAAGGCGCCAAAAATTCTCGATCCGCTCCGCATTCGACCTAGCGGGCCACACCGCTTACGAGTACACACGCGGCTTCAACATCGTCGGACTCCTCTGCATCGTCTTCGGCATAATAATGTCGCTTCTAATCTATAATCCAGTGTCAGGCGAGATTCACATCATGCCGCTATTTTACCTAACGCCGACAGGCTTCTCGTTCCTTGCGACGGGTGCACTTTACTTCGGCCTAAGCCTCGTGCCACCAGTCCGCCGCTACTTGCTCCAAGACAGAAAGGACATCACAATCTAATGAAAACCTCTCCAAAGCACCCCCGAACAACTTCCGCTACCATCTCGAAAAGCACGCTCACAACACGCAAATTCGTGCCACTTAACCGCGTTCCATTCGACCGCTACCGAGTGCCGCCGAAGCAAAATCTACTCATGACTCCACTATTCTGGTTATATGCCTGGGTCAACACCCTAGGCACACACTTGCGCATCACAAAACGCAACATGGATGGCCTAAAACCACCATACATCGTGCTCGGTACACATCACTCGTGGACCGACTTCTATGTGACGCCTCTCGCGCTTTTCCCGCATAGAGCAAACTATGTCTCCGAACTTGAGGGCTTCGAGGCTTTTGGAGAGTGGCTCTACCGCCAGTTTGGCTGCCTTGGTACGCGCAAATTCGTAAACGACTTAGCTCTCGTTCGTAACATTCGCCGCGTTCTTAATCGCCACGGCATTCTCGTCATCTACCCTGAGGCGCGATATGCAAACGTTGGAACGAGCTCGAATCTGCCAGACTCTGTTGCCAAGATGCTCAAGTCTTGCTCCGTTCCAGTCGTTGGAATCCAAATGCACGGCAACTATCTTCAGTCTCCAATCTGGAACACAAAAAAGCGCCGCGGAGTTCGACTAGAGGCTGAACTTGCCCAAATCATCACAGCCGAAGAGATAAAAACGCTGTCGCTTGAGCAAATCAAGGAACGCGTCAGTACATATCTAACCTACGACGAATATCGCTACCAAGAAGAAACTGGCATGCAGATTGCTGACAAGTTCCGCGCTGTGGGCCTTCACCAAGTTCTATATCGCTGTCCGCATTGCAACCAAGATTTCACTATGCGTTCTTCTGGTGCTACGCTGTTTTGCGAATCCTGCGGTGTAAAGTACGAGCTTTCTACAAATGGCAAGCTACGTCTAATTACAAACGGAAATTCCAATTCCTCTGATGCCTCCTTTGCCGCCTTGGGCTCCCCAAAAGCTATCTTTACGCACATTCCAGATTGGTACGAATGGCAACGTGCCCAAGTCCATGCAGAAATTGATGCTGGAACTTACCGCCTTGATACATATGTCGATGTTGAAGCTCTTCCAAATGCAGTTAACTTCATATCGCACGGCGTAGGACATCTTGTTCATGACCAAAACGGTTTCTCGCTTGAATTTACGGACTTCGCGGATCCTGAGCCATCTTTGCCGCTATCTTCGACATCGCATATTAAGGCAGATGTAACACGGACAGTTAATAGGACGCTTCGATTCTCACCAGCCTCGATGTTCTCCGTTCACACAGAATACGACTACCGAGGTCGCGGTCAATGCATCACGCTATCTACTTTAGATAACACGTATTTTCTTTTCCCACGCGAGGAAGGCTTCAATGCGACTAAGATACAATTTGCTACTGAATACATGTATTTTTTGGCTAAAAAGACTTGATGATGATGCTTTGCTACCGATAAAAATGTGTTTTTGAGATTTTTATCGTAGTTTGAGCAGCGGTTTATTGCTTGTAAATTCGCTTGAGTTACGATAAAAATTCATTTTTTTGATTTTTATCGTAGTGTTTTTATCAAGAATGAGCCTATTTGTAGAGGCTGACTACGATAAGAATTGATTTTCTTGATTTTTATCGTAGTTTTTCATGCTGGATGGAGCCGTGTTACCTTGCTAACTTGCACGAATAATACGATAAAAAAGCAGTTTTAAGTTTTTTATCGTAGTTTGAATGAAATAGAGCCTCTGAAGGAGCGTGTTTTTATACGATAAAAATGCGTTTTTTCAATTCTTATCGTAGTTTGAGCATTGAAGAGGGCTTCTAGCTAGCGGTAGGACTACGATAAAAATGTGATTTTGAGATTTTTATCGTATTTTGCCTATACACATTTTCTTTGACAAAAAAATGTTGATTTTTTGAGCGTTTGAATTATGCTAGAAGGGAAGAATTTATTATGCTTTTCGAGGAGGTCGAAGGAGAATTATGGCAGCTACTATTGAAGAGTTTATGCAGTTAATTAAGGACAACGACATAAAGATGATCGACTTTAAGATTGTCGACATTAATGGACAGTTTAGACACGTTACGATTCCGGCAAGTCAGTTCAATGAGAATACGATAAAGAATGGTATTGGATTTGATGCGTCTAACTATGGATATGCGGTGGTAGAGAAGAGTGACATGGTGTTTATTCCGGACATTGAGACGGCGCTGGTGGATCCTTTTTGTGAGATTCCGACGCTTTCTGTTACTGGAAACGCGATGATTATTGACTACCCAGAGAATAGACCGCTTGCGCAGTACCCACGCAATATTGTGGCGGCTGCGACAAAGTACATGCAGGACGAGGGAATCGCTGATGAGATGATTATTTTGCCAGAGTTCGAGTTCCATTTGTTCGATGACGTAAACTGGAAGGTAGAGCCATATCAGATTGGCGTGAACGTGGATGCAGACCAGGCATACTGGAATTCTGATATTCAGGGACATGGCGTGATTGTTCCGCACCAGAAGGCATACCATGTCGCAAAGCCGCTCGACACTTCATACGAGTGCCGCTCCGAAATGTGCCTCCTAATGCAAGACGCTGGAATTCCGATTAAGTACCATCACCCAGAGGTTGGTGCTGCAGGACAGTTCGAGATTGAGCCAATGCTCGGAGAGATGAGCAAGATGGCAGACGCTACAATGATGATCAAGTACATTATTAAGAACACGGCACTTAAGTACGGCAAGGTTGCTACTTTTATGCCAAAGCCAGTATATGGTGAGGCAGGAAACGGAATGCACGTTCACATGCTTCTCATGAAGGACGGGCAGCCAGTGTTCTCTGACGACGACGGATATTCACATTTGTCCCGAGAGGCACACTACTTCATGGGTGGTTTGTTGAAGCACATTAGTGCTCTTTGCGCGATTACTAATCCAAGCACGAATTCTTTCAAGCGTTTGGTTCCAGGCTTCGAGGCACCAGTAACAGTAGGTTATGCGACTTCAAACAGAAGCGCAGTAATTCGTATCCCAGCATATGCGAAAACACCAAACCTCCGTCGCTTTGAGCTTCGTAACCCAGATGCTACTTGCAACCCATACCTATGCTATGCTGCAATTCTCATGGCTGGACTAGACGGCATCAAGAACAAGATTGACCCACACGAGAATGGTTGGGGCCCATATGACATGAACCTATACCACTTGTCTGACGAAGAGAAGGCAAAGCTATCTTCGCTCCCAACACGTCTAGAGGACGCACTTGATGCTCTCGAGAAGGATCACGACTTCCTTACAGCTGGCGGAGTATTCCCAGAGGAGCTCATTAGTAACTTCATTAAGCTTAAGCGCGCAGAGTGCTCTGAGCTTAGCAAGATCCCAAATCCAGCAGAGTTTGCGAAGTATTTTAATTTGTAATGCAGTTAGCGCTTTGTGGCGCTACTTGTTAATCCTTGTTGGTTCTTGTTAGATTAAGTAGACAAACAGTATATTAGAGAAATAGCGGAGGTTAGCTTCCGCTATTTTTGTTATGAATGTTTTTATGAGACAAACTAGTAAAGTCGCTTGATTGGTAGAGGCTATGGTTTGAATAACAGTATTCAATAATGCCGATTTCCAATATCACTTTCTCGACACAGGAAATAATGAAATTTGACCTTAATCACATATATATGATATAAAGGCTTTGAGGGTTGAACAATCTTGAGCATTAGACTTAGATTCGGCATAGGTGCATGCTGCATCGGTAGTCGCCGCGAAGGCAAACGCTACACCGGCAAACGCCGTGCAGGTCGAAGAAGTAGAATGCTTCGAGAGAAAGGTAAGGGATTAATATGGAACTTTTGGTTGTAGCTCTATTGATAGCATTTATCGTGTTAGTGCCAATAGACCTCTCACTTCGCTCTTCTAACAAGAATTATAAGCGCTTTATTAACGAGCTTCATAGGCGCGAGCGAATCACTGACAAGGAGAGGCATCTGCTTAGGATTAGCGAGAAAATCGAAGCGAATCCAATGATTGTCGAATTCAATAAGTCCAAGCGTGCGGGCCAAATGGCAAATCAGCAAACTATGCCAGATTCAGCAAACACGCCTAGCGCGAAAAGCCAAGAAGCAACAAGTACATCCAATACGGTTGATGGAACAAGCGAGACAAACGCTATTGACCGTGAAATTGCTATGAAGCAACGAGAAGAAGAGTATCGTGCAAGAAAGGCCGAAAAGGCTCGTCGCCGTAAGGAACTCTTTACCCCTTCTAACATTTTGCTTGCTATCGGTGCAGCGTTCATCATCGTTGCCGGTATCGTGTTCTGCTCCGCAATTTGGGCGGACGTCGCAGACATTGTAAAGGTTGGAATTATGGGAATCGCGGCAGCGGTGTTTTTCGGATTCGCCTCTGTATTCAAGAGAAGACTTAATCTTAGCGGAACTTCGGCCTCGTTCTACTATTTGGGCACGGGCTTCGTTGTCATCATGATGATTCTCGTAGGAGAGTTCGCGGTGTTCGGCAAGTGGTTCTCTTTTGTCGGCGCAGGCAGAATGCTTGTCCTCGCGCTAATGTTTGCGTTTGTAGCAGCACTGTTCGTGTTCGGCTCGAAGGTTTATAGCCAGAAAATCATGGGCATCCTCGCTCTTTACGCGTCGCTTATGTCGACCCTGCTATTTGTTACGCAGTTAGTCAGAATTGTCTGGGATGTCGTATTTCCTACAGCGCCATTCTCGCGGGAACCAGTGTGCCTCGCGTTTGCGATTAGCGGCGTTTTGTTCAGCGCAGTATATGCACTTTGCAAGGACTTGCTTGCGGATATGTTTGGAAGCCTCAAGGCAGTTCGCATCGGAATCTTCGCGTTCCGCGCATATTTTGCATATTGCACGCTCGAGCTCCTTGGCTCATCGTACTTTGTGGAGTTTAGCTACCCAAAACTCATGGTCGCGACTCTCTTGATTTTGCTTGCCGAGAACATAGTCTACCTCGCTTATAAGAAGTCTACCTTCTACAAGGTTCTCAATGCAGTGCTCGTGGCAGCGCTTTACATTGTAGTGGTTTCCACGTTCATGATAAAAATCCCATACACTACGCGCCTATTCTGTGACTTCGTGCTCGCAGCGGCTCTTTTCTTCGCGTACTTCTTCATCACGCAAATCAAGTCGAAGGCAGCCGAGTTTACGTTCTCGTCATTCGCGCTCATTTCGCTATTTGGCCTAGTAATGGCTCCTCCAGGCGCGTCCGAGGTGCTCTTCTATTCGCTCGTAATGGTAGCTAGCATTATTCAAGGTACTATCTACTTCCTTGGCGCGAAGCTTTCTTCTGACTCCATCTCGAAAAACATCCACAAAGCACTCTTTGGAATTCCGGCAGTGCTTTTCGCTATATGCGTTTCCGCTTTGATCACGCTTGTCGTAAAACAGCCTATCGACATTTCTATGTTGGTATTGCTGCTATCGTTCATTTCCTTGATTTTTGTGTACACATTCGTGAAGGACTTGAAGTCCGATTGGCTAGCCTCGGTATGCGTCGTACTCTCTGCACTCGTGTTTTTGTTGGGTGATGTGTTCATCGCGTTCCACATCGCGTTTGAAATTGTAGGCTTATTTGTTCTAATCGGAATCATGGTTTGGAAGGTTTTGTATGGTACTCGAATCGAGTCGTTTGTGTCCGCGGTGGTTGCTGGCGTTACGCTTTTCTTCTGGGGAGACCCGTTTGTTGGTGCGTTGCACTACTACATCGCAACTTCGCTTCTAGGCGCTCTCGTCTTTGTTGTTGAGTTGTTGTACCAAGGCAAAATTGGCCGCATCAGCGACAACACAAATTGCAACAACAAGCTAGTGGACATGATAGTAAATATGTCATGGATTTCTTCTGGCTATCTTCTAGCGAATATGGCTTTGTTTACAAATTTCCACTACCTCGAAGGCGCAAGCGCTTTGCTTGAGATCGTAATATTCTTCACTCTGCTTGTGATTTCTGGCTGGCTGCTTTTCGAGGGAGGAAAGTTCGCGTCCTACGCGGCAGCCGTTTTGGGAAGCGTACTAATTACTGTTTGGTCAATCGACAGGGCTAGTAACATCGTCGAGTATGGCGGACTATTCTGCACAGCAATCGCTATCGTTTCCGCACTAATTGCGATAGTGATTGGTCTCGTAAGGTCAAATCGACTAAGTGTACGCGTAGGAAAGGTGCTTTATGAGATAGCGGCAGTAATCATTGGATTTATCTCGTTGCTGTTGCTCGAATTTAGTGTGTATGCGCCAGACGAACCATTCAACTTGTTCGTCGACTTGTTACCATACATTTTTGCATCAATTGCGTTCGTACTTGTCTTGATATCGTCGGCAACTTCGCTAACAAACCTACACGCGGTTTTCTGTGGCCTTCTAGTCGCAATTGCGCTAGTTGATAGGCTTAGCGTGTCCGGTGCTTTGTTACTTGGAATTGTGCTTGTCGTTACATACGTGCTCTTGTCTAGATTCTTCTTTGGAGGCAAGCTCGTTTCTAATACAACACTCTTTGGCAAGAATCGACTACCGTCGTTCCAGGTGGATATTTTCAACTTGAATATTTTGTCATGCTTAGTGTTGTTCAGCCTATTAAATAAGCATTTTGACTTCATGATTTATCTAACACTTGCAGTTTTCTTCGCGAATATAATTAGGTCTGGACACAAGAAGCTTACTAACACGATTTTTACAGCGCTCGCGTGCATTTCACTTGCCATCGCTCTTGCTGTTCGACCATTCCTATCCTTCTCGAATGAGATGATTACATGGAAAATCACTGTTGCGCTTATTGCGTTGCTTGGTCTTATCGTCGACCTTCTTTGGAAGCGATTTAAGCTCGACAAATATGCAAACAATATTAGCTCATTCATCTACATTGCCGCATACTGCGTCCTAATCTTCGACGCACTTGCAGTGCAGACACTTATGAATACAATAATTGTACTCGTTGTCTCACTTGCTATCTTGGTTTTGTCATTTGTAATAAAGCAGAAGCGTTGGTTCTTAATCTCGTCCGCTGGTCTTCTAGGTCTAACGATTTACATTACAAATCTTTTCTTGAACGACATCGAGTGGTGGATTTATCTCCTTGTTGTTGGTGCAATTCTCATTGCAATCGCAGCAACGAATGAATATTTGAAGACCAAAGGTGAGTCTGTCAGGGGGAAGACGACCAGGTTCTTCGACGACTGGAAATGGTAAGTCTTTTTCGGTTCACATAAATATGAGAGAGGATGTCTCAGAAGTGACTTGATTTGCTTTGGGGCATCTTCTTTTTTGCTGTTTGGTGGTCATAATAAAGTCAATTTCATATAAATACTTGAAATCGCGATTTTTATATGAGTGGAGCGTCTAGCTTAGATTAATTGAAGACTGACAAAAAGATGGACTACGATAAAAATCTCAAAATCATATTTTTATCGTAGTCATAACGATGGCCAGAAGCCCTCTTCAAGGCTCAAACTACGATAAGAATTGAAAAATCACATTTTTATCGTAGATAGACACGCGCTTCTCAAGGCTTTATTTCATTCAAACTACGATAAAAAACTAAAAACTGCTTTTTTATCGTACTTTTCGTGCAAGTTAGCAAGGTAACACGGCACCATCCAGCATGAAAAACTACGATAA
>CALEFT010000010.1 GCA_937876985.1 uncultured Clostridia bacterium | reverse complement strand
TCGTAGGATTATTAACAAACTTCTGTATGGATGCCACAATAAAGTCTGCGTTTGAAATGGGGCTCAAGGTAATTATCCCAGAGGGAACAAATACTACTTTTGATAATCCATATATGGACAAAGAGAATACTTATAAATACTATAATGAATTTATGTGGCCGGGAAGATTTGCAGAATGTATTTCGGTTGAAGAAACTATTCAGCGGATGAAAAATGCTAAAATTTGAAGTTATGCATGGTTTTTAGTTTCTAGCAACTCTATTATACCATATCCAGTGAGGAGTTTAACAAAATGAAGAAGAAATATATACCACTTATGATTACCGCATTACTATTTCTGGCAGGCTGTATCACAGCTATTGTGGGAGCATCCTTAAACAGCGGTAACATACAGACTTCCCCCCGTCTTGACCCGTTCAATATTACTGACGAAGACGTAGGAAAAACCTTCAGCGTTGATATATATAACGATATTTCCTATGCCAACGAACAGGAAAATGGTGCATTATTTTATATGATTATGTATAGCACCAATGTTGACAAATATGATTTAATGGTAGTCGGTAGTGAAGGCGAGGACTCATTAATGGTAATGGGGTTCCAAATACCCAAAAGTACTCTCGCCACCTATGAACAGGCAATGAACTCAGGCAACTACAGTGAAGACATGCCATTACACTTTAATGGCATCGTGCGCCAAAACAACGATGCCATTACCCAACAATTATCACTCGGTGTTACTAATTATCATAATTACCTGGAAGAAAATTACCAAGATATGGAAGGCATTATCGACGTGGAAGCCTTCACACAACTCCCTGCCAATATTTCACCCTACTATATTGAGGTTATGCCTGATACATACGGCAAACATTACATATGGATTGGCTGTGCCCTTATGGCAGTTGCTGTTTTTGCAACTCTCGTAATCCTTTTTCGTAAAAAATTCCTAATTGTTTTTACTGCAATTATAGTCATTCCTGTAATATTTTTGCTTATTCTTTCTATAGGCAAATTCAGAACCATGTCCTCAGTAACAGAAATTTCAGACGGCTTCTATATGATGACCTGTCACTATGACTACAAAGGCAATGAGTTTATTAACGCAGATATCAGCACCATTGACCAGCTTCTTGAATGGATAGCCAAAGAGCATTTCTTTGGTTTGCCTATAGAACTTGATATGGACAATTTCGGTTGTTCTGCCTTTACTGCCACAACCCCTGAGGGACAGCACCTTTTCGGCAGAAATTTTGATTATAAAGAAACCGACGTCCTTGTATTTTACACTGACCCTGAGGACGGATACGCTTCTTATGGTGTAACCGACCTTACCTTCTTCGACATAGGAACCCAAAACGGACTTGACGGAAATTCACTTCCTGCCAAAGTACTTATGCTTGCCGCACCTTACGCTACTATGGACGGTATCAACGAAGCAGGCTTGGGCGTGGGGATTTTAGAGCTTGACATAGACGAGGTTCATCAGGACAATGGCAAATCTGACCTGCTTATCTTTGCTGCAATAAGAGGTATTCTCGACAACTGTGCAACCGTGGATGAAGCAATTACCCTACTGGGAAATTACGATATACATTCTTTCCTCTCCTGCTCATATCACCTGTTTATCACAGATAAATCAGGCCGGTCAGTCATTGTCGAATGGACAGATGACGAAACCTTTATCGTTGAGGATACCGCCTGCACAAATGATGTAATGAGCCATAACGAGTTCTACGACCCCGAGTGGCAATGCAACAGATATGATACAATCAAGGAATGGCTTGCTGCTGAAAATGGTATTCTCACAACTAACGAGGCTATGCAAGTTGCCTCCGATGCAAGCTGGAACCAGGAAGACGGAGTGATAGGCACGGAGTGGTCCTGTGTGTATAACCTTGATGAATTTACCTTGACTATCTGCCTTGATAGAAATTACGACACAACATATACCTTTACACAAGAGGACTTTCCCTGATTTTTTAAAATTACAACTTCGAAAATTGTATAAATGAGCCATGCCGACACTTGAATCCCCTTGGTTTCTATATCGCTCTAATCTCTCGTAGTTCTCTGAACACTCTGCTAACAGGCAAGCCAACAACGTTATAATAATCGCCGTTAATCCTCTTAATGAATAAAGCTCCCGAACAATCCTGAATCGAATACCCACCGGCTTTATCTTGCCAAGTGTAGAGAGGTTTATTTTGATGACATATTAGATTACCCGCCTTATCCGCCCATTCAAGCCATTGATAAAAATGATACCCTTTTGATGTCCGTTTTTGTTGACAAAACTGTTGACGAGGCACTCTTGAAACAACATGCTAATAATATTCCATAAAAGCTCCAAAGGAAATCGCACAGCAGCAAAACTTCCTATTGACTTAACGTGCACGAGAGTGTATATTCTCTGTGTTCACTTTAATACTTTAATGCATTAAAGTATTAAAGCACTAAAGTGCAAGCATAACAGAGCACCAAAACATAACATAACATAACAAGTTGTACTAAGCACAACCAAATCAATTAGTTAGAAAGCAAAGTGCAAAACATAAGGACGAATAAAGGACTTAATTTTGTAATAGCAGTGCAATGGTATTTGAAAAGCGGCAGTAGTACAATTCAATATGTATAAGTATGAAAGGATATAACAACGATGGGAAACAATAGATTTTATACGGCTGATGGTTTTTGTGATGTAATGCCAGGAATGTGCAAGTTCAAGAAGGAGTCCGAAGAAAAGCTTCGTGAGCTATTTACTACATATGGATATAAAGAAATTGAGACTCCTGGTATTGAATATATGGATGTCTATACTGATGGAGACTTTGTTGATGCCGAAGAGCTTTATAAGCTAGTTGACAAGAAGGGTAGATTGATTAGTGCTAGATATGACGGCACTATTCCTGCTGCTAGATTTGCTGCGACAATTATGAAGGATGTAAATCCTCCGCTTAGACTTTGCTATATTGAGAATATGTATAGATTCGACCAGATTGGTGGAGGAAAGCAAAGCGAGTTTACTCAGGCTGGCGTGGAGCTTCTTGGTGCGAGTGGTTCGTTATCGGAGGCCGAGGTTATTGCGCTTGCGATTAGGGCGTGTCTTGCTATCGGAGTAAATGACCTACAGATTTCTATTGGTCAGGTGAAGCTTTTCGAGGGAGTGATGAGGCAGCTTGGTGTAAGCAAGAAGCAGGCGGAATCGATCAAGGATGCGATTGATAGCAAGGACTTGGTTAGCTTGGATAGAATTGCGCGCGAGTTGATGCTGAGCGATTTTGATAAGGAGACGATTTTGATGCTCGTTGAGCTGCAGGGTGGCCAGGAGGTTATTGACAAGCTGATGGCGCGTGTTGCCGACGAGGGTGCGATTGCGGCCCTTAAGAATATCGCGGAAGTGCTTAAGATTCTTGACGAGTACGGATATGCGAAGTATGTGACGGTGGACTTTGGCTTGCTAGGAAGCCTTGATTATTATACGGGTATGATTTTTAAGGGCTTTACTTATGAGGTCGGCTTCCCGATTGTTAGCGGCGGTCGCTATGATAATGTGATGAAGACTTTTGGGCGCGAGCTTGAGTCTGTAGGATTCTCGATGAGCTTGTCGCTTGTGATGACTGCGCTTATGCGTCAGGGCACTTCGATGCCAGAGCCAAAGGTCGAAGTTATTGTTGGTTACGACAATAGCGTTGAGGGCGCAAGAGCTGGCGCGATTAAGTATGCACAGGACCTTCGCGAGCAGGGCACTATCGTGGTTTTGGATGTGAACAATTTGTCGCATGAGCAGCTAGACGAGTTTGCTAGCAAAAACGAGATTGACGTAGTAGTTTTTATTGATGAGGTTTAAGCGCCTTCTTGCTCGAAAAGCATCAGGCCTACAACAAATAGAAAGAGGAAAAAGAAATGTTGACAATAGCACTATCAAAGGGACGCCTCGCAGAGCAGGCGATAGAGTTGTTAGAGAAGGCTGGCTACGATTGTACTGCAGCTAAGGAGAAGTCGAGAAAGCTGATTCTCGAGGACAAGGAGCAGGGACTTCGTTTCATTCTCGCAAAGCCAGCGGATGTTCCGACATATGTTGAGTATGGTGTTGCAGATATTGGAGTGGTAGGAAAGGATACTCTTCTTGAGGAGGGTCGTCAGCTTTATGAGGTGCTCGACTTAGGCTATGGCAAGTGCAGAATGTGCGTTTGCGGACCGGTGGAGTACATGGGCAAGCTTGATACTATCCCAAACAAGAGAGTTGGTACGAAGTATCCGAATATTACGCGAAGCTATTTCGAGGGAGACAAGAAGGAGTCGGTAGAAATTATTAAGCTACATGGCTCGGTAGAGCTTGCGCCACTTATCAATTTGTCGGAGGTAATCGTAGACATTGTTGAGACGGGAAGAACTCTACATGAGAACGGACTTGATGTTCTTGAGACTATCGCAGACATTTCTGCGAGAGTAGTTGTAAATAGAGTGTCGATGAACATGAAGGCAAACGAGATAAAGCCAATGATTGAGGCATTAAGAAAAGAATTGGAGAAAGAAGCAAACAACAAGTAACAAGTAATGGATACATGATTTGCAGGCGAGTAGTGACAGCTGCAAATCAAGTTTTACAAAGATGTTTGCTACAAGGAGTAAAAATATGAAGTGTAAGCTTTTGGAAGGAACAAGTGAGAACCTAAAGCAGGTTTGCGAAGAACTCGGAATGAGAGGCAAGATGGATTTGACTAATGTAAATTCCATCGTAGCGGAGGTTCTTGACGATATTAGACAAAACGGTGACGTGGCGGTTCTCAAGTATACAGAGAAATTCGATGGCGCGAAGCTAACACCGGAGACGATGAAGGTTACTAGCGAGGAAATCGATGCGGCAATCAAGACGATTGAGGCGGAAGATCCGGAACTTCTCGACGTCATCAAGAAGGCGGCTAAGAATATTCGTGCTTTTCACGAGAGGCAGAAGGAAGAAGGCTTCATGATGGAGGTAGCTAAGGGCTCGAAGATTGGAGTTCGTGTGCGTCCTCTTAAGATTGCCGGCGTTTACGTGCCAGGCGGTACTGCTCCGCTTCCTTCGACTGTGCTTATGGACGTAATTCCTGCGTCGGTTGCGGGTGTAGAGAGAATTGTTTTCTGTACGCCACCACGCCGTGACGGCACTATCGCTCCAGTTATTCTTGCTGCAGCGAAAATCGCAGGCGCCACAGAAATCTACAAGGTTGGTGGTTCGCAGGCTATCGCTGCTATGGCGTATGGAACGGCTACAATTCCTCGCGTAGACAAGATTTGCGGTCCTGGAAATATTTTTGTAAATACTGCAAAGAGAATGGTTTACGGGCAGGTTGACATCGACATGTTTGCTGGCCCATCTGAGATTTTGATTATCGCTGACGACAGTGCGAATCCAGAGTTTGTTGCAGCAGATATGCTATCTCAGGCAGAGCACGACAAAATCGCTTCTGCAATCGTGCTTACTACTTCAAAGGAGCTCGCGAAGGCCGTTTACGAGGCCGTTGACAGAAGGTCTGAAACTAGCCTACGCAAAGAGATTTTGGAGCAGTCCTTGCAAAACTACTGCGCAATCATTAGCTGTGACAGTATCGATACGGCAATTGATTTTAGCGAGGAGCTTTGCCCAGAGCACTTGGAGCTTTGCGTTGAGAACGAGGACGAGGTGCTTGGCCGCATCAACAACGCAGGGGCAGTGTTCGTAGGAAATTACACACCAGAGCCACTTGGAGACTACTTCGCTGGCCCAAATCACACATTGCCAACATCTGGCACGGCGCGCTTTTTCTCACCGCTTAACACGGGCGATTTCTACAAGAAAATGAGCGTGCTTCGTTATAACGAAGAGTCCTTGCGCGACTGCTATAAGGACGTTGCAAAATTCGCAGACAGCGAGGGTTTAGAGTGTCATGCATCTGCAATCAGAGTTCGCTTTGAGAATTAAGCTTTTTCGAAAAGGAAAACCAAAGTTCATAAAAGGCGGCGGATAAAAAAGAAATAACGACAAAGACATAAAACAAAAGATAAAAGATGATAGAGGCAAATATGAGCAGTTTTTGGAATCAGAAAACAAAAGAACTAAAGCCATATGTCGCAGGGGAACAGCCTGCTGACAATGTTAAGGTGATAAAGCTCAATACAAATGAGAATCCATATCCGCCTTCTCCGAAGTGCGAAGAAGTGATGAAGAATTTCGATTTGGATAGTCTTCGTTTGTATCCTAATACTGACGCTCAGATAATCAGGGAAGCGGTTGCAGCAAAGTACGACTTAAAGCCAGCAAATGTTTTTGTCGGCAATGGCTCTGACGAGGTGCTTGCGATTTGTTGGCAGACGCTTTTCGAGAAAGAGAGAAATACTGACAAGAAGGTGCTTGCTCCAGCTATCTCGTACAGCTTCTATCCAGTCTATTCCCAGAACTACGACGTAGCACTTGAACCGGTGGCGCTTCGCGAAGACATGGGTGTGGACGTGGACGCTTTTGTAGAAAAGGATGCTAGCCAAGTTGCAGGAATCGCAATTGCAAACCCGAACGCGCCTACTTCGATGGCGATAACTCTTGACGATATCAAGAAAATTCTCGAAGCGCACAAGGATACGGTAGTGTTGATCGATGAGGCGTACCAGGCCTTTGGCGACGAGGCGTCGGCAGCGACACTTGTGCCATACTATAAGAACCTGATTGTAGTTCAGACGACGTCGAAAGCATACAGCCTTGCAGGACTTCGCGTAGGCTTTGCGATTGCAAACGAAGAACTTATAGAGGGATTGGTTCGTGCTAGAGATTCTTTCAATTCCTATCCAATCGATAGACTTGCGCAGCAAATTGCGGCGGCATCTATCCGCGACGAAGAATATCTAATTAAGACAGTCGAAAGCATAAAAAAGACTCGCGAATATACGATAGAGGAGCTTTCTAAGCTTGGCTTTGCGACGAAGCCTTCTAAGGCGAACTTCATATGGACGACGACGGACAAAATGGATGCAGGAAAGCTTTACACGGAGCTTAAAAACCGTAACATCCTGGTAAGACACTGGAACAAAGAGGGTATCTCAAAATACCTAAGAATTACGATTGGCACAATGGAAGAAATGCAGGCTCTAATCGCTGCAATCGACCTAATTCTTGAAGAAGGCTAAGCTTAATAGGACCCAAAGCAGGAGGAAAAGACATGGAACGCACAGCAAAAATCACACGCAAGACAAAGGAAACAGACATCGAGCTAGCTATCAACCTAGACGGAAAGGGAGAGAGCACAATTGACACAGGCATCGGATTTTTTGACCACATGCTTACAGCAATCGCGCGTCACGGTGGCTTCGACCTATCCATCATCTGCAAGGGAGACCTCGAAGTAGACAGTCACCACAGCGTAGAAGACGTCGGAATCTGCTTGGGACAGGCAATCGCCGAAGCACTACAAGACAAAAAGGGCATTACTCGCTATGGTTTTAGCTCGGTTCCAATGGACGAGGCACTCGGCACATGCTCACTCGACATCTCTGGCCGCGCATACTTAGTCTTTGACGCATCCTTCCTTGGCGAAAAGTGTGGCACCTTCGACACACAGCTTGCTGAAGAATTTTTCCGTGCAGTTGCTTTCAATGCTGGAATTACTTTGCACATAAGCTGCCCATACGGCGCAAACGACCACCACAAGCTAGAAGCAATGTTCAAGGCCTTTGCACGTGCAATGCGCGAGGCAGTTTCCATCGATGCACGTTTTGGAGACGTTGTTCCTTCTACAAAGGGAGCTTTGTGATATTACCAAATTGGTAAGTTGTAAGCATTGGTGATATTACCAAAATGGTAAGCGTCTAGAATTATATTATGTATTTTATGTATTTTGAATGAGCTGACTTAGTTTAATAGGTCAGCTCATTTTGTTCATTCATACTTAGTTATATGGCTCTTTACGTTTTTGTGGGACATAGTTAGTTGAATCTAGTGTGGTAGACAAACCGGTTGATAAAACGCGGATATTTTCTACCGTTTCATCTACCAGAGGTGTTCGCTGAATTGTATGTTAAACTCAGCGTCAGTACGAACCATCATATCTAGCATTATCGTAAAGTAATATTCATTTATTGTTATTATAGCGATTAGATTTCCACAAAACCTCCATGCTATAATTAAAATATCAAATAATGACCTTGAAGAAATGAAGGAGGAACAAAGCATGAGAAAAGGGGCAACAAAAGTTATTTCTTCTTTACTATTAGCAAGTTTGATCGTTTCAATTTTCCCGTCGATTGTTTTGGCATTGGATAATGATGGTGATGGATACGAGGATCCGTACTATTACGATGGTACTTACTATTATTATCTTGATGCAGAAGGAAATTTTACTCAGACGACTGAACCAATTAGGTCGATGGAGTTTAGTCCAGATGAGGGCATCGGTGGCTTTGTTTCTAGACTATATAATGTAGCATTAGGAAGAGGTTATGATGAGGAGGGCTTCTACTATTGGTGCATAAAGCTATATTACGGCAAGATGGATGGCGCTACTGTAGCAGAAGGCTTCTTGTTTAGTACTGAGTTTCAGAATAAGACTTTATCAAACGAAGAATATGTAACTATTCTATATAATGTGTTTTTCGATAGGGACCCAGATCCAGTAGGTTTTGAGGACTGGGTAGGACAGTTAGAGGCAGGTCAAGATAGAGCAAATATCTTGGACGGATTCATAAATTCTACTGAGTGGGCAAATGTATGCGTAAGCTTTGGAATTTTGTCTGGAGGAAACGGTGTTGCAAGTGAGATTCCAGAACCTTCGGAGGGAACGATTGCTTTTGTAAACAGCTTGTACGAGGATTGCCTTGGTAGAGGAGCAGATGCTCTAGGCCTTGAGTATTGGACAAGCCAGCTTACTTCTCAGTCGATGTCTGCAAAGCAGGTTGCGTATGGATTCTTCTTTAGCCTGGAGTTTGCGAACAGATTCGCGCAGATGACTACTGAGGAGAAGGTAAACACTTTCTATCGCGTTTTCCTTGATAGAGAAATGGATTCGGTTGGAGCGCAGACTTGGATTCCACTTGTGGAGTTTGGAGGCGGCATTACTGATTTATTCAGAGGCTTCGCGGATTCGCAAGAGTTTGCTAATAAGTGTCGCTCGTTTGGCGTAATTTGCGGCGACTCGATTAGTCTTCCTGCAAGCTCTATTGATCTAGACTTCTATGATTTCTATCGCTATGAAGCTAGCAGTGGTATCGAGATTCTTAATCAGGTTACTACTCTTAATCCAACGAGAACATATACTTTCCAGAATGTTCAGACTGCGACTACAAAAACTACTGAGGTTACAATTTCTGATGCTGACTGGAATGCTTGCGCGGCTTTTGCGGCACAGCACTTTGATCCAGATTGGTCGCCTGCGACTTGTGTTGCATACACTATGTACTGGCTGCATTACAATGTAAATTACGGAAATGCGCGTGGCGGCTATGCGACCTCGGCGTTCATTCACAGGACTGGGCAGTGTGCGCAGTATAATGGTGCGCTAATGCAGATGATGAGTTATCTCGGATACGATGTGACTTTGATTCAGGGACGCCGTGGCTATGTGGGCGGTAATCAGTGGCAGCACTACTGGGGCGAGATTGAGGTGAACGGCGTTAAGTATCTTATCGAGGTCGGCAACGAGGGTCAGGATGGATATTGGTTCTATTTCCTTACTCCATATGCGTACACAAGAAAGTTCCTCATCAACGGACAGGATGCGGCAACACTTTATCCTATGTAATCGCGAATATTAAACGCATAAGAAGGTCGGGGCTTTAAGTAGCTTCGGCCTTTCTTGCTTTTCTAGGCAGAATAGTCAAATACTCCCCTTTCGAAAAGCATCAGTTTTGTTTTGTATTTACTTCGATGCTATTGTATAATCAAAATTCATGGTGCAAAGTTGTGGCGCCATATTACATATTAATTGATTGTTTTTGGAGGACGAGAATATGTTAATCAAAGATACAGACTTTATCGATTTGCCGGTTTTTGTTAAGGGAAAGGTTCGTAATGTTTACGATCTAGGAGATTCGCTCCTTATGGTTGTTACTGATAGAATCTCTGCTTTCGACGTAGTATTCGACGAGTTAATTCCTGATAAGGGTAAGGTTCTATCCTCCATTTCTGCATTCTGGTTCGATTTTACTAAGGATGTAATTCCTAACCATGTAATTTCTACAGATCCAAAGGAATATCCAATGGGTCTTGATAAGTATGCCGAGGAACTCAAGGGTCGTTCGATGCTCGTAAAGAAGGTAGACATGCTTCCAGCAGAGTGTATCGTTCGTGGATATCTTGAGGGTTCTGCACTTAAGGAGTACAAGGCAAACGGCACTGTTGGTGGAATGAAGATGCCAGAGGGAATGAAGCAGGGTGATAAGCTTCCAGAGCCATTATTTACTCCATCTACTAAGGCAGATGAGGGACATGATATCAATATCACATACGAGCAGCTCGTTGAGATTGTTGGAGAAGAAGATGCGAAGGCACTTAAGGATGCAACTCTTGCACTTTACAAGAAGGTGTCCGAATATGCTCTTACTAAGGGACTCATCCTCGCTGATACAAAGTTCGAGTTCGGTAAGATTGATGGCAAGCTCGTAGTTGCTGACGAGATGTTTACTCCAGACTCTTCAAGATTCTGGGATCTTGCAGATTATGAGCCAGGCAGAGCACAGAAGAGTTTCGATAAGCAGTACCTAAGAGAGTGGCTAGAGACACTTGATTGGGATAAGACATATCCAGCTCCAACACTTCCAGAGGAAGTAATTAAGAAGACAGAGGCAAAGTACAAGGAGTGCTACTCTAAGCTTACTGGAAAGGAACTTGAGTAATTAGATGATTGCAATTATCGATTACGGTATGGGAAATTTGGCCTCGGTAAAGAAGGCCTTTGACTACATTGGATGCGAAGCTAAGATTACTTCGGATCCTGATGTGGTATTGTCTGCTGACGGAGTAATTCTTCCTGGTGTAGGCGCAGTTTCTTTCGCGATGGAGGCGCTTAAGGCTAAGGGACTTGATGTCGCAGTAAAGAAGGTTGTAGAGAATAAGGCTCCACTTCTTGGAATTTGTCTTGGAATGCAGATGCTTTTCGAGACGAGTGAGGAGCATGCAGAAGGTGAAGCTGATGTAGAGTGCCTAGGTGTGATTCCGGGGAAGGTTAGGCTTTTCGATGTAGACAAGACAGTTGAGGCTGGACTTAAGGTGCCTAAGATGGGCTGGAACAACCTAGTGGATGTGAAGGGTAAGCTTCTTAAGGAAGGCGAATTCGTTTACTTCGTGCACTCATACTATTGTGCGCCAGCTGATGCGGACGATGTAGCGGCATATGCCGAGTATGGAATCAAGTACGCTTGTGCAGTTGAACGCGGAAATGTTTTTGCGACGCAGTTTCATCCAGAGAAGAGCGGCGAGGTTGGACTTCAGATTTTGACTAGATTTGCAAGACTCGTGGAGAGTAGATAAGGAGAATACGATGTATATTTTGCCAGCAGTAGATTTGCTCGGAGGAAAGTGCGTAAGACTAAGACAGGGCAAGTACGACGATGTGACAGTTTATTCAGATAATCCGCTAGAGATGGCAGAAAGCTTCAAGGCAGCAGGTTCCGAGTGGATTCACATTGTAGACTTAGATGCAGCGAAGTCTGGTGTGCCAACAAACTATGAGATTATTAAGGAAATCGCACTTAATACTGGGCTTAAGGTTGAGACTGGTGGCGGAATTCGCAATATGGACACTATCAAGCGTTGGATTGAAGAATTCGGTGTAACACGTGCAGTAATTGGCACTTCCGCTATTAAGGATAAGGCTTTTAGCCTTTTCTATCGCCTCTGCCAAGCCGTCAGGATTCTTACCACCTGCGGTAGCAAAGAACTTCTGACCTCCACCGCCACCGTTGATAGCCTTCGCAGCCTCACGAACAATAGCACCTGCATCTACGCCCTGCTCAACAATCTCGTCGCCGAGCATAATGGTAAGGGTCGCCTTGCCTTCAACCGCTGAACCGGCAATAAATACGAGGTTTGGCTTCTGTGAGCGCAAATTGTAAGCCAAAGTCTTGATAAACTCGCTCACGCGCATCATCTTGCGTGTAACCAAGAATATGCCGTCGGTCTCAACCGTATTCTCCAAAATCTGCTTTGTCAAAGAGTCAATCTGCTCCTTCTGCATATTCTCAACCTCCTTTGCGAGGTGTTCGTTGCTCTCAACCAAACGCTTGATAGCAGGTATAAGTTGTGAGTTGCCGAGCATTGCACCGAGGTTAGAGAGCATATCTTGCGCATTGTAGAGAACGCTCTCGGCCTTCTCGCCCGTAACGGCCTCAATACGACGTACGCCAGCCGAGATAGCCGACTCCGATACAATCTTGAAGAAACCGATATTACCCGTTGCCGAGGTGTGAGTACCACCACACAACTCAACAGACTCTCCAAAGCGTACCATACGAACCTTGTCGCCATACTTCTCGCCGAAGAGCATCATTGCGCCTGCCGCCTGCGCCTCCTCTTGCGTAGCCTCACGATTTTCATCGAGTGGAGAGTTCAAACGAATCTTCGCATTAACCTCGCGCTCTACGGCACGAATCTCCTCGTCGGTCATCTTCTGGAAGTGCGAGAAGTCAAATCGCAACACATCTGGCGACACCATTGAGCCCTTCTGCTCTACGTGCGTACCCAACACCTTACGCAATGCAGCGTGGAGGAGGTGGGTTGCGGTGTGGTTGTTTGCCGACGACTGACGCTTTGCAGGATTTACTACGGCGTGGAACTCTGCTGTAAGGTTGTTAGGCAACTCGTTTGCGATGTGGATAATCAGACCATTCTCCTTCTCGG
>CALEFT010000009.1 GCA_937876985.1 uncultured Clostridia bacterium | reverse complement strand
AAGAACTCGCGACTCTGTGTCGTATCTTAAGTCTAGCTGATAGGTGTTCTCAACCGGAGTAGAAGTAGGAACCATAGTCCACTCACCACCAACAAGAGTGTGCGTATAGCCTTGTTCCTGGCGGAAATACAAGCGCCTACTAGCAATAGTATCTGAACCTGCCCACTCGCGAATCGTGATGATTGAAGAGATGAGCTCACCTTCACCTGTGGAACTGAATGAACCAACAGAGTTAGTACAAGCGCTGTCTGTATATAGTGCAAATTCTGAACCATCAACACGAATTTCATGATTATTCATATCTCTAGTACATAGCGCAAGAGAGAATGCAGCAACATTATATCTTGGGCGAAGAATAATCTGACCTGCACAGCGATACTGAGTCGAGGAAGAATTTGTTCCATAATAGTAACTATATGCAGGTAAACTACGAAGTGCATATTCACCGTTACAATATGTAAGATATGGTTCTCCGTTAACTACACCATTATAGAAACCAACATGTCCGCATACATATTCGAAGCAATTCATACTAGAAGGAATTGTTCCCTCTAAGCCACTACAATTATCTGCATTGAAGAAGAACACAATGTCTCCAGGCTGACCATTCTCTACTAAGAAATCACACGAATCCCTAGCCTCTTGAGCACTAATATCGTTATCATAGGATTCGAAAGTAATGCCACAAACTGCATCATATTGACCTGTTTGCATCGCCATGTTATATACATCAGTTGCCCATGCACTAGAATATCTCCAATAAGTATTGTTGTATCGTGGAGCAGGCCAAGAACTAATATCTGGATAATAATCTATCTGATACATCATATCGAAAGCAAAATCAGCACACCACTTATATCTATATGGAGTCAAATCATTTGGAATCAAGCTTCCCATGTAATCAATTGCAGCCTGACCAAGAGAATCTCTGCCAAGCGCTGCTACATATGGAGATGCAAGCGGAGTAAATTCTACAAAGTTTGCTAAGATGCCATAGGATAAGCACTTTTGCTTAAATTCTTCGGAATCTGCGAAGCCGTTGAACAAAATATCAATCTTCTCTCTAATTGATAAACCTTCAATCTGACTACTCCAGTTTTGGAAGCCTTCTTCATCTGGTTCTCTATCAAGGAAAACACTATAAAAAATATCAATAATCTCCTCATCAGAAAGATTTTCACAATTCATCATAAATTCAGGACTATAGAAGAAGCCATATGCACATTCTTTTCCGCTGATTTGCATATTAGCTAGTCTTGAAGTCCAATCTGCAATACCTAGTCTATCACCGTTTCTTCCAAGCACGTCATTATAAAGCGAATCGACGAATCTATTAACGCCATCATTGCTCTCAACAATTATTGAAGCCTGCTGCGAACTTCCAGAGCATATTCCATATTGCAAACTTACATTTGCCCACTCTTGAGAATTAATGAAGTTCTCTAATACATGAGAACGAACCTGATCACCATATACATTTCTATTGTTGTACATATAATCAAGCCAAGTAGTTAATCCGACAGAATCTGGCTCTCTATCGAAAAATGTTCTATACAATACCTCTAGAAATTCCTCATCGGTATAATGAGTACCAAGAAATTCTGGACTATAAAGAAAACTTCTAGCTACGTTACCGCCATCACTTGCTCCTGTAAGAAGCAAATTACACCAGTGTTCAAACCCCAAAGCATCTGGACTTCTTCCTAGTACAGTTTCATATAATCTGGTAACAAAGCCTTCTACACCTGTTAATTCTTCGTTAGTTTCGGACTCGTTAACATTAGAATCGTTCTCACAAGATTCGTTCGTTTCTGTCTCACTTGTCTCTGACGAAACCTGATTCGACTCACTTAAAGTTGAACCATCAAATGTTGCAACTGTCTCTTCACTTGGATCTTCTTGCACACCTAATTCTTCGGCAAAAGCATTAGTAAACATAAAGCTTAATACCATAACAAAAGAAATAAGTGTTTTTGTGTCAATTTTTTGTTTTCTCATTTTTCCTCCACAACTAAGAAGCACAGAAACGCAAGAAATAACAATTCTTATACGTTAAATCTGAAGAGAACTACATCTCCGTCCTTCATAACATATTCTTTTCCTTCGCTTCGTACTAGACCCTTCTCTCTAGCTGCAGCATATGTACCGCATGCCATCAAGTCATCAAAAGCAACAACCTCTGCTCTAATAAATCCTCTCTCGAAATCAGAGTGAATCTTACCAGCAGCCTGTGGCGCCTTTGTTCCATTCTTAATTGTCCAAGCACGAACCTCTTGTGGACCAGCTGTCAAATAAGAGATAAGTCCAAGAAGTGAATATGAAGCCTGAATCATCTTATCTAGTCCAGCAGAGTCAATTCCCAAATCCTCTAGGAACATCTCTCTATCCTCTGGCTCTAACTGGCTAAGCTCTTCCTCAATCTTAGCAGAAATTACTACAACTCCACTATCTGTCTTGTTAGCAATTTCCTTAACAGTATTCACATAAGGAATATCTGGATTCTTAATATCAGACTCAGCAATATTTGCGCAATATAGTACTGGCTTCATCGAGATTAGCTGGTATTCTCTTGCCATTAACTTCTCTTCATCGTCAAGCTCAAGAATTCTAGCAGGCTGTTCATTAGAAAGAACCTCATAAATCTTCTCCTGGAGCTCAAGCTCCGAAGCAAAAGACTTATCGCCACCCTTCATCATCTTCTTTGTCTTCTCGATACGCTTCTCCATAATTTCCATATCAGAAAGGATCAATTCTAGTTCAATCGTCTCGATATCTCTCTTTGGATCTGCTCCACCATCAACATGCACTACATTTGTATCATCAAAGCATCTTACTACATGACAAATTGCATCAACTTCGCGAATATTTGACAAAAACTTATTTCCAAGTCCTTCACCCTTGCTCGCACCCTTTACAAGTCCAGCAATATCTACAAACTCCACAATAGCAGGAGTGTACTTCTGCGGATCATACATCTTCGCAAGCTCATCTAGCCTAGAATCAGGCACAGACACCACGCCTACATTTGGCTCAATCGTACAGAAAGGATAGTTCGCACTCTCCGCACCAGCCTTAGTAATCGCATTAAACAAAGTACTCTTTCCAACATTTGGAAGTCCAACAATTCCGAGTTTCATATTAAATCGCCTCACTATTCATTAATTCAAACACTTTATTATACATTCATTCGCCCCTCTCGAAAAGCATAATATTTTACCAACTAAAATAAGCAGCCGATTAAAACACAATCGACTGCCTACACAACAACTAGTGCATTAAAAATGCAGTTTATATTATCATAATAAAACTATCTCTTTTAGATTAAGTGAAATCGCATCTAGTGACAAGGCCTAATTAATAAATCAATCTTGCCATCTTTACCTTGGTTACCGCATAGAATATGAAAACAGTTTAACATCTTTACTTTTGCTACGTTGTCCATACAATAAACCAACATAATAAGATAATCTATTTAAATAAGATAAACTGGTCCTATCATTACAATCTTTCTCATATCTCCTCCGTGTCAGTAAAAAAACTCTTCTCTAGCATTAAACAAACAGCATGATAAATAGGCAAATGTAGTTCTTGAATCTTATATGTCTCTGTCTCTGACACACAAACACATACATCTGCAACTTCTTTAAGTTTTCCTCCATTTGCTCCAGTTAATCCGATAACTTTAACGCCTATTGATTTAGCTACAATGCAAGCAAGTAAAACATTCCTTGAATTACCAGATGTAGATATAGCTAGAAAACAATCACCTTTTTTGCCATATCCTAACATCGACTGAGCATAAACAATATCACTATCAATATCGTTAAGAGTGGCAGTTAAAAGGCTACTTTGACTATGTAGTGAAATAACTGGTAACGCACCCTGTAATTTAGCACAAAGATATTCAGCATCTTCATTACTATCTGTAGCATTTTTAATGTTCTGTTTAATAGCATCATTAATCTTACGATCTGAGCAGAATCCTTTCATCAATTCACCAACTATATGATCAGCATCTGCACAACTTCCACCATTTCCAGCAACTAAAAGTTTATTACCATTCTCATAAGTTGACTTCAAAAGAGAATACATCAAAAGAATATCATCCTGACATGAAGTCAGAGATGGATAACGCTGTATTAAGTTATTTAATATAATCTCACTCATCGTCTATTTCTCCCAATATTAATTCAATACACTCTGGCAAAGAGGCACAAACAGTAACATCCTCTATAGAAATTTTATCTCCAATACCTAACACGTTACATCCAGCATTCTTCCCAGCCAAAATATCATTATCTCTGTCCCCTATCATCCAGGAGTTAGCTAAATCTATATTATACTTTTCAGCAGCTTTGAATAATAATCCTGGTTTTGGTTTTCTACAATTACAGTCTATTTTTAATGATTCGATTTCACCTTCAAATCCTTTATCCGGATGATGTGGGCAATAGAAAATATCATCAACATACGAACCATAGTCGCCTAAAAGCGTCTCCATTTTATTATGAATCATTTCGAGTTCTGACTCTGTAACCTCACCCCGAGCAATTACAGGTTGATTTGAGATAACAATAGTAAGATAACCACTTTCATTAACTCTTTTAATTGATTCCGCTACACCATCAATTAACTCAAAATCGTCGATATTACGTAGAAAACCTACATATTTATTTATAGTACCATCTCTATCTAAAAAAATCGCCTTTTGTTTAGTTTCTAAGTTTTTCTTTTTTGGCATACATGCAATTAATTCTTTTGAAACTAAAGCAAAGCGGTCTGGTGTCCCCATATCCTTTACATATTCAGGAGAATCATAAACACACAGTTCACGAATAGGAATTAGTGGTTTTAGAATATCCCTATCCAAGTCGGTTTTTTTGAGTTCCGTAAAGAACTCAAATACTCTTGGAGAAAGCATATGAATACCTGCATTAACTCTATTCTTGTACCAAGTTCTCTCTTCTTCTTTAGATAGCCATTTATAAACTTTTCCATCATCTGAAGCAAAAATCAAACCGCTATCATACGGATGTGAATTAGGATGTGTAAAAATTGTAGCTATGCAATTATTAGCCTTGTGATGCATGTAGAATCTATTCACATTAATATCAAAAATCACATCACCATTTACCAATAGAAAATCATCTTGTATCTGGTCTTTCAAATAATAAAGAGCTCCAGCCGTACCTAATGGTTCTTTCTCAACAATATATTGAATATTAACTCCATATTTCGCACCATCACCAAAGTAATCCTTTATCACACTACCTAAGTAACCAACGATCAAATAATAATCAATTAAACCTTGTTCCTTTAGATTCTCAATAATGTATTGAAGTATAGGCTTATCATTAATCCTTATCATAGGCTTAGGAACTTCAGAATTTACACTTGCAATTCGAGTCCCTTTACCACCTGCCATTATTACAACTTTCATTAGTTTTCACCTCCAAAATCATAAAGTTCTGGAGTATAGTGAATTATTCTTGCACCTGAATTCTCAAATCTAAACGGAACATACATAAATTTCTCTAGTGCTTTACGAACAGATTCTTGTTTATCTTTTTCAACGTAGAAAACAAAGAATCCACCGCCACCAGCGCCTAATAGTTTTCCTCCAGTAGCACCAGCTTTGATGCCAATATTATAGACATCATCAATTTCAGTACTTGATACTTTACTACCAGTTTGTTTCTTTAATTTCCATGTGTAGTCTAATAACCGTCCGAATTCATTAAGATCACTATGCTTATTGACTAAGACTTTTTCAGCCTCAGTTACTAAAGATGCCATCTCCTTCAAATATGCTAATTTATCAATAGTGTTAGAATTATTGCTTTTCTGAATTTCCGCAGAAAATCTTGTAAACCCAGTAAAAAACATCATAAGGTTATCATTTAACATTTCCTTTTTTTCAGGAAAAATAACAACTGGAAAAACCTCGTAACCATTCTCATTAAACTCAATTCTATTAAAGCCTCCATATGCGGCAGCGATTTGATCTTGCCAACCGCCTGCTTCGTTACATAAAACACGTTCCAAATAGATTGCATCATCTGCTAATTTCCTTTTATCAGCATACTTGCCTTTCAAAGCATAAAAAGCATTAAGCATACCAACAGCAAAAGAACTACTTGTTCCAAGTCCACTTCTAGCTGGCAAATCTGCTTCATAAGTTAATCTAATCTCACGCATATCTAGCATCTTAATAGCATTCTTTATAGCTGGATGATCTATATCATCTATATTATTAACTCTCTCTATTTGAGAATAAGATAGTTCAGTAGAATAATCAAAAAATCTAGGCAAATGTCTAACATTAACATAACAATATTTATCAAAGGTAGTGGATAGCACTCTACCACCATGCTCCTTAAAATATTCTTCCATATCTGTTCCGCCACCAAAAAAAGACATCCTAAATGGCGTTTGAGAAATAATCATAATAATCCTCCTTCATAAAACCATCGTAATATTTATAAGAAATATCTTTCAAATTACGCATTCCTTTTATTCTTCCTGACACACAATATTCCAATTAGTTTTCTTACCTCTTTAAAATTGAAAATAATTAAACAACACATATTCAAAACCAAACAAACAATCCCAGCAAGTATAAAGTCTCCCCACCCTCTAAGATATAGTAATGATTTAAACTCTAATAGTAATATTATAATCAATGCGATAGAATTTATTGCTACAAGTTTGTAAGTTTTCTTATTTCCTCTGTTTAGAATCCTCTTGTTTGCATAATTAATAATCAGTACACTTGAAACCATATGACCTATTACGGTTCCTATTAAAACACCGACAATACCACAAAAATAAACCAGAATCACTGAAAGAACAATATTGATTATTGCTTCTAAAATAACATAATTCTGAGTTTCCTTATACTTTCCTGTAGCAGTAATTATTGTAATTGAGGGATCATGTATTTGGCAAGTGATACCTGCCATAGCAACCAAAATAGCAACAAGTGGACGATAATAATTAACATCCGTTACATTATTCGTATAGCACATTACAAATGGCACAGCCAAAACAGCATAGCAAGAATATAACAAAAACATTATTATTAAAAAAGCTGATTCGTAATTCTCATACATTTTCTTTAGTTTGTCGTTTTCTTTCTTTGCATAATTTATACCTAGAATCGGAGAAACGGAATTATTCAGCGCTACCAAAACATTATTAATTACACTGAAAGGCAATATATAAACGGTATATACACTAGCTTCCTTTAAAGAATCTGGCAACAATAAAGTAAGTACCACTAAATCAGTATTATAAATAACGACATTAGCAATCTGATGAATTAGAGCATTTGATTGTTGTTCTAGTTTATTCTTTCCTAGATTGCTTTTGAAATCTACCCACTCGTATTTTTTCTTTACATAACAAACAATAATTACAACTTCTACTAATCTAGTCATAATTGCGATGAACTTGACAACTAATACTGAAAAACCCATCCATAACAAGATGATTGATAATATTAAAGTCAATAACGTTGATACGATTCTCGCAGCATTTAAAACGAAATATCTATGATCCGCTACTAATAAAACTTTATACTTACCGATAAATATAAAATCCACTGCATAGGATAAAGATATTAAGACAAACATGAATACAACAAAGTCATAGGATACTTCACCTTGAACAATGAAGGCATAAAACAACGATAAGACTATACTGATGATTACATATATTATGCTAGCCTTTTCATACTTAACATTAGCAATAGATAGAATACTATTTGATTTTTCATAGTCGTTCATACTCAGTGGACCATATAGTGCCGCAATTGCAGCATTTCCGATTCCTGCTTCTACCAAGGCGACATACGTCAACATCTGAGTAATCGAATTAATCAAACCATTAATTGTAGAACCATAAATATCCAACAACACTTTAGGCACAATAAAACTAAGAAGTGCCAATGATACCTGAACACCAATATGACTAATCGTTATTAATAAAGAATTCTTACGTTGTCTGTCCATAAACTCCTGTTTTTATGCTTCACCTTTGATATAAGCCAAAAAAACCTCCAGTAGCAATCATTTCACAATTCAAATCTGTTTGAGATAATAAATCATTATACCCGATAAATAATACTCCATCAGGTATAGTTTCTATATCATCTTCATTAATAATTATTACATTTGCAGAATCAATCAATGCAATCAACCTTGTAAAACCGTAGTCATACTTATATTCAGTCTTCAAAAAATAGATGTCCTTATAATTACATTCCTCTTCTAAATAATAAATAATCTCATTATCACGACTAGAAACATTATTATTATCAACAATCGTTTTAATATTCATATTATTAGAAAGCGCAAAGAATAGCATTAGAGGGATTAAGACTATTTCTTTATGTTTAATCCTAGAAATAATTATAACTAGTATTAGAAGTAATGTTCCCAAACAGTATAGTCTAATTATTGCATCAGAATAATTGTTATACTCATTTGTTATTAGGCTAAAACCTGCTATCCTGTTAGTATCTAGAACAAATCTATTGTTAGTAATAAATTTTGTTAGGGAAATAGAACCTATAACAGAAAAAAGCCATACAAGTGGAACTATATTTAAAACATTCTTCATCTCTTTATTTGTTATGAATGAAGCTAAACCCATCAATACTAACTCTGGAACCAGATATTCATAATATCGTCCATAGAAAAAAAACGATACATTATCAAGCATTCCAGCTCCAGCAAACAATACTGCAACAATCATTACAGCAAATGATATAAAGAATCCACTTTCTATAAAATTTGAATCGTCTCCAATTTCCTTATATTTGATTATTTTATATAGTTTTCTTATTCCAATAATAATTGAAATATAAGCTATCCCACAAGTACTAACTCCCAAATAAAACATCTTGCAACATAACGAAATCAAATAGTAAAAAAAGTCTTCGGAAAAAAACCATTTTATCCTTTCTATAATCCAATTACCATTGATTGTATTTACGTAAGTTGCATTCTTAGAACCATTCTCAACTAATGGCAAGGTATATACTTCCGATAATAATTCTTGTTTAACACAATAACCTAGAATAACAAATAGTATCAATGAAAAAATACATATAATTATGTTTTTTACATTTAGTCTCTTATCCTTAGTAAAAATTAATAGAAATAAAAGCATTCCCATTGTTACTATTATTGCAATAGATCTTGTATGAACAAAAAAACTCCAAGACAATACTAAAGCTAATAAAATATACTTTATAGTTTTATTCTCATGTATACAATCATAGAAGATATTCCATATCAACCATATCAACAAGTACAACAAACTCTCGGAAAAAACTTTAAAAGAATTCGCAAATAGTCCTGGAAAGATTGATAGTGTAAAAGCTATAAATACAATACTAACTTTTGATAATCTAGGATAAAGCTTAATTGCTAATCGCGTTATCAAAAAATAAGCTATTAAAACACAAATTGTATTAATAAAAATAGCTCCCTTTATAACATTTACACCATGACCAAATATGTGGAATAAAGGTACTAATAACAAAGAGTATCCAAATCCGTAGTAAGATGTAGTTACTGGAACCCATTTTTTCAATGAAAAATACTCAGCATTAGCCAAATACCCATATTCATCAGGCAATTCCCACACAGTACAAATATTAGTTATCCAAGAACAATAAGAAACAGATAAGAAAAATAAAAGCAACAAAAACAATGCTATCCAGCTATTATTACTTTTCGATATTTTATTATTTTTCAATAATTTATTTATCATACACCAATTCTTCCATCTTTTCTTTAAATGCCGACATATGTCTTTCAGTATTATTATTATCCAAATAGACATTTCTAACTTCTTCGGCAAAAATCTCTATCTCTCCGCTTAGATAAGCTTTGTTAATACTATCAACAAATTCATCCTCCGTATTACATCTATAAATGCCGCGCACAGCATCTACATTATAACCTTCCAATGCTTCATCAGTAGCAAAAATAGTAGCTCCATACATCATTGCTTCTGCTGTCTTTACTTTCATTCCAGCACCATAGTGAATTGGCATTACTAAAGTTGAAAAAGTATAGTAATACTCTGACAAATCGTCAACAGTTCCAATTACTGAAACACAATCCGATTCTAATTCCTCTTTTTTTTGTTCAAAATCTTTTCCGACAATTGTTAAATGAAAACCTTCCAAACGCGGCATTACTTTATCAACAAACCATTTAATTCCATGATAATTTGGAGCAAAAAGAGAGCCTATAAACAATAAGTTTCGCGACGTACTATCCCTTTTTATTTTAGATGAATCCAATCGATCATAAAAAGAAACTGGAAGATAATAATCAGGATTTCTTTTGTATAATTCCTCTATTCGTCTACCATCACGTAAGTTTAAGGAGACTAAACAATCGGCTAACTTAGCGGATTGTTTTTCATTATACATTGATGCAAAATATGATGGCAAATATTGAACACCTTCATTTTTAACCTTGTTTAATGCATAATCTGCTTCAACATTATGAAAATAAACAACGCTTTTGATGGAATTAGGAATCTTTGTTAGAATACTCCCGAATATAGAACCATCCAAAAACAAAATATCTGGTTTTTTATCTATAATGTATTGTACTATTTCTTTTTCTACCCATTTTGAATACCATTTTCTTAAACCTAACGCTGCAAATAGTACATCTATTTTTTTAGTCAACATAGGAAAGTTCTTCACATTATCTGGTGATGACGTCTGATTATTATTGTTACTAAGTAATGCAACAAATACCTCGCTGAAGCTAGATACTAAATCATAGTTTCGACGAGACCCCTGTATGCCACCATTATTAACATTACCAAATATATCTTGATACCCTAAAAAAACAACTCTCATACACTTCTCTCCAGTATTTTGCTTAAGAATAATAACACTATTTTAATTGTAAAACAACTAAACAATTAAAAAATAGAGGTCACGCAAAGCGTAACCTCTATTATATCAAACATTATTAAATATTTTAATAATTACCAACACTAGTTGCCTTAGATCTTGCAGCAATAGTGAAAATACTTTGTACTGCACTAACAAGAAGAATCACACCAAACACTCTAACAACTGTGAGCACTGATACAAACGGATTAATCATTAGTACGATACCAGCTATTACCAATAATGCAGAAACAGCTACTGCTACCCACCATGACATCATTCTAAACGAACGAATTGGAAGCAATGTTACTAGTTTTGCTACACCATCAATTGCAAGATATATACCTAGCAAGAAGCTTGCTGCTGTTGGGATAAAATTCGGGAATGTAATTACTAATAATCCAGCAATAATCATCACGATTCCTACAATGCTATCAGTTCTTGACATTACTGCTCCCATACGCGAATCTGCTGAAGTGTCAGACAAACCAGAAATCAGTCTTATTGCACCTACTGCAATCAACAAGATTCCGAGCACTACAGAAAGAGATGCTGCAATCGTTGATGGAGTAAAAATACAAAATAATCCAAAACCGATATAGAGGATTGTCAAAATAATATTTCCAAAATCTTTTCTCATATTCTCTACCTCTCTTTTGTTGTGGTGTGAGGTATCGAGAAGCTTTACCTAGAATTAATCCCAAGTAAGTCGGCCATCGCCTTCTATGTCGATATTCTCACCCAGATATGTCGGCTTAGGCTTAATGATGCAATAAGCCCAATCCTTAACTCGGGCGAAAGCTTCACGGAAAGAATAATAAGGTTGATATGCAAAAGGTTCACTTATTGCAGATACTCCTCGAGCATCAATACCCAATGCTTTGGCATTGTACACTGCGCGATAGAGATGATACTGCTGCGTTACAACAATTGCTTTCTCTACATCGAATACATCTTCTGCTCTATACATAGTCTCATATGTAGAGAAACCTGCATGATCCATGAAAATGTCTTCTTCTGGTATCCCATGGTTAATAGCATACTGTCTCATAGCATTTACTTCGTCGTATCCGATGGTTCCATGATCACCACTAAGTAGAAGCTTTGGAGCAACTCCCTCTTCATAAAGAGCGATTGCTGTATCCATTCTATCCTTCAACATACGACTCAACCCGCCATCCGGCAGTACTCCACAACCAAGAACAATAATACACTGTGCATCAAAGCTAACTAATTCTTCACTAATTCCACTTATATTAAGATTCGATACCTCATCTGAATCATAAACCAAGTCATTCACCTTATGAATAACATATAGATTTAAGAAACCTACACTAATTGCAAGGATGAATATCGCGATGAGAATAAATATGCAAATCTTCTTCATTATTCTCCAAAATTTGTTTCCACCCTTTTGAGAAACATTTGTGTCTACATTACCCAAGTCGAGATTTGTAGCGTTAGGTATCTCTATCTTCATTTCCTCAATTTCCAATCTTCTCTTCTTTACATTAATGCACAAATAGCACTTCTGTCCTTATATCTTCCGCTAGAAAAACTAAATGAACACTATAGCAAAAAACGCACCAGGTTTACGACTCAATATCAGGGCTAGCCATATCTGATTTTGAATTGCTATCCTTAAGCGAATTAGCCTTTTTCAGTTCATCGAAGCTTGTTCCGAGCTTAAAGAGAATATACAGTGTAAAGTCATAAACGAACAATATGCTAATCTCGGCAATAATGGTGAATACAACTGGCATATTTGCAAATACCCACATTATGCCTGCAATTAGAAGGTTTCCAGTAATATATACAATAGTAGTAGCAATAACGTATGCTCTTATTACTTTAATCCATTTCTTATCACTGAAAATAACCAATATCAACGCTGCTATTGAACCAATCAAAAATAGTAGCGAAACAATTCTTGCAATCATATTCTAATTCCTCTCTCATGTAACTCAGACTTGATTAGTGCCTCGACCTTTGATTCTAATTCTTCAAGCGAACCAGAATTATCAATCTCAAAATCGCCAAGTGTCGCATATTCTTCATTAGTCATCTGCATTTGAATTCGTCTTTGTGCATCGTCACGATTACTGCCACGATTCACGATACGCTCTAAGCGAACCTTGTCATCGCAAGTAACAACCCAAATCTGATTACACTGATCTATAAAACCGTGCTTTACAGGGATAGGTACATCAAGAACTACACATTTTGTTGAGCGAATGCGTTCCTTTTCGAGTCTTGCGATAATTGTCTCTATTACATACTTATGCACAATAGAAGAGAGCTTATCAAGCTTCATCTTGTCATCAAAAACCTTACTAGAGATATACTTCCTGTCCATCGCTCCGTTCGCTGCAATTGCTCGAGCGCCAAACTCAGCTTTGATCTCCTCTAGAGCGACACCTCCGACATCAGTAACCTCATGTGAGATTTTATCTGCGTCGAGAACAAGCAAGCCTTTTTCTTCAAGGATTTTGCTAACTGTACTCTTTCCAGTACCAATTCCACCAGTAATTCCTAATACAAACATTTCTCTCTCCTAGAAATCAATTATTTTGCTTCAAGCCAATCCTTGCCAAATTTGCCGTCTGCTACAAGCGGCACGTATAGCTTAACAGCTGACTCCATCTGTTCTTTACAAATCTGTTCGCAAACAACTGCATCCTCTTCCTTACACTCTATAATAAGCTCATCATGTACCTGCATAACAAACTTTGCATCAGGAAGACTATTAGCAAGCGCAATTCTAACCTTGTTCATCGCAATCTTAATTATGTCTGCAGCAGTTCCCTGAATTGGCGTATTCATTGCAACTCTAAGTCCAAATTCGCGCATATTGTGGCTCGCAGAATTAAGCTCTATTAGCTTTCTTTCTCTTCCGAAAAGCGTCTTTGCAACACCACTAACCTCACCTTCTTGCTTAAGTCCATTTAAGAACGAAGTAATTCGTGGGAACTGAATTCCATATGAGCGAATTAGGTCCTTTGCTTCTCCATAGCTTATTCCTAGGTCTTGTGACAAGCCATATTCTGTAACGCCATATATAACTGAGAAATTTACAGTCTTCGCAACTGCACGCATCTCGCTAGTTACCTCCGACTCATCAACCATGTAAATCCTAGACGCAGTTCTCTTATGAATATCCTCGCCCTCTTCAAAAGCAGAAATCATAGCTTCGTCTCTAGACATATGTGCAAGAAGTCTTAACTCAATCTGCGAATAGTCTAAGTCAATTAATACTCTACCCTCTGGCGCAGTAAATGCAGATCTAATCTTAGAGCCTTCCTTCGTTCTTACAGGAATATTCTGTAGATTAGGCTCTGTCGAGGATAATCGTCCTGTATTTGTCATCGCCTGCGTGAATGTAGTATGAATTCTAGAATTCTCATCAGCCTTTGCTAGCAGATTCATCGTATACGTAGAATCAAGCTTTGCTATCTGCCTATATTCCAATATCTTGTCAATAACAGGGTGTTCACCACGAAGTCCAAGAAGAACCTCCGCTGATGTTGAATAGACACCAGTCTTATTCTTCTTGCCGTGCTTAAGCCCAAGCTTTTCGAAAAGGACTATACTAAGCTGCTTTGGCGAGCTAATCAAGAATTCTTCACCAGTTAGTTCATAGATTTCCTTCTCTAGCTCCTTGATACGCGCAGAAAACTCGCTGTGCAGGCTCTCGATTACTTCTCTTGAGATATGCATGCCGTTTCTTTCTATGATGTCGAGAGTAATAACTAGCGGCATTTCTATCTTGTAGATTAGCGTTTCTATGCTGCTTCTTTTTACAAGCATCTCTTGAATTTTGCTTACGTATAGGTTCACAAACGCTTCCTTAGCTCTAGCTTCGATTTTCTCCTTGGCTTGTCTTTCTATCTCCTCAGAAGTAGGAATAGCGTCGAAGATAGACATTTGAACGTTCTTATTAGAATCCTCCTTGCTAGTTACTGGCCATTCGTCAAACATTGTTCGCTCATATACGCTATTAAGCTGAATATTGTTTCCAGAAACGATATTCATAACATATGCGCCAATCATCGTGTCAAATACACTATTAAGATTAACCGGAGTTCTTGGTAGTTTTTTTGAATTAGTCTTGAAATCATATGCTGCTAGTAACAAACTCTTCGATATCGAATTGATGCCTTCTACTAACAAATCAAGCATCTTAGCGTCTAATGTGTAGTAATTTGCATTATTATCAGTTACTACTATAGCCAAATCCTCATAGAAAGAAATCGAAGCAACAATACAAGACTCTTCCTTGTATGTCTCATAATTCTTACGAACAATATCAAGAAGGATAGCAAGAGAATTATTATCTGTTACATCAATTCTATTCCAATTATTATTTACTATTTCTCTAATAACAGAAGAATATTCGTTTCTCTTCATATCAATAGGATCAACTGAATTAGTGGCATTATTATTTGTCTTATCACTTGTATCATTGGAAGAGATATTCAGCTTCTTGATTACGGCCTTAAGACCAAGACGTGATAGTTCATCATATAGATCATCAGATGCCTTTGTGCTTATAGAATAAACAGTGTCGTCAAGGTTTTGATCAAATTCAACATGTCTATCAATCGTACAAAGTACAATATTATTCTTAAGGAATTCCTTCTGTCCTGTAAGTCTCTCCTTAAGCTTACCCTTAATCTCATCTAGATGTTCAAAAATACCATCAATAGTATGATATTTTGCTACTAAATCAAGTGCAGTCTTAGGGCCTACGGACTCTACGCCCTTAATATTATCTGAATTATCACCCATTAAGGCCTTTACAGTAATGAATTCCTTTGGAGTAATACCCTTGTTGTCCTCGGCAAAAACTTCCAGAGTAATAAACTTTCTTGGATTCTTACCACTTCCAGGCATTATCTGAATTACATGCTCATCAATTAGCTGATAGTCATCATGATCACCAGAATAGATATATACATCCATTCCGCTATTGCTTGCTTCAAGAGACAATGTACCAATAAGGTCATCTGCTTCAAATCTAGGCTTCTCATATCTAGCAATACCCATCTTGTCAAGCAAAGTCTTAAGAATAGGCATCTGAACACGAAGTTCTTCCGGCATCGGCTTACGAGTTCCCTTATATTCAGAATATAGTTCATGTCTGAAGGTCTTGCCACTAACATCAAACAGAACACAAACTCTCTCTGGCTTAATCTCGTCAATTACGCTACATACCATATTGAAAAAACCACTAATTGCACCCGTTGGCGTACCATCAGGTGCTGTAAGCATCGCTCTTCCTGCATAAGCAAAATGTGCACGATACATTATAGAATAACCATCAATTAGCAGTAATTTCTCTCGCATAGATTTTCCCTTTCACTAGAAAAAGCCTTATGAATGCTCCTGTTCCCACAAATGATTCTGCTTTGCAGTAGTAATCATAAGCTTAATTCTATTAAGCTGATTTGCTTCAGATGCACCTGGGTCATAGTCAATTGGAATAATATTTGACTGTGGATATTGTCTTCTTAATTCCTTAATCATTCCCTTACCAGTAACATGGTTAGGCAAGCAAGCAAATGGCTGCGCACAAATAATATTTGGCACGCCCTCTTCAATAAGCTCAATCATCTCGGCTGTCAAGAACCAGCCCTCGCCACATGCATTACCGCAGCTTAATACAGAACCAGAAAGCTTAGCAAGCTCCTGTATTCTCTCAGTCTTCATAAACTTACCATTTGTCTTAGCAAAAGCCTCATTAATTGGTTTACGATATGCTTCAATCACATCAATTACACGCTTATTGATAAACTTCGTCTTCTTTGATCTACCAAGATTATCAGAAGCCCAAATTGGGTTATATGCGCAGTACAAGAAGAAGTCTACCATTCCTGGAAGCACAGCCTCACAACCCTCTGCCTCGATAACATCGATTGCATCATTGTTAGCATCCGGATGGAATTTAACCAAAATCTCTCCAACGATACCAACTCTAGGCTTTCTAGGCTCATCCCTTAATGGCAACTTATCGAAAAGCTCAACAGCAAGCTTAATAAACTTCTTTGTACTCTTTACTGTTGGAATATTCTCCATATCAACACCGATGTCGGCCAATACATCACGAATCTTCTTCTTCTCTTCTGGAGACTTAGAATAATAAGAATTTGGCATTACCTCATCATAACGCTTGGTCTCATTATCAAAGTTTCCGTGCTTATTAATTAGTCTACGACCAATCTGGTTAACATAGGAGTAAAGTGCATTTGCACTTCCAGGAACAAGCTCATAAGGTCTCGTTCTAAGAAGAAGTGTAGTTACCATATCACCAAGGGTTAGTGATCTAAGCACATCATTAATTATCTTTGGCGTATACTTAAAGCCCTCATTCTTCTCAAATCTCTGAGCAGAAATAGCAATAACTGGAATCTGTGGATATCCAGCTTCCTTAAGAGCCTTTCTTAAGAATGCAATATAATTTGTCGCACGACAGCCACCACCAGTTTGAGTAATAGCTAGTGTTACATAATTAGGATCAAGCTCACCTTTCAAAATCTCGTTAATCATCTGACCAACAACGATAATCGATGGGAAGCAAGCATCGTTATTTACAAATCTAAGACCACACTCGATATCTTCTCTAGTCGCCTTCTTAAGAACACGCATCTTGTAGCCAGAATTTCTAAATCCAGCCTCAAGGAACTCAAACGGAATAGGATCCATCTGTGGAGCGATAATAGTATGCTCCTTCTTGTTCTCCTTAGTAAACTCAACTCGATTAATAACATATGAATCAGAAGATAAGAGGTCCTTTGCCTTATCAAGACTAGACTTGTTATTTTGTAGATGCTCTCTTTCTTCCATGGCAACTACAAGAGATCTCATACGAATTCTTGCAGCACCAAGATTACTTACTTCATCAATCTTAAGAAGTGTATAAAGCTTACCAGACTGCTCCAAAATCTCCTGCACCTGGTCTGATGTAACCGCATCCAAGCCACAGCCAAACGAAGTTAACTGAACAAGCTCAAGATATGGCTTCGATATAACAAAAGCAGCGGCCTCATATAGTCTAGAATGATACATCCACTGGTCAACTACACGAATCGGTCTAGCAAGAAGACCTGGAGATGCAATAGAATCCTCAGTAAGAACAGCAAGTCCAAGAGAATTAATCATCTCAGGAATACCATGGTGAATCTCTGGGTCAATATGATAAGGACGACCAGATAGGACTATACCCTTCTTGCCCTCTTTCTCTAGCATATTGCAAATCTCAACGCCCTTTGCCTTGATATCAGCCTTGAACGCTTTATACTCAGCCTCACCAGCACGAACAGCCTCAATTGCTTCTTCGCGAGTAACTCCTAGATAGTCAAAAGTAGTAACAAGCTTTTCTGCTACGCACATCAAGTCATCAAGTGGCATAAACGGATTCAAGAAACGAATATTTTGCTCCTTAATCGCGTCCACATTATTACGAATTACTTCTGGATATGAACATACAATCGGACAATTGAAGTGATTTCCGGAATTCACATTCTCATTTTGCTCATATGGGACATCCGGATAGAAAATCGTCTTGATTCCGCGTGAAATCAAGTTCTCTATGTGTCCATGTACTAGCTTAGCTGGATAGCAAACTGACTCGGAAGGAATTGTTTCCATGCCCTTTTCGAAAAGCATATGAGTAGACCTAGCAGAAATCTTAACTGAGAAGCCAAGCTTCGTAAGAACTGTGAACCAGAATGGGTAATTCTCATACTGATTGAGCACTCTAGGAATACCAATTACGCCTCTTGTTGCCTCCTTGTCAGATAAAGGCTTATAAGAGAAAAGCCTATCATACTTGTACTTGAACATGTTAGGTAGTTTCTCTGTAACTTGGCCATCTACTTTGCCCTCGCCCTTTTCGCAACGGTTTCCTGATACAAATTTCTTGCCGTTAGAGAAAGTAGCAATTGTAAGTTTACAGTGGTTTGCACAGTTCTCGCATCTAGTATTTTCTGTAGTCATCTCAAACTTGTCTAGAGAATTACTGTCTAGCAAGGTCGTAACCTTAAGTTCATTAGTATCCTTCTTAGTAGCACGCTTCTTCGCAATAAGTGCAGCACCAAACGCACCCATAAGGCCAGCTACGTTAGGACGAATTACTTCTCGCTTAGAGACAAGCTCGAAGCAACGCAAAATCGCATCATTTAGGAAAGTACCGCCCTGCACAACGATATTCTTACCTAGCTGCTCAGTATCTCTAATCTTGATTACCTTATAAAGTGCATTACGAACAACAGAATAAGAAAGACCAGCAGAAATATCTCCAACTGAAGCACCTTCCTTCTGAGCCTGCTTTACCTTAGAATTCATAAATACTGTACATCTAGTACCAAGGTCTACTGGATTTGTGGCCTTAAGTGCCTCAAGAGAGAAAGAATGAGCGTCCATCTCAAGTGTCTGAGCAAAAGTCTGAATAAACGAACCACATCCAGAAGAACAAGCCTCATTAAGCATAATAGAATCAATTACGCCATTACGGATTCTCATACACTTCATATCCTGACCACCAATGTCGATAATAAAATCCACATCAGGGCAGAAGAACTTGGCAGACTGGAAGTGAGCCATTGTCTCAATCTCTCCAATATCTACACCCAAGGCTGCCTTGATAATATTCTCTCCATATCCAGTAACACAAGAATATGCTAGTCTTGCATTCTCAGGAAGCTTAGAATAAATATCCTTAAGAATAGTAACCGCACTCATGACTGGGTTACCCTTATTACTAGCATAATATGTATAAACTAGCTGTCCATCCTTGTTGATTACAACAGCCTTAGTTGTAGTAGAACCAGCATCAATTCCGAGGAATAAATCACCACTTTGCTGCTCTAATGGATATACATCGATAGTAGTCTTCTTATGTCTCTCATCAAAAGCCTTTCGTTCTTCTTCACTACTAAACAAAGGGTCAATACGAATAATATCTGGAGTAAAGCCTTCCTTATTCTGGAAACGAGAAACTAATTCATCGAGTAAAATGTCATCTCCCTTACACGAAAGCGCTGCACCAAGTGCAACATAAATCTGAGCTTCCTCTGGCATCCAGAAGGACTCAACATTATCCTCAAGCGTCCTCTCGAAAGCTCTTCTAAGCTCAGAATTAAAGAACAATGGGCCTCCAAGGAATGCAACATGTCCACGAATAGGTCTACCACATGCAAGTCCTGCAATAGTCTGATTCACAACAGATTGATAAATTGATGCAGCAAGATCCTCCTTAGCAGCACCCTCATTGATAAGTGGCTGTAAGTCACTCTTCGCAAAAACACCACATCTACTAGCAATCGTATATAGCGAACGATAATCCTTAGCAAAATTATTAAGTCCATCAGCATCCGTCTGTAATAACTGCGCCATCTGATCAATGAATGCACCAGTACCACCAGCACAAGTACCATTCATTCTCTGCTCTAGAACTGGATGCATATAAGTAATCTTCGCATCCTCACCGCCAAGCTCGATAATTACATCCGTCTCAGGGTGATACTTGTTGATGGCAACAGTTTCTGCCATTACTTCTTGAATGAAATCTAATCCTAGCCAATTTGCAACAGAAAGTCCGCCAGAACCTGTAATCGTAACCTTAGTAGTAAGTTCTGGGAATTTCTCCTTAACCTCATCGAAAAGCGAATTCAACACACCAGAAATATCAGAATGGTGTCTCCTATATTCGCTATAAACGATTTTCTCATCTTCGAGCAACACAATCTTGATTGTAGTTGACCCAATGTCAATTCCCATCTTGTACTTCATCTTAAAAATGCCCTTCCTTCTTCCTTATACTATTATTTCTTGGAGCTTCTTTCAATTCCACTTGCTCCATGCGGCTGTGTTCGAGAGTCCTTCGCCTGCATACTCGTCTCATACACAACCGGCTCAGCCTTCTTAGCATTGCTCTTACGAGAAGAAGGCTTTATTAAATTATTCATCAGCGCTTTAACATTACCATTTAATTCTGCTGACTTAATCTTAAGCTCTGTCATAAATTCTTTCTCACGAAGTCTAAGTGTAGACTTGAAATCGCCCTTGCTAATCAGATATTGTCTAATATCTTCTTCAAGTGATACACACAAAACCTCATCTGGAACGCCAAGTTCGATATCAAAAGGCTTACCAAACTGATCTCTACAACATAGATTTAACTTCTTAATTGCCTTAACAACATTTGCTTCAAATACCTCATATTCACAATCTAAGGACAATGTTAGTGGCAACCCAGAAAAATTCAAACGAACATATGGTAGATTCTGAGAAAAAATCAAATGCATAGTAATTAGCTTCATATATGACTCAAGATTTATACATTCTTGATCACAAATCAATGACACCATTCCATCCTGATGCATATTAGAAATATCAGATTTGTCATTCTCGAATCCATTTGCCCACAAATAATAGAGTTCACGATACACCTCGTGCTTAAAAAATTCAAAATCATGAGTTAGTGGCTTAGCAAGTACGAGCTTTCCAAGACTAAATACATACTGCATATAAGTCGTCTCCAGATAACTAGGCACTGAAAACCACTTAATATATGCGGCAATATCTCTTGCATTAAATACATACTTCTGCATGTTAAACTCCATCTAATTCATGACCCCAATGGGCAAATTTTCACATATCACATTATAACATAATATTTGTATTTAACAGTGAAGAATGAGGCAAATCTTCGTACTGTAAACGATAGTTAAATCTGCTTTATTTGTTATGTCTTTATAGACCCTGAGGAATTGTCAAAGAAGCATTATAGATTAGCACTATTAAATGCTTATATCAAACATTTGACCTACAACTTAAATTGTAAGCTGATATTCCCCTTTTTTTACATATAACTGTCTTTCAATTTGAAGAAAAGTAGACTTGAGGATATATTACCAAATCCTTGCCTAGTTTTCGAATATGCTATACACTCACTATCTACTGATAAAATATCCCCCAACTCAAACAAAATATCTCTATTAGAATTTGAATAATTCATTTTATTCTTTCTAAATATCTTTCTCTTACAATCGTCTTCATATCTTCACCATTTTCGAAACTTTAATTTTTTTATGTTTTTGAAACTCTTCTTTTCCATCACACGTATCATAAGATATATGCCCATTTTCCCAAGTTAAGATAAAAAGACCAAGTAACGAATTACTTGGTCTTCCATATCAAAATAGTATAATTTGTGATGTTAAGAAGGGATTAGCCTTCCATGTCTTCAACCTCTCCGAATAGGTTAAGTCTGAAGAGCATTGCCTCATCATCTGGGTCTGAGCAGTAAATCTTTGCCTTTACAAGAATACCACCCTCGATGAGCTTCATGATACCTGTGATCTGGCTAAGCTTAGACTTGAGGTTAAAACGGTCACCCTCTTCAGTGATTAACATTACATCACCCTTACAAGCATCAAGAGCCTGCATAAGCTTAGAAACTTCAACGTTGTTCATCAAAAATGCTTTCATTTTAATTACCTCCTTTGGTAATACTTATTCTCATTTCCTTGTCCCTTATGGACACCCTTATATTATTACTCAACCCACACTCAGTCAACGACTTTGTTGTATATTATATACAAAAACAAGGTGCACTTTTTGTGCACCTTGCATAAAACAATGTCATATATCAAACAAATACAACTAATATCTTTTAATTGTTACGCTCATAGTGGCGAACTATGAAGGAAACGCCCTTTTCGCTCATGATTGAAGGCTCTTCTGATACAAGCTTCCAATCTGAAAGCTCGTCTAAATTTGGGAAATATGCATCTGCTTCGAATGTAGCATTAATATATGTGATAATTGCCTTGTCACAGTAAGGGAGCATTGTGCGATAAATCTCTGCGCCACCTATTACAAAGATGGTCTCTTCTGGATGCTCCTTCTCGTACTTGACAGCTTCCTCGATAGAATGAAGTACTAAGGCTCCCTCCTTCTCATAAGAAGTGTTTCTAGAAAGAACAATATTAAGGCGCTTTGGTAAAAGTCTCTCGCCAGGAAAAGTAGCTAATGTCTTACGACCAAATAGAACTGTATGTCCAGCTGTATATTTCCTGAACACTCCCTTCTGATCTTCTGGCAAAGATATAAGCAAGTCACCCTTATTGCCTATTGCCCAATTTCTATCTACAGCGGAAATTGCTATCATTAATAAACCTCCAGTTATACGGCCACAGGGATTTTTGTAATCTTTGGACCATATTCGTATCCTTCAAGATGAATATTATCAGTTGTAAATTCATAGAAATCTGTGATTCCTTCATCAAGAACTAGCTTAGGAGCAGCAAACTTTGGTCGCTCAATTAGTTCTTCTACAATCGGAATATGACGATCATATACATGTGCATCGGCGATTACATGAACAAATTCACCTACTTCTAGGCCGGAGCATCTGGCAAATAGGTGTACAAGAACAGCGTACTGACAGACATTCCATGAGTTTGCTACAAGCATATCGTTACTTCTTTGATTCAAGATTGCATTGAGCTTATTGCCAGTAACATTAAATGTCATAGAATACGCACAAGGATAGAGGTTCATCTCGTGCAAATCCTGATGTACATAAATATTTGTCATGATGCGACGACTTTGTGGGTTATTCTTAAGGTCGAAGAGAACTCTATCTACCTGGTCCATCATGCCTTCTTTATATTGATGCTTTACACCAAGCTGGTAGCCATATGCCTTACCAATAGAGCCAGTCTCATCCGCCCAAGCATCCCAAATGTGAGAATTGAGTTCGTTTACATTGTTGGATTTCTTCTGCCAAATCCAAAGAAGCTCATCAACTGCAGCCTTGAAATTGATATAACGCTGCGTCATTATAGGGAATTCCTTAGATAAATCATAACGATTAACTACACCAAACTTCTTAAGTGTATATGCTGGAGCACCATCGTCAGCCCAATGTGGTCTTACCTTCTCGTTCTCTGTAGAGATACCAGAATTAAGGATTTCTCTTATATTTGCATCAAAAATATCATCTGCATAGCTCACGTTATTGTCCTCCCATCGATTAAGTATCATAAGAAATACAATAACAATTATAACAAAGATATGAAATTTCAGGTAGCAATTTTGAGTTGTTTTGGGCGTAGTCTTACTTCACCTCAAAAATATCTTCAAGCTTTACATGCTGCTTTTGTTCTTGGATTACTTCATCGTTAGAAGCATTATTAGTAATAGCTAGCTTATCTTCGTTTGTAGAAGACTCGCTTTTATTGTTGATATTACTTGCTTCGCTTGCGATATAATCCTCAAGATTAGCAAACACTACATCACGAGAGACCTTCTCGAAAAATCCAACCTTCTCAAGAGAAACTTCGAGGTCAGGATTAAGGCCAACGATACAATAAGATGCACCAAGTGACTTAATATATTCGATTGCTTCGATAAAAGACTGTTCTGCAGTAAGGTCGATATATACGACACCACGGAAGGATAGGATGTAGTTTTTGTATGTGCGGCTTTTTGAGATGGCCTGCTTAAGCTGCTTGCCGTTAGCAAAGAAGTACGCGCCTACGCTATATACAACAGCGCTATCTTCGTCTAAGAGAGTTTCTTCCTCGACTGTAACCTTGATAGCAGCAAGCTTAGAAATCATCATTAGCATACTTGCTGCAACACCTATGATGATGGCATATGTAAGGTCAAGAATGATAGTTGCAATCATTGTAAGCAAGAATAAAACGATAGTGTCGCCAAGCTTACGCTTGAAGTAGATGCCAATTTCCTCGAACTCGTTCATCTTGATAGCAGTCACGATTAGTACGCCAGCTAAAGCTGCATATGGAACAAGAGCGATTACTGGAGACAAAACAAACATACAAGCAACAAGGAATAGTGACTGGAACACAGAAGTTAGACGTGTATTGCTGCCACTTTTGATTGCTACAGAAGTACGTGCGATTGCTGCAGTAGATGGAACGCCACCTAAGAATGGAACGACCATATTTGCCACACCCTGAGCGATGAGTTCTACATTAGAATCGAACTTCTCCTTCTTCATTGAGGCAGCACAAGTACCGCAAAGAAGGCTCTCGATCATACCAAGGAGCGCGATAGTAATCGCATAAGAAGCGACATCCTTAATCATTGTTAGATTAATATCTGTAATGAGAAGTGTCTCGGAATTTATTAGTGAACGAGGAATGTCACCAATTGTTCTTACATCAAGCCCGAGAATAGCAACAACAGCTGTAACGATAATAATGGATACAAGGGAAGCTGGTACATATTTCGCAAGCTTCTTTGGATAGATAAACATAAAGACAATTACTGCGAGAGTAAGTCCAAGAGTTAAGAAATCTGTATTCTTAATATTATCAATAAAGCACATAACCTTATCGATTGTAGTCTCACCAGAAGCCTCTACGCCAAAAGCATTTCCAAGCTGACCAATAGCAATTACACAAGCAATACCAGAAGTAAAACCAGTAACTACAGGCTTTGGAATAAACTGCACTAGCTTTCCAAATCTAAGAAGGCCGCACACAAGAAGTAGCATACCAGAGATAAATGTAGCCAGGAACATTCCAGTTAGACCATATTGACCAGAAACGATAGTTCCAAGAACAACTGCCATCGCACCTGTTGGACCAGAGATTTGGAAAGAACCGCCGCCAAGAAGACCACTAATCAGACCAGCAATAATCGCTGTAATGAGACCACCTGCAATACCTACTGCAGCATGAGCCGCATCAACGCTAGCTGCACCAAAAGCAAGCGCTAGCGGAAGCGCAACCGCACCAACTGTAATACCCGAAGCTAAATCGCCAATGAATTTCTGCTTATTATATCCTGCAAATTCGTTGCGGATGATTTTCGCAAAATGCGCGCCAAAAGGTCTTCTTTCCTTACTCATAAATTACCTCAATCTTCATAACAAAAATTAGTGGTCGCCCTTCTTCCCCTCTCGAAAAGCAACCACAATCAAATATACACCTTATTTATAAAATCAATCGTTAATACATTGCACAAAATAACCTTCGTCAAAGGCTCACTTTGTTGTCAACTATTCTTTGCAACGCTGGTATCCGCTTCATTAACAGTAGATGCTAGCTTACTTAGTTTTCTATAAACTGTGAAATACATTGTTACAATGCAGGCCGTTCCACCAATAATGTTCGATATTGGCTCAGCCCAGAAAATACCAGCAATTCTGTCGTTTGCAAAAACGGACGTCATTGGCAAAAGAATAGTCATAGGAATAACAATTATTACCTTACGAAGCGTAGTAAAGCATAGCGAATAAATCGTCTTACCTAGCGACATAAACGTAGACTGTCCTACAAACTGCAAGGACATAAAGATATATGCCATGAAGAAAATCTTCAAATACTTTGTACCTAGTTCAATAATCTCTACATCAGGTGTAAATAATCTCATAAATGCACCAGGGAAAAGAGCAACCGCAAGCCAAGTAATTGCAGAATAAGATACACCAAGAAGCGTATTCACACGAATTCCCTTACATACTCTATCGTATCTCTTTGCACCATAATTAAATCCAAGTACAGGTTGCGCCCCAGACATAAGACCATTAACCATAAGTCCCATAATTGCTCTAATCGAATTAACAACAGTCATTACAGTAATATAGTCGTCTCCACCATAATGCTTAAGCGATACATTATAAACTATCTGCATAGCACAATTAGTAGCTTCTACCATGAAGTTAGTTATTCCCATCGAGAAAATGCTCCAGATTGTGCCGAAGGACAGCTTCATGTCACTAACACTAGGCCTAGCATTATGTGTAGGATTATAGAAATATGAGATTACCCAAACAAAACTAAAAAGCTGAGATACTATCGTAGCAATAGCAGCACCCTCAATTCCCATATCAAATGCGAATATCAGAATCGGATCTAGTACAAGATTAATAAACGCACCCGACATTGTCGTAACCATTGCCACACCAGGATGCCCAAGAGAAGAAATGTAATAATTCATTCCGCTACCAATCATCAGAAACGGCGTGCCAAGCAAATATATCCGTAAATACTTCACCGCATAAGGAAGCGTCACATTACTCGCGCCAAAAGCAACCATAATCGGTTCCATGAACAAATACAAAACCACTGTCAGAATAAGGCTAGTACAAATCAGAAGACTTAAAGAATTGCCGAGAATCTTCATTGCCTTCTCATTATTACCCTTACCTCTCTCTATCGAAAAGCGTGGCGTACCGCCAAGTCCCCAAAGCATAGTAAAAGCCGAAACTAGTGAAACGATAGGAAAAGTGATTCCAAGTCCTGTAAGTGCCGCAGAACCATATTCAGGAATATGTCCTATATAAATCCTATCTACAGTACTATATAAAATCTGAGCAAACTGAGCCACAATAAGCGGAATAGCTTGACGAATAATATTCATTGTCATGCTACCCTTAGTAAAATCCTTGTGCTTGTAACCACTATTTGCCATACATATTCCCTCCAATAGAAATATACTCTTTTCATAGTCCTCTTTCCATACACAAATAGTTATGCAAATTGTTGATAATTTATATAACTAGGTCTAAAATATTGACTATTATCGGGGTGTAGCTCAGGTGGTAGAGCACTTGCTTCGGGAGCAAGGGGCCGGAAGTTCGAGTCTTCTCACTCCGACCAAATAAGGTTATTCATAACAATTAAACTGCTATCAATAACTAATAATAAGAATGCGTGTATCTCTTACTGTATCACCAATTTACATGTAAATATATAAAAAGGGACAGCCATATGACTGTCCCTTACAATTTAATGATTTATCAAATTTACTAATCAAACATTACGACGAATCTTCTTCTCTACTTCATCAAGAAGCTTCTTTCCGCAATCCTCGATTGAGAGAACTTCTGAACCCTGCTCGAATCTTGAACTTACAGCTACTGTATTATTCTCAACTTCCTGGTCACCAATTACGAGCCAGTAGATTAGCTTATCAAGACGAGCCTCGCGAATCTTCTTACCAACCTTCTCATTACGGTCGTCAACCTCAACACGTAGTCCAAGTGAGCGTAGGTAATCACGAACCTCGTATGCCTTATCGATCTGCTTATCGGAGATTGGAAGGATTCTAGCCTGCTCTGGAGCCATCCAAAGTGGAAGTACGCCTGCATACTTTTCGAGGAGGTAAGCAAGAGTTCTCTCATAGCAGCCAAGGCTTGTTCTGTGAATGATATATGGATTCTTCTTAGAACCATCTGCATCAACATATTCCATTCCGAACTTCTGTGCTAAAAGCATATCAATCTGAATTGTAACGAGTGTATCCTCCTTGCCGTAAACATTCTTGTACTGAATGTCGAGCTTAGGACCATAGAAAGCAGCCTCGTCAATACCGATAGAATACTCAACTCCAAGATTGTCAAGAATCTTAGCCATAGCATCCTGAGCTTCATTCCACTGCTCTGCTGTACCCTCGTACTTGTTCTTTGGGTTTGCTGGATCCCACTGTGAGAAGCGGAATGTACAGTCATCAAGAAGTCCAACTGTATCAAGACAATACTTAGCTAGCTCAAGGCAGTTCTTGAACTCCTCTTCGAGCTGGTCTGGACGAAGAATGTAGTGACCTTCAGAAATAGTAAACTGACGAACACGAATAAGTCCATGCATCTCACCTGATTCCTCGTTACGGAAAAGAGTTGATGTCTCAGTAAGTCTCATTGGAAGATCACGATAAGAACGCTGTCTATTCAAATATACCTGATACTGGAATGGACATGTCATTGGACGAAGCGCAAAGCACTCGCTAGACTCGTCGTCTGGGTCTCCCATAATAAACATACCATCACGATAGTGATCCCAGTGACCAGAAATCTTATAAAGATCACGCTTAGCCATAAGAGGAGTCTTTGTTAGGATACAGCCTCTCTTTGCTTCCTCATCCTCAACCCAACGCTGAAGAATCTGTACAACCTTAGAACCCTTTGCAAGCATAATTGGCAAGCCCTGGCCAATGTAATCTACTGTTGTAAAATACTCAAGTTCTCTACCAATCTTGTTATGGTCACGCTTCTTTGCTTCTTCTAGTCTTGTCAAATACTCATTGAGCATCTCCTTAGTTGGGAAGCTTGTTCCATAAATTCTCTGAAGTGTCTCTCTATTTGAATCACCTCTCCAGTATGCAGCAGCTGCAGAAGTAAGCTTAAAAGCCTTAATCTCACCAGTTCTCTCAATATGAGGACCAGCACAAAGGTCAACAAACTCTCCCTGCTTATAAAAGGAAATTACTGCGTCTTCAGGAAGATCATTAATTAGCTCTACCTTGAAAGGCTCATTCTTCTCCTGCATAAACTTAATAGCTTCTTCTCTTGGTAATTCGAAGCGCTCAAGAACTAGATTCTCCTTAATAATCTTCTTCATCTCAGCTTCGATTGCCTTAAGATCCTCTGCTGTAAAAGCCTCCGCTCTATCAAAATCATAGTAGAAGCCATCATCAATCTTCGGACCGATTGCAAGCTTAGTCTCTGGCCATAATCTCTTTACTGCCTGTGCCATAATATGAGAAGTAGTATGTCTATACATTCCTCTCTGAATCTCATCATTAAAATCTACCATATGTTTTACCTCCTAATATTAATAATCTTTCTTATCTGGAAGCATCAAAAAAGCCATGCTCCCCAGAAATATGGGATGCATAGCTGCACGGTTCCACCCAAATTGCATTCATCAATATAATGAATACCACTCAATTATTGCTCTTACGCGGCATCACGGCTCGAATCACCTTATTAAATAAGTTTACTTCGGCAGCTCGAAGGTTGTATATAATAGTTGCTATTCTTCGGAGCTTCCAGCCCACCGACTCCGATTCTCTGGTAGACGCAAATGACTATTACACGTGTCCTTGTCATCGCTTTTCAAATGAGAGTTTACAACTCTCTTTCATTTTCTGCAAGTCCTTAGACACAAATTAAACTCGAAATCTCGTTGAATTTCGTCTCGCCTATCCCACTTACATTCATAATATTTTCTATTGAATTGAAATTGCCGTTAGTAGTTCTATATTCAATTATCCGCTCAGCCATAGCTGGTCCAATTCCTGGCAAAGAATCTAGTTCATCAATAGTTGCTGTATTGATATTAACTAACGTCTCTTCACTACCAGCATCATTATCTTGTCCATCACTAATAACTATCCCAGAGTCTTCATTTGCAGAAAGAAAACCATCCTCCCCGACAAGTGCTTCATCACTAGCATACGGAATATATATCGACATATCCTCCGTTAGTTGATAAACCATATTTATCCTATCGGCCTCGGCTTCACTTGTTAAACCTCCTGCTAACTCAATTACTTCATATAGTCTAATATATCGATTAACTTCATAAATCCCAGGCGAATCAATTGCTCCAGCTAGATAAATAACAATCGTACTGCTTGTTATGCTTGTAGCAACAGTTTCTGTGGTAGCTTCCACAGTGCTAGTAACATTTGCCGTATCAGATGCATGAATAATTCTATCTAGCCTATCGTCCTTCATAGTAATCTCACCAATTATTGGCAGTCTAATGTCGCCAACAGCAAAGAACTTATAAAACATACTAACAACTATTATTCCAACAAAAGCTATCGAATATATAAGCGCACTTCTCTTACTCATCCTTGCTACCTTTATGTCAATTGATTCTGTACGTATCCTAACACAAAGCCTACTCGAAAAGTCTCGACAAATAACGACAAATTCAATAAAAATGTCGACAAAAATGGAGACCCTATAGGTCTCCATAAATGCATTATCTTAGCTATTAATATTACTTCATCCAAAGCTTCTCGAGACTATAATTCTCTCTTTCTTCAGGATGGAAAATATGTACAACAACATCCTTGTAATCAAGAAGGATCCAGCGATTAGAGCCGTGACCTTCAATATGATCAGGATACAAATCATACTCTGTCTTAAGCACATATTCTACTTCATTAGAAAGTGCCTTAACATGTGTTGTTGAAGTACCGCTGCAAATAACAAAATATTCAGCCAAAGTTGTCTTGTCAGAAACATCGATTACTTCAATCTCTGCACCTAGCTTATCATCTAATATCTTCGCTATCTTATCTGCTAATTCTTTAATTTCCATGAGATAACCTCCATATATGTTTTTATGCATTAATTATACCAAATCTCTATAGCAATCGTAAGTATAATCATGCATCCTCTTATGAGTCTTCTCAAATTTCTTACTAACCTCATCAAGACAAAGCTTCATAGCCAAATCAATATCTGTCATACTCGCCTTACGAATTGGCTCAAGATTATCAAATTTCCTAGCAGGCTCAATCTTGTCAGCTAGATAGATAACCTTCTCTAGAGGTGTCATATTGCCTCGACCAGTAGTGTGATATTTGATAGCATCAAGAATCTCTTCATCATCGATCTCGAACAATTCCTTCGCCATATGACTTCCAGCTGGCGCATGCCATAGCTTGTCATGGGACAAAAGCTTAGAGTCCTCACCATCAGCAAGCATTGCATATGCCTTCTGAATATTGTCTGGCAACTCCTTGGCACAATCGTGAAGGATTCCAGCAATCAAGGCCTTATCGCATGATATGCCATTATTTGCAGCAATTTTACATGCATATAAAGCAACATTGATTGTGTGTAGCAAACGCTTTTCGCCAAGGTAGTCCATTAGGATAATGGAAAGCTCATAAAACAAGTTAATTGCTTCGTCCGAGACTTTTTCGAGAGGGCTTGGGTCCTTGCTATACAAGTCGTGTGCCGCGATAAATTCACGAACAGACTTAGGAACATCGTCAAAATCCTTGTCCACCCTGATAGCCGAAGACGCAACTTCTATGCCGTCAATATCAAAAGTCACAACCTTCGTCGCGAACTTCTCTTCGAAAAGCTTTACCTTACTAGCAAACTCCTTGGCGTTCTCTGCACTATCATCACCTGGACGATGCGCTACCATAAGTGTAACCATCTTAAGAAGCTCTTCCGGTTCTCTCCATTTGTCAAAGGAATCCAGAATATCAGAGCCACAAATCCAAAACAATTCGTCATCGTCGTAGCCGTTTTGCAAAAGCTCTCTAATCGTATTAGCAGTGTAACTAATCCCTGGCATATGAAACTCAATATCGCTAATAGAAACCTTATCCTCGAAGCCTTCTATCGCATGAAGCGTCTGATAGTATCTATATGGAGCTGCACTTAGGATTTTGCCTCTTTTAAAAGAATTGCGCGCCACAGGAATGACGACAATTCTATCGAGATTGCCAGACCTTAGCGCGCCTTCAATTATTGATTTATGACCATTGTGAAACGGATCAAATGATCCTCCGAACAAACCAATTCTCATATTTGCTCCATTCCTTGTAATGGTTGATTATTCCTCTAGCTTAGCTAGTGCACGATGTCCAATATCCTTACGGAAATGAGCACCTTCGAAGTCAATCTTCGATACACCAGCATATGCATTCTTAAGTGCTTCAGGAAGTGTAGCACCCTTGCTAGTAACGCCAATTACTCGACCACCAGCTGTAACAAAGCCCTTGCCATCTTCCGAATTAGCAGTACCAGCATGATATACAAAGCATCCATCAACTTGACCTAGCTCATCCATACCATTCATTGTGATACCCTTCTTGTAACTTTCTGGATATCCACCACTTGCCATTATTACGCAAGCGCAGCTTCCAGAAGCCCAGTTTATCTCGACCTGATCTAGTGTGTGATTATATATAGCTTCGAAAATCTCATACAAGTCACCCTCAAGCATTGGAAGAACAACTTGTGTCTCTGGATCACCAAAACGACAATTGTATTCAATTACCTTTGGTCCCTTAGGTGTAAGCATTAATCCGAAGTATAGACAGCCTTCAAATGTTCTGCCTTCCTTGTTCATTGCTTCCATAGTAGGAATGAAGATAGTCTCCATACATTCCTTAGCGATTTCTTCTGTATAGCATGGATTTGGGCTTAATGTTCCCATTCCACCTGTGTTAAGACCTTCATCGCCATCAAGTGCACGCTTATGGTCCATAGAAGAAATCATTGGAACCATAGTCTTTCCATCAGTAAATGCAAGTACAGAAACCTCTGGACCAGTTAGGAATTCCTCTACTACTACTCTAGCAGAAGACGAACCAAACTTAAGCTCATCAATCATCTCGCGAACAGCAGTAATTGCTTCTTCTTCATTTTGTGCGATAATAACACCCTTTCCAAGAGCAAGACCATCTGCCTTGATAACTGCTGGATAAGAATTCTGCTTCTTAAGATAGTTAATTGCGTCCTCTGAATTATCGAATACCTCATAGAATGCTGTAGGAATATCATACTTCTTCATGAGATCCTTAGAGAAAACCTTAGAGCCTTCGATAATAGCCGCATTCGCCTTAGGACCAAATGTCATAAAGCCTTCTTTCTGAAGAGCATCTACCATACCAAGTACAAGTGGATCATCTGGAGCTACAACTACCATATCTGGCTTAAGCTCCTTAGCTAGTGCTACCATTCCTTCAATATCAATAGCCTTAACATTATGACAAGTAGCAAATCTAGAGATACCACCATTACCAGGGGCACAATGAATCTCGGATACGTGCTTACTCTCCTTGAGCTTCATAATAATAGCATGCTCACGGCCACCGCCGCCAACAACCAAAATCTTCTTCATAGGACACCTCAATAAACTAATTACTAATTAATGGTGGAACAAACGAATTCCTGTGAATGCCATTGCCATTCCATACTTATCGCATGTCTCGATAACCTGATCATCACGAACAGATCCACCTGGTTCAACAATATACTTAACACCACTCTTGCGAGCACGCTCGATATTGTCACCGAATGGGAAGAAAGCATCAGAACCTAGGCAAACATTATCATTCTTCTTAAGCCACTCCTTCTTCTCCTCAACAGTAAGAACCTCTGGCTTAACCTTAAAGAGTTCCTGCCATCTACCTTCTGCAAGTACATCCTCATACTCATCAGAAATGTATACATCAATTGTATTATCACGGTCTGGACGACGGATATCGTCAACAAACTGCAAGCCCATTACCTTTGGATGCTGACGAAGCCACCAGTTATCAGCCTTGTTACCAGCAAGTCTTGTACAGTGAATTCTAGACTGCTGACCAGCACCAATACCAATTGCCTGTCCATCCTTAACATAACAAACAGAGTTAGACTGTGTGTACTTAAGTGTAATAAGAGAAATGAGAAGATCAATCTTCTTATCCTCTGGAATATCCTTGTTAGCTGTAACTACATTAGAGAGCATATCAGCCTTGATATCGAGCTCGTTTCTTCCCTGCTCGAAACTTACGCCATAAACCTGCTTAACTTCTAGCTCAGCTGGCTTATAATTAGCATCAATCTTAATGATATTGTATGTGCCCTTACGCTTAGACTTCAAAATCTCGAGAGCCTCATCTGTGTAAGAAGGAGCAATAATTCCATCAGATACTTCTCTTTGGATCATCTTAGCTGTGATAGCATCACACTCATCAGACAAGGAAATAAAGTCACCAAAAGAACTCATTCTATCAGCACCTCTTGCTCTAGCATAAGCACAAGCAATTCCAGAAAGCTCACTAAGATCATTTACAAGATCATCAACAAAATAAATCTTTGCTTCTGTCTCAGAAAGTGGCTTACCAACTGCAGCACCAGCTGGAGAAACGTGCTTAAAGCTTGTAGCACATGGAAGACCTGTTGCCTCCTTAAGTTCCTTTACAAGCTGCCAGCCGTTAAAAGCATCAAGCAAATTAATATAACCTGGCTTACCATTCAATACTTCGATAGGAAGCTCGCTTCCATCTGCCATATAGATTCTAGATGGCTTCTGATTTGGATTACATCCATACTTCAATAACATCTCGTTCATTGTTCTACTCCTTGTCGTCTTATATTACTTAACATTCTTATTTACAATTCTTGTATCAACAGCACCAGTATCAATGTCGATATATCTCACAAACAAAGATACCTTATTATCCTCGTTCAAGGACTCCCATAGCATATTTGTGAAAGAATCTATATCACCCTTTATCTCTACCTTCTCTGGCTCACCCTCGAAGCTTGGAAGTGGATTACCATCACCCATATATGTATGAATGAAGTGTCCCTTACCAGCAAGAGGATTATTATATGAGAAAGTAAATCTCTGACAAGAATCTGGGTTGCCATCAGCTGTCTTCAAAATAGACATAGCATAGTTATAAACACCCTTCTCTACATGCATGATACCGGAAATTCTAGGTGTGTAGTTTGGAGCATCATCCTCGAACTCTCTAGTTCTTAGTGCCTGCTCGAATGTCTGCTGCTTATCCATAAGCTCATAGATTGTATCAGTCTGATCACCATTAGTAACGATAGTCTTGTTACCAAGAACTCTAACTGGTGAGTAGATGATAAGATGTGGATCAGTTAGCAATGATGGATCAAAAGCCTCTGTCTTAATTCCATCCTCAGTAGCTGTAAATACACGATTACGTGAATTAACAGAACGACCCATGATGAAATAAGCTGTAACAGCCTTCTTACCGTCGTCTGAACGTCCGATAACAATTCCACGACCTGGATAATCATTTCCCTTCAATAGTTCTGCGATGTCAAAAGTCTTCATGACAAACCCTCCATATTTTTATTCGCGAACATACGCGATATTGTTAACTATTTCTACCTTACCATCAGCAATCAAGCGAATTGCTCTTGGCAAAATATCCTGCTCACATTCCTTCATTATTCTCTTCTGAAGAACTTCTGCTGTATCATCTGGTAATACATCAACAGCTTTCTGAAGAATAATTGGACCTTCATCATAATTCTCATTCACAAAATGAACCGTAGCACCAGAAACCTTCACGCCTCTAGCAAGAACAGCCTCATGTGGTCTAATACCATACATGCCCGCTCCACAAAAGCTTGGAATCAACGCTGGATGAATATTGATTATTCTGTTTGCATATTCCTTAACGAGCTTGTTTCCGAGAAGTGATAAGTAACCAGCTAATACAATTAGTTCAGCTCCACTTTCCTTAACCTTAGAAACAACTGCTTCGTCCCACTCATCTCTAGTCTTATAAGCCTTTACACTCATAGTAACTGCTGGGATATTATTCTCTGCTGCTCTAGTAAGTGCATATGCATTCTCATTAGAGGCTATCACAAGCGAAATCTCTACTCCACTTAAATAACCACTATTGATTCTATCAATAATTGCCTGTAGATTAGTTCCTCCACCTGAAACAAAAACTGCAATCTTCATTACACACCTCAATTAATTCTCTTCTGGAACACCAGCAACAAAATCACCATCAAAGCATGCAGTACAAGAATCCATGCGTAGACCTTCTGTTGAAGCCTTAAGGCTCTCTAACGAGATATATCCAAGTGAATCTGCTCCAATCATATCACTAATCTCCTGAACAGTCATTGTACGAGCAGGAAGCTCAGAAGCAGAAGATGTAGAAACACCATAATAACAAGGATACTTAACCATAGGAGAAGCAATTCTCAAATGAACCTCGCTTGCACCTGCATCACGAAGGAAGTGAATAATGTGCTTTGTAGTAGTTCCTCTAACAAGCGAGTCATCTACAATACAAATTCTCTTTCCCTTTACAGCAGACTTAAGTACAGCAAACTTCATACGAACAGCAAGTTCTCTAGCTTCCTGTGTTCCCTGAATAAATGTTCTACCTACATAACGATTCTTAAGAAGACCTGCACCGTAAGTTACACCAGAGCCTCTAGCGAATCCAACTGCAGCAGGATTACCTGAGTCAGGAGCGCCAATTACGATATCACAATCACAAGGACATTCCTTAGCAAGTAGTTCTCCTACACGAACTCTAGAATCGTAAACAGAAGCACCATCAATTACGCTATCTGGTCTAGCATAATACACGAACTCAAAAATACAAAGTTTACCATTCTTGCAAGCTGCACCTTCCTTAGAAGCACAAGCACATCCATCGCAAGAGTTGAAATATACAGATTTCAATCCAGAATCTGAGATAGTAATAATCTCACCAGGATCAATGTCACGAATAATCTCTGCACCAATAGCCTCGAAAGCACAAGACTCAGAAGATAGCATATATTGATCATTCTTCTTACCTAGAATCAATGGACGAAGACCAAGTGGATCTCTTACACCAACAATTCCCTCAGAAGTCATAAACAAAAGCGCATAAGCACCAGAAAGCTCCTTCATTGTCTCAAGAACAGCCTCTTCAGTAGTCTCTGTCTTAATTCTATTCCTCGAAAAGAGTGACAAAATAACCTCAGCATCTGTATTTGTCTGGAAAATTGCTCCCTGATTAATTAAGTCATTACGAATGGAGTTTGCATTGAGAAGCTTACTATTTGTACTTAAAGCAACTTGTCCTACACGAGATTTAATTGAGAATGGCTGCATAGCATCAACACCATTTTCTATCTCAGAAGCAAGTCTTGCTGTACCAATAGCACTATGTCCATTAAGTGCGTTAAGAGTAAATTCATCAAATACATCAGTTACCATTCCCATTGCCTTGTGAGACATGAATGAACCATTATTATTAATGCAAATACCAGCTGACTCCTGTCCTCTGTGTTGCAAAGAGAAAATACCATAATAAACTGTCTTTGCTACATCTGTTTCTTTCTTAGAAGTGTCATAACATCCAAAAATACCACTCATTGATTTAACCTCGCCTCTAATAGAATTATCTATAAAAATAGCAGATGAAATTAATTCATCTGCGCAATTTTGTCTTGCAATCTAGCATCACGCTCATCAACCGAAGCAGCAAGTGAAGCCTTGTAATCGTCAAGTTTCTTAGCAAGCTCGCTATCTGAAATAGCAATCATCTGACAAGCAAGGATAGCTGCATTAGCTCCACCATCAATTGCTACTGTAGCAACTGGAATACCTGTTGGCATCTGTACTGTCGCATAAAGTGCATCCACACCATTAAGAGCACCGCCCTTACATGGTACACCGATAACTGGTAAACTTGTGTTTGCCGCAAGTACACCACCAAGGTGAGCAGCAAGACCAGCAGCAGCGATTACAACTGAGAAACCATTCTCTCTAGCATTTCTTGCTAAAGCAATGGCCTTATCTGGTGTTCTATGTGCCGAAGCTACTCTAGCTTCGAACTCAACTCCGAATTTATTCAACATCTTGAAACAGCCTTCCATAACTGGAAAATCTGAATCAGAACCCATAACAACTAATACCTTTGACATAAAAACACCTCCGCATTAAATACTTTCACATTATACCGCAAAATTTCTCTGTTTTATCAACACTTATTACATAAATCCGCACAAAAATTAAATGCTTTATGACGATATCTTTTGGAGGTTTGTTAACTAGCAAAAATCACCTTTATATAAGCCCATCTAATTCATCGTAATATGCTGCCAATTTCTCATCATTTTCCGCATATTCTGTGTACTCCGCTGGTCCAGCATCAAGTCCAAACATAGCTTGAAGTGCTTCTTGTCTTAACTCTGTTTGCTCAATCAACCTCTCTAACTCGCGAATACTTTCTCTTTTCTTTGCTTGCTCTTTTCGCTCTTGAGCCTTATTCTGAGATGCAATTTTACCTTCTGTCATTCTATTAGAAGTCTTATTTTGAGTTTCCGGCTCTTTATAACCTTCTGCTTGAACACTCGCCTCGGAGCCCGCACCTACACTTATGCTGGCTAGATTTCTTCTATACTCCTTGTAGGAACGATATTCGAGCAAATTGCTAGTATCAAAGGTTCCGCCAGCCGTTCTCTTAACAGGAACAAAACCCATAATCTTCGTAGCACACTTATCGACAAAAAATCTATCGTGACTTACACAAACAATTGCACCATTATAGTCTCGAAGCGCATCCTCTAGCACCTCTCTAGACTCAATATCCAAGTGGTTCGTAGGCTCATCTAAGAAGAGTATGTCTGGCTTCTCCTGAAGCAAACAGCACAAATATAATCTAGAGCGCTCACCACCAGAAAGAACCTTGATTTGCTTGAAGACATCGTCTCCGCGGAAGCCAAATCTCGCTAGAAGCGACCTAGCCGCAGTAATAGTCAAATCACTTCGACTAATGAGCTCATCATACAAGGTCGACTCTTCATCATCAAAAGGTACAAACTGACCCATATATCCACAGGTCGCAGCAGACGATATCATAATCGTTCCGTCAAAGCCACTCTCTCGTCCAAGTAGCATATTGAGCAAAGTTGTCTTGCCACAGCCGTTTGGTCCGCATAGGAAAATCTTCTCATCAGCCTTAAGGTCGAATGAGACCTTCTCGAAAAGGAATACTTCTCCACATCCTTGCCTATCGGAAGGAAAGCTCTTTGATACATCGTTTACTTGCATGAGAATCTTATCTTCTGCACCACTTCTTATCTCTGGCACAAGCTTAAACGACATTTGTAGTGGATTAGTTCCAAGCTTAGCACGTTCTCTTTCAAGAACTTCTTCAACACGCGCTACCATCTTCTCACGCTCATGGTATCCACTAATATTTCTATGAGAAAGCATAGTCTGCTTAACATCTAGTTGATGTTCAAGTTCCGCCTCTAGATTCTTTACAAGAGCAAATTGAGACTTCATGAATTCTTCTTTCTGTCTCACATATTCAGAATAGTTTCCACGATATTCTCTAATTTGACCATTATTAAGCTCTACTACCTTGTTTGCTACCTGGTCAATAAAATGTCTGTCATGAGTGATTACAAACACAGCTCCACCATACGAAGACAAGAATCCTTCGAGCCACTCAACAGCTTCAACATCGAGATGGTTTGTAGGCTCGTCAAGCATGAGAATGTCAGGACGCTCAACAATAAGCTGTGCTAAGCATACTCGCATCTTTTCGCCACCGGAGAGAGTTGATAAGTCTCTATCAGGATCTATACCCTTAAGGCCAAGTCCAGCTAACGCTTCCTTGATTCTGAATTCGTAGTCATAGCCACCAGATGCTTCAAACTTAGCAACTACCTTAGAATACTCATCAAGAAGCATCCTAAGAGAATTATCGCTTGGCATCTCCTCAAGAATATTATCAGAAGAAGCTTCGAACTGAATCTCGCTTTGCTTAATCGCAATTCTTGCCTCAAGATCCTTCATCTCGTGCTCGAGCTCTACAATTCTTCTAGGAATAAGAGTATGACCGTTAAAGTCCTGCTCCTCCATATTCTGCGAAAGAAAGCCAACGATACTGCCATGAGTCATAACCTTACCAGAATCCGGTTCGTACTCACCACGAATAATCTTGAAGAAAGTCGATTTACCAACACCATTATTGCCAATGAAGGCAATCTTATCTCCTTCATTGATTCTGAAATTTATATTATCCAGCAAGATTCTTTCTCCAAAAGCCTTGCTTACTCCGTCTACACTAAGTAGTGCCATTTATCTTTCTCCGTTTTTTATGAAGCAAAAAGTCTTCTATATATTCCACCCAACAAACGCAAAATATAGATTCCTAAATATGATGATAACGCCATTATTCTTGTGGTTTTTTTTGCCTTTTTATTACACAAAACTGACCTACGGACTTGTTTAATATTATCACCAATTATCCTATACTCGTTATTATATTTTCTGCTAATCGGAACCCACATTAGCGTTTGAATATTTCCCATAAAAAACCTAACATCCGCTGCAACCTTTAGTTCTGGATACAACGAAGAAACTGTATCACTTAATTCTTGAGAAATATAAACTCTATCCATTTTTTTAGAGTTCCACGCACTTCTCATCGTTCCACCTTTTACTTGCCTATAAAAATACAAAGGTTTATCAATATAGCAAATACTCGAAGCTGCAATTAACCACTTATATACTACGGCATAATCTTCGTATCCTTTATTAAGTGGGAAAGAAATATCCTGTGCCAAATCTCGCTTCAACAATTTACAACATGGAGAATTATTCATAAATCTTTGGTAGCAAAGATTTTCTATTGCCGCCTTAGGAGAAAGTGTAATATACTGAACATCTTGACCAATATTTATTTTAGGAATAGTATCTGTAAACTTCACAAATGAACAACACGCGATATCACTGTTGGTCCTTAAAATTCCTTCATACAACGTTTCAATATAGTCCTCGTCAAAAATATCGTCACTATCTACATACGCAATATATTTACCATGCGACTGATTTACGCCATAATTACGCGCTTTTCCTTGGCCACCATTATCAATATGATAAACTACAACTCTATTATCTTTGCTTAACAATTCATCACAAATTGACCCCGAAGTATCAGTAGAACCGTCATCAATTATTAGTAATTCTATGTTTGAATAAGTTTGATTCAATATAGAATCAATACTTTCCTTAAGATATTTCTCAGCATTATACACTGGCATTATTACACTTATCAAATCTTCCATTTTAAAGTCCTTTGCTTATAATTTATTATATAAAGTATATATAGCTTCATTCATCCTATCCCAATCATATTTATATGCTTCAGATTTGACACCAGAAATAAACGCAGTCTCTTTATTATCCTTATAGAAATCAATTACTGCACTAGAGATGGCTCTAGGATTTAATGGTTCAACTACATATCCTGTTTTTCCATCAATAACAACATCAGGAAGTCCTCCAACCTTAGTTACAAGACATGGTTTGTCAAATCCGTATGCAATTTGAACTACACCACTTTGTGTAGCTGATTCATATGGTAATACTACAATATCAGAAGCAGCAAAATATTTTTCTACTTCTTTATCTGGCACATAACCATCAACAATTCTTACATTGTCAGCAATCTTATTCTCTTTAATTATAGACAAGTAATCTTCTTTATCTGAACCAAAATCACCAACAACATATAATACAATATTTGAGTCATATTGAATAATATCTGGCATAGCACGTAATAAATGCTTTAACCCCTTATACTCACGAACCAAGCCGAAGAACAAAAGAATCTTCTTATCTTCCGACTCATTAATAATACTTTTTGCATCCGACTTAGTATAATTATTAAACTTAAAGGCATTATATGTAGGATGTTTAGCAACTATATGCTTAGGATTATCAATAATTGTTTTAAGGTCTTCGACTTCTTTATTAGAATGAAGGATAAAACCATTACCCTTCTTAAGGACAAGCTTCGTTAGAAAACGATCTAGCGGGAACCTCTCATGAGGGAAAACATTATGACATACATAAATCACAGGAATCTTTTTAAGACCCATACGAAGTATTGTATAACATGGAGCAAAATATGGATGCCACCATTGTACAATCACCAAATCTGGATTCATGTTACGAATCTTTTTTGAAACAGAAGCAATATTGAATGGATTGGCTGTATGGATTAAGTATTTAGTATCTTCTACTTTGAAAGTATCGTTATCGTAATCACGCTGCTCCTTCTTAAACATAAATTTTGGATACTGCATTTTATATGAGATCATTTCAACCTCATATTCTTTACGAAGATTACGTGCCATAAGACCAGTATAATGTGAAATACCGCCCTTATATGGATAAACTGGACCGACAATTACAATCTTTTTCATTTCATCAATTACCCTTCAGCAATATATCTAGCAACATGCACTCCACTTGCAGACGCATGTGAAAGTGAATGTGTTACACCTGAGCCATCGCCTATTATAAACAAACCTTTGTGTCTTGTCTCTAGGTTTGCATCAATTGCCACTTCCATATTGTAGAATTTTACTTCTACACCATAAAGGAGAGTGTCATCGTTAGCTGTACCTGGAGCAATCTTATCGAGCGCATAAATCATCTCGATAATTCCGTCGAGAATTCTCTTCGGAAGCACGAGAGACAAATCACCTGGAGTAGCATTAAGAGTTGGAACTACCGTAGATTCAGCGATTCTAGACGCATTCGAGCGGCGTCCTCTCATCAAATCTCCCAAACGCTGCACAATTACGCCACCACCAAGCATATTTGATAGTCGCGCAATTGATTCTCCATATCCATTTGAATCCTTGAATGGATCTGAGAAATGCTTTGCGACAAGTAACGCAAAGTTAGTATTCTGTGACTGAAGTTCTGGAGAATCGAAGCTATGTCCATTTACAGTAACGATTCCGTTTGTGTTCTCATTAACTACATATCCATATGGATTCATACAGAATGTTCTAACCTTATCCTCGAACTTCTCTGTTCGGTATACAATCTTACTCTCATATAATTCTTCTGTAAGATGTGAGAACACTACTGCTGGAAGCTCAACGCGAACACCAATGTCAACTCTGTTAGAGTATGTATCAATCTCTAAGTCCTTACATACCTTCTCTATCCACTTACTACCAGAACGACCTACAGATACGATGCACTTCGAGCATGTATAGTTCTGCTCCTTAGTAACAATTGTGTACTCCGAGTCATCAGCATTCACGATAATTTCCTCTACAGGAGTCTCAAAGTAGAAATCTATATGGTCCTTAAGCTTATTATATAAGTTTCCGAGTACGAGATAATTCTTATCCGTGCCCAAGTGACGAACGGACGCATCCAACAAGAAAAGCTTATTCTCGAGACAAAGCTTCTTAAATCTAGAACCAGTAGTGGAGTACAGCTTAGTTCCCTCACCGCCATTAGTAATATTTATCTCGTCTACATAGCGCATCAACTCGAGAGCATGCTCCTTACCAATACGCTCGTGAAGTGTTCCACCAAAATCATTTGTAATATTATACTTCCCATCCGAAAAGGCTCCAGCGCCACCAAAACCACGCATTATTGCACAAGATTTGCAATTGATACATGTCTTAACTTTCTTACCGTCGATAGGACAGCGTCTCTTTTCGAGAGGGAGTCCAGATTCAAATACTGCAACTTTAAGTTCTGGCTTGCGCATCATTAATTCATATGCTGAGAATATTCCGCCAGGGCCAGCACCGATAATAATTACATCATAATTCATATACACACCTCGAAAGCGCTTTTATAGCAAATGCTATTTTATTACATAAATAGAATTCTAACACAAAATGCAATAAAAATCCCACCCCGATAAACGAAGTGGGATTAACATTTGATTAATTAAGATTTACTTGATTGCCTTGTGAATCTCCTGAAGACTCATTACGCCAATCTCACCGTTCTTGATTACCTGATAGATACCATCAGCTGTTGCCTTACATGCTGCCATTGTAGTCATGTATGGAACCTTCGCCTTGATAGCAGTCTTACGAACATAAGAATCATCGAATACTTTCTCGCTTCCAGTCGCTGGAGTGTTGATGATGAGCTGAATCTTACCGTTATTTACTGCGTCTACAATGTTTGGATGGCCTTCCTGCATCTTATTTATACGCTCTGCCTTTACATTGTTCTCAATGAGAAGGTTGTATGTGCCACCTGTTGCAAGAATGTTAAATCCGCACTCCTCGAACTTCTTAGCTACCTCTACTACCTCTGACTTATCCTTGTTGGATACTGTGAAGAGTACTGTACCAGATGTTGGGAGCTTACTTTGTGTAGCTTCCTGTGCCTTGAAGAATGCCTCACCAACATTTGTAGATAGACCAAGAACCTCACCAGTTGAACGCATCTCTGGTCCGAGAACTGGGTCAACCTCCTGGAACATATTGAATGGGAATACAGCTTCCTTAACACCATAGTATGTTGGCTTTACTTCCTTCATTCCAACGATTGGAGACTCCATTCCAGTAAGTTCCTTCGTCATAATCTGTGTAGCTAGCTTAACCATCTTTACGTTACATACCTTAGAAACGAGTGGTACTGTACGAGATGCACGTGGGTTTGCTTCAAGAACATAAATCTTGTCATTCTCGATAGCGTACTGCATGTTCATTAGACCACATACGCCCATTTCCTCAGCAATTCTTCTTGTGTACTCCTTGATTAGAGCAACCTGCTCTGCCGGAATATTCTTAGAAGGGAGAATACAAGCGGAGTCACCAGAGTGAACACCTGCAAGCTCGATGTGCTCCATTACTGCTGGAACATATGCATGCTTACCGTCTGCAATAGCATCTGCCTCACACTCTGTTGCATGACGCAAGAATCTATCGATAAGGATTGGTCTATCTGGTGTTACACCAACAGCAGCTGCCATATAGTGCTTAAGTGACTCTGGCTCATTTACTACTTCCATTCCACGACCACCAAGTACATAGGATGGTCTTACCATTACTGGGTAGCCAATTCTCTCTGCAATCTCGAGAGCCTCATCTACATTTACAGCCATACCAGCTTCTGGCATTGGAATCTCAAGTTTTTCCATCATTGCACGGAAGAGGTCACGATCCTCTGCCATATCAATAATCTCAGGAGATGTACCGAGAATGTTTACACCATTCTTCTTAAGGTCTGCTGCTAGGTTAAGTGGTGTCTGACCACCGAACTGTGCAATTACACCTACTGGCTTCTCCTTCTTATAGATAGAAAGAACATCCTCAAGTGTAAGTGGCTCGAAGTATAGCTTATCAGATGTATCGTAGTCAGTAGAAACTGTCTCTGGGTTACAGTTTACAATAATTGTCTCGAAGCCAAGCTCCTTAAGAGCAAATGCAGCGTGTACGCAGCAGTAGTCAAACTCGATACCCTGTCCGATTCTGTTAGGACCACCGCCAAGAATCATTACCTTCTTCTTATCAGAAGCTGGTGCGATATTCTTAGCGTTGTATGTAGAATAGTAATATGCACTATCCTTTGTACCACTAACCTGTACTGGCTCCCATCCTTCTACGATTCCATAACTCTCTCTTGTGTTACGGATATCATCCTCAGAAACTTCCAAAATCTTGGAAAGATACTTATCAGAGAAGCCGTTCTTCTTAGCAGATTCAAGTGCTTCCTTAGCTGGAACAGCACCCTTATTCTTAAGAAGCTCTTCTTCCTCATCAAGAATTTCCTTCATCTGCTCGATAAAGTACTTCTTAATCTTTGTCATCTGGTGGAGCTGGTCAACTGTTGCACCCTTACGAAGAGCCTCGTACATGATGAACTGACGCTCAGATGTTGGATATGCAAGTAACTCAAGGAGCTCATCTAGGCTTAATTCGTTGAAGTTCTTAGCAAAACCAAGGCCATAACGTCCAATCTCAAGTGAACGAATTGCCTTCTGGAAAGCTTCCTTATATGTCTTACCGATGCTCATTACCTCACCAACGGCACGCATCTGTGTTCCGAGCTTATCCTTAGAATCCTTAAACTTCTCAAATGCCCATCTAGCATACTTAATTACGATATAGTCACCGTGTGGCTTGTACTTATCAAGTGTACCAAATACTCCACATGGAATCTCATCAAGAGTAAGTCCTGATGCAAGCATTGCTGATACAAGAGCAATTGGGAAACCAGTTGCCTTAGAAGCAAGCGCAGAAGAACGAGATGTTCTTGGGTTAATCTCAATAACGATAATTCTGTCAGATACTGGATCATGAGCAAACTGTACGTTTGTACCACCGATTACCTGTACCTCGTTAACAATCTTATAAGCCTGCTCCTGAAGTCTCTTCTGGCAATCCTCAGAAATTGTAAGCATTGGAGCAGAACAGAATGAGTCACCTGTATGTACGCCAAGTGGGTCAATGTTCTCGATGAAGCAAACTGTAATCATGTTTCCTTTGCTATCACGAACAACCTCAAGCTCAAGCTCTTCCCATCCAAGAATAGATTCTTCTACAAGAACCTGTCCTACCAAGGATGCCTGAAGACCTCTAGCACAAACAGTCTTAAGCTCTTCTACATTGTAAACAAGGCCACCACCTTCGCCGCCCATTGTATATGCTGGACGAAGAACTACTGGATAACCAAGCTTATCAGCAATTGCAAGAGCCTCATCAACAGAATATGCAACCTCAGAACGAGCCATCTCGATTCCGAGCTTGTCCATTGTCTTCTTAAATTCAATACGGTCCTCACCACGCTCGATTGCGTCAATCTGAACACCGATTACCTTAACACCATACTTGTCAAGGATACCTGCCTCAGCAAGCTCTGAACATAGGTTAAGGCCAGACTGTCCACCAAGGTTTGGAAGAATTGCATCTGGACGTTCCTTCTCGATAATCTGCTCAAGTCTTGATACATTAAGTGGCTCGATATATGTAATATCTGCTGTCTCTGGATCTGTCATGATTGTAGCTGGGTTGGAATTTACAAGTACAATCTGATAGCCTAACTGCTTAAGTGCCTTACATGCCTGTGTACCAGAATAGTCAAACTCACAAGCCTGACCAATGATGATAGGACCTGAACCTATAATCAATACCTTCTTAATGTCTTCTCTTTTACCCATGTTTACTTTCCTCCAAACAATTTCTTTTACTGCTTCATAGATTAATCTTCTTCGATAAACTTATCTAAGTCAAACCCCGAATACAAAAAAAGTCAGTAAAAATACTGACTTATTTATCAAACGAGGTTGAGAATACAAAACAAAAACAAGAACCCTTGTCATGCCCCATAGAAGCAAGAACAGAAGTCTTGGAAGTCATAGTTTGATTAACTAAGCCTATCTTGTTCACTGTAATTCTCCTTATTAAATAATCACTGTCAACAATTATAATGCAAAATCGAAATTCGTAAAGATATTTTTTGTAGATTTTTGCACATAAGTACAGCTTTTTTTTACCCAAATAATTTACATCCTCGCCTCAACAATATATGCACTCTCCATATCAGCTGTATGAAGTGCGACAACATTAGAATATTGCGCCGCCGCAGTAGAGAAATTATCTCCATACTGAAGACTCTCTCGGCCCATATGGTAGCGAATCATCGCGAATTCCTCCGGACGAAGTCTCATATAAGACTGAATAATGAAGCATGACTTCTCACCATGACCAATTGGCATCTGATCATTTACTCCCCATTCGAGAACTTCCTTCCAAACACCGTCAATCTTACGATTACGTGGCTGCATCTCATAGAAGTTAGCCTTGCAAATATCGTGCAAAATCGAAGTAATAATTAGCGAGTCATCCTTAATTGTAATTAGTCCAGCATCCCTCTTCGCCTTAAGTCGCTCATAAACATTCAGAGAATGTAGCGCCAAACCACCCTTGCAATGCAAATGATACTTCGTAGACGCAGGCGCCACAAAAAAATCAGTCGAATTAATCCAACCAATTAGCTTATCCATGCCAGGCCTATTCGTACTCATAAGTAAATTAATAATCTTCTGCTTGTTAGCTTCCATCTCTTGCTCAGAAATAATAAATTCAGTATCCATTCTAGCCTCCGTAAAAACTTTATTGAATCTATTATACAAATGAATATACAAGATTTCTAGCAAACTAGCGTTCATATTTGTCGCATTTTTCTAATGCTTTTCGAGAGGGGAAAAGCTACTACTTAAAAAAGCTTCTCAAATCTAGGCGCAACTCCTACCTCGAAAAGCATCCTCTCCCCAGAAACAGGATGTATAATGCCAATTTTGTGTGACTCCAGACATATGTCGCCGCGATAGCCGCTGTTGGGATTACCGTACTTCGCATCACCTAAAAGCGGATGCCCAATCGCTGCAAACTGCGTCCTAATCTGATGTGACCTACCCGTCTCAAGCTCGACTTCAATTAGAGAAATCGTGTTAGTCGCATTTGTCTTTATAACCTTATACTTAAGGCTAGCATTCTTGGCCATGCTCTTAAGATTTGAAGGGACCTTGTTAGGCAAGAAGGCCTTGGTGATATTGGTTTTCTTATCCTTTACTAGTTCATGGACAAGCCTACCTTCACTTGGATTAACAGCACCTTGAACAACAGCGTAATAAAGCTTATCCATCTTTCCTTGTCGAATTTGGTCCGACAAACGCGAGGCGGCCTTAGAAGTTTTCGCGAAAATCATCAAGCCCTCAACAGGCCTATCAAGACGATGTAGTAAGCCAAGATACACATTACCTGGCTTATTGTATTTAATCTTAATATATTCCTTAAGAAGCGTGAGCATATCCTGCGCGTCACTACCATCAGCTTGCGACAACACGCCAGCTGGCTTATAGGCAACGATTATATGATTATCTTCGTGAACAATTTGAATATCTTGGTAAGTAAAACGCTTCATAACGAACTCTCATTAGGAATCATAACGACCAGAAGACCATCTCGCTGTAGAACCACATGGCAAATGAACACCAAGTTTTCTTATTGGCAGACAAAGCTCCTCCGCCTTCACGTAGCCTCCGTGCTTGTCTCCAAGAGCTAGCTTTAGTACATCACCAGAAGCTTGCGCTGTAATTCCTACTGTATAAGAACTAATTATAAAAAACAGCGGATCATCAGACAAAAGCTGCTCGCACGCTGCTGTAAAATCATAAAGTGCGTCTTCTAGTTTCCAAAGTTCACCCGATGGTCCGCGTCCATATGCTGGTGGGTCCATAATGATTCCATCATATTTACGACCACGACGAATCTCTCTTTCTACAAAACGCTGACAATCTTCTGCGATAAATCTAATGTATTTATCAGATAGTCCAGATTCTTGAACATTTTGCTTCGCCTTAAGAATCATGCCCTTAGAAGCGTCAACATGCACAACCTCATCTGCACCATGACAAGCAGCTGCAATCGTTGCACCACCTGTATAAGCAAACAAATTAAGGATTCTAATATCCTTCTTACCCTTGGCCTTAGCATTAGAAATCAAATTTCCGCAGAAATCCCAGTTCGCTGCTTGTTCCGGGAACAAACCTGTATGCTTAAAACTCGTTGGCTCGATAACAAAAGTCAATTCCTTACCAAGAGAATTGTATTTAATCTTCCAAGACTGTGGCATTGGCTTAAATCTAGACCAAGAACCACCACCAGTTTGGCTTCTGTTGTACTTAGCATGAGGCTTCTCCCAAGAATCAAGTCTTGGCCACACTGCCTGCGGATCAGGTCTTACAAGAAATATGTCTCCCCAACGCTCGTATTTATCACCAGCGCCTGCAGAAATAACCTCATAATCTGTCCACTTGTCAGCAACAAACATTATTAGCCTACCTCGAACTCGCTAGACTCATAAACTACTTCGTCATCAAAATAGAGAATTATTCTATATTCGCCATCTGGTATCTCACTCTCATCAATCTCAGAAGCATCAACATCACAAACAGCAGTATTATCGAACTCCAAAACTACAGTATCCTCGAATACTACCTCATCGTCATCATCTACGAGTTCAAAAGTAAACTCTACATCAAAAGGCTTTGTAAAATAGAACACATGCTGAAGAGCTACTGTGGAATTTACGCTATCGGAAGTAGCAGGATTACCATAAACGGCATCATACCAAACACTATCAATCATGAATGCTCTATAGAAAGCAGCAGATGGGTTTACTGGATTACCATCCTCGTCAACAAGAACAATAGCACCATATGGCAAAACAAGCATCTCATAAAGTGTCTCGAGATCCTCGAACATCCAACCATCGTCAGTCTTCTTCATCGTAAGCTTAACAGTCTTCTTCTTGTTCTTACAATCATCGAACAATTCCTCGTACTCATCAACAGTACCGTAAGGCGTTGCTTCCAAATCATCAGCTACATCCAAATAATGAAGCTCAATCTTAACTGTAGCCTTCTTACGACTATCTGCAACATTTACAGAAGCAATTTCATATTCAAACTCTTCCATACCAAGCGCAAAAAATTCAGCCTGTTCATCATCTAATGTAATAATATCAAATTCCGTCTTACTATTACTCTGGAAGGCCTCAATCTCACCCTTCATAACACTAGCAAAAAAATCTTCAACAACATTATTAATCTTATTCTCATCGAACATCTTAAGCAAATCACATCCGCAAAGCGAGAAAGCCATGCTTACTAGAAGTGCACCAGAAATAATCTTCTTGTAAATCTTACTATTCATTTTGTAACTCCCTATTAGCCATATTGTTCTACTGCAGCATTATAATCCTGCAAATACTCGTCCATTATATCAGTAAAAAACTGTTCGTAATCAACATATTCATCAAATTCTCCAAAATAATCACCGTTCCCGAACAAATCATCCTCTGAATTGTTGAATTCACCCTCATAATAAAATTCATTAGGTATCATTTGAGGCTCCTCTTGCTCGAAAAGCTCAAACTCGCCCATATCAAACTCAAATACTTCAGGATTAGCCATAGCATATGTAATCATCTCCTGAATATTACCTGATAAATAATCAAAATATTCTCTCGTGTCCTCAACAAATTCATGTCTTCTAGCATAATCATGCATCATTTCAGTTGTAACTCTAACCTCTTCAACCTCGTTGATATCAGTGATTTCTATAGTAAACTCCAAGTCATCAACAAACCAAGTACCTTCTCCATTATCAGTCTTAAGCGCATCTCCAAGCTCAGCTCTTACCAAAGCAATTTCTTGATTTTTCTCATCTAGATAGAAGAGTAAATCAAAATCTCCACAAGTAAGACTAGAAGCAAAATATGTATTAACCTTATTAGAGAATTGTTCACCATCTACGTGGCAACGAAGAATATAATAATCTTCTCCTTCATATTCTTCATTTGTAACTTCAGATGAAGAAACCGAATCAATTGCAAAACAAAGAATATTTTTGACAATAGAATCAAAACCACCCTTGTTAGCTTCTCCAAGCAAATCATCTGCAGTAAACGGAATATCAATCCAACCAACAAATGGTAAATCTACATAATTTGTCAACTCTTCTCCGACTAGACAAATTCGATTACTAATCGTAAGAGGATCATCTAATATTTGTGGCAATTCCAATTCCAAAGATACGTAGCTAGTCCCATTTATTAGATTAGCAGCATATAAAAGCTCTCCATCTAAGTCGAATACGCAATCTTCAAATCCATTTACTCCGAGCTCCATCGAAGTAGTAATTCTTGCTCTCAAGGATTCTATATCATTAACATAATCACGTGTAGCATCCATAATTTCTTCTGTATCAATCTTAGGCTTACATGAAGAAATTAGAATACATAAAGTAATAATAACTAATGACATTGAGAGCATTCTTATGAGTAATCTATTTCTCATACTATCCTCCTTATTCCAAAACAATAATACATATAAACAACATCAAAACTGCATCATACTTTTCTATGAAAATTATGACACACAACAATCATATTTACAATAAAAACGGTCCCGATGTCAAAATTACATCAGGACCGTAAAACACTAATCAATAAATGCTAGTTTTATTACTTATTGTGGGATTGATTCACCCTCAGCGTAATCACTTGTTCCAACTGCAACTACATTACCAGCCTCGTCAATTACTACCATCATGTAAACTACGTTAGGATCAAACTCAGAAAGTCCGATATCTTCTGCATGGAAATAGTTCTCAAGGAAGTAACCAGAATCTGAGTAGAATTCGTCGTGAACATAGATTGGCTCTTCGAGGTTAGCAGAATCGAATACCATATATGTATATGTAAATACACAATCATAGTCCTGATACTCAGAATATGGAATCATGTCAAGCTCAAGTGTTGTAGAGTCATTGTAATACCACATTACTTCTTCAATCATTGCAGCATATGGTGAAATACCATCTGTTGTTGGCTCAATGCTTGGTGCAACAGGATCAACAGAAGGAGCGTCTGTAACAGGAGTATCTTCTACGTTTGTTACTGTACAAGTTGGAGTTGTGATAATAAGCTCATCATCAACATATACTTCTACATAATATGTACCAGCTGATACATACAATCCATCGGAGTTAGGATCATAAAATGCTTCGAGAGGCATCTCTACGAATGTACCATCTGTGTACTGCACTGGATATGAGCTTGACTCATAAATAGCTGTACCATTCTGGTAAACAATGTAATCAACATAGATGCTATCCATTGCAGCTACGCCAGCCTCATTCAATACAAGGTCAGCCTCGATGCTATATGGGTTAGTGAACTCATATACATCAACAAAGTAACCATTAGTTGTATCAAACCATGTAGCGTAATCAATCATTTCTGCTAGTGGAGCTATGAAGATAATCTCAAATGACATAATGTCATCAAATACTTCAGAAATGATGTCATCAGAATTAGCAATCAACCAATCCTCACCATCAAGTTCAAAATCAAATGTTACAGTAATAGACTTTGTCTCTGCATCAGCAATAGCATCAACAAAAGCCTCTTCGCTCTCAATTGCTTCCTCGTCCTCTGAAAGAGCCTCAAGATCAACGTATGTAAATGTTACATCAACAGATCCTTCCTCATCCTTAGCAGATGCCTCAGAAGACTCAGCATCAACTTCGTAAGAAATTGTATCAATTGCTGCATCAACAACAGCATCTGACATTTCTGCGATGAAACCAAGACCAGCAAGTGCGTCCTCATCCACCTCAGTAGACATTTCTTCGATTGTCTCAGCATCAAGTTCAACAAGAGCTGAAGCGTAATCATCTGCTACAGAAACAATCTCCTCAGCTGACTTATCACAAGCAACCAATGAAATCATCATTGCAGCAGAAATAGCAATAGCCATTAACTTCTTAAATGTTTTCATATCTTTTCCTCCTATCAAGAAATATAAACGATTATATCACATGTGAGTAAAAAATAATTAAACATTCTGCATAATAAATAAACAATGAATTTGATATTTTTATACATATTTTGCTATATTGAACTCGCGAACACTTACTAATACTTAGCAAAAAAACGCCCTATAGAGAACTATAGGGCGTCTATTAACTTCAAATACTGTTAATAATCAGTTTCCGAAATACTGATCATCTAAGTTATTTGAATCCAATCGACAGATTTCTGCTCCACCTTCATCATAAACAACCATTGTGTATACTGTGTTGTTCAAATCAAAGCTAGAAAGGCCAATATCAGATGGGTAGAAATAATTCTCAAGCCAGTGGCCAGAATCATCTCTTAAATCTGATGTGTAAATTAACTGTTCGTTCTCGTACACCTCGTAATAATAAGTAAAATTAATATCCTCATATTCAGATAGTGTAATCATATCTAGTTCAAGAACACCTGAACTATTTGCCCACCAGTAATAGTAATCTAAGTACTGAATGTACTCGCTATCACCAGTTGCCGCTCCATCACCAGAACCTGTACTAACAACTTCTTGACCAATGATTACACCTGCATTCTCTACTTCAGGAGCTTCAACATCTCCAACTGTAGCAACTGGGCTTACACCATATAGATTTCCAGCATTATCGTATATTTCAACATAATAATAACCATCTGGCATAACATCTGAAGCACCACAGTCTTCTGGATAAATAGTCATCTCTACACATGTAACATCTGTGTAAGAAACCGGTGTAACTACTCCACTAGTGTATACAGCTTCACCATTATAGAAAGCAATATATGTAAACTCATCACAAGGAATATCACTACCTACAACAATATCAGCTTCTAGATATGGATAGATACCACTATCAAACGCGTAATCCTCAAAGAAGCCATTAACTGTATCAAACCAAGCAAGATATGAAGCAGTAGTTTCAATTACAGGTTCTACTTCTTCAACATATAACTCAGGTGATGTTGCAATAGCATTGCCATCTTCATCAAAAACTGTAACAGTATATGTTCCCTCTGGAACATATCCTGAAGTAGCCTCATATATAATCTCGAAGCAATACAAGCTTGAATACATAGAAATTGAAGCGGAACCAGAATCAATCAAAGAACCATTAGAATACACTTCATATTCAATAGTGTTATCTAGTACAGATTCAATAACATCATCATCTTGCTCAAGCAATGCTTCATGATCAAGAACGAGATCAGCTTCAATTGCAAATAGATTTTCTACTGTTGCAGAACCGTCAAAGTAATAACCAGAATAAAGATCATACCAATACAAACCTTCAACATAATCAGTTAGAGGAACTGCAAATTCAATCTCGAACTCAAGAATCTCAGAATATAATTCTTCAATAATCTCATCCGTGTTAGATACTAACCAATCTTCATCATCTAACTCGAATTCAATTGTGATAGTCACTGCCTTTACTTCTGCATCAGCAATTGCATCAACAAAAGTATCCTCATCAACAATTGCTTCTTCATCTTCAGCTAACGCATTAAGATCAACATAGCTAAACTCTACATCTACACATCCTTCTGCATCCTTCTTAGTAGCTTCAATAGACTCCTCGTCAATCTCAGCAGAGAGAGTAGCAAGAGCTGCCTCTGTTATAGGATTATTGTCTGCATATTCAGATATACTCTCCAAAAACTCGATAGACTCATCATCAATCTCATAGGATAAATCCTCAATATCCCCTGAATTAATTTCTACAAGTGCGTCTACATAATCTTCTGCAACCGAACCTACTTCCTCTACAGAATTATCTGACTCACAGGCAACAATGGAAAGCATCATTGCAAATGAAACAGCTAATGCAATTAGTTTTTTTACCTTCTTCATGTGTTAATACCTCCTTTTCCACACTACTACTATAATACAGAGAATATTTAATTAAAGCAAGAATTCTCAATAACTATTTATTCATCTTGGTTTACATGAGGGAAATAAAGTAGCAATATCCTTACAGGTATGAGCACAAGTGCGCATAACAATTCATTCAACATGAAAACGCCCCATAGTAAACTATAGGGCGTCTATTAATATCAAAGATTGCTATTAATTAGTTTCCGAAATACTGATAATCTGTTACATCTGAATCCAATCGACAGATTTCAGCTCCACCTTCATCATATACAACCATTGTGTATACTGTATTATCCAAGTCAAAGCTAGGAAGACCGATATCGGATGGGTAGAAATAATTCTCAAGGTAATGTCCACTATCGTCTCTCAATTCAGAAGTATAAACCATCTGATTTCCAACATAAACTTCGAAATAATATGTATAATCAATATTCTCATACTCAGGTAGTGTAATCATATCAAGTTCTAGAACACCTGAACCATTTGACCACCAGAAATAGTAATCTAAGTACTGAATATATTCGCTCTCGCCAAAGTTTCTGCAATACTGTCCAACCTCAGCAAATAGGTCTTCGTACAAATCTTCTGGATTTACAACGAACCACTCTTCGTCATCTTCTTCAAGCTCAAGCTGAACTTCAATCTCTGTTGTCTCAACTTCTGCAAGAACGTCAGCAAACTCATCCTCATCTTCTGGCTCCTCATCAGCGATTGCTTCTGCATCAGGAAGAGTAATTATATAAGAAACTTCAGCCTCACCGCCCTTAGAATCAACCTCAATCTCAGAAACCTTGAACTCTGCTGCCTCGAAAAGCATTTCCATATACTCATTGTCCTCATAAGTATAGAACTGTTCCATGAAATCCTGCTGCTCATCTTCGTTAATAACAAGATCAGCCATCTCGTCAAAGTCAAGCTCGATAACTGCCGTCATGAATGCGTCTGTAGCTTCCTGAACAGCCTTCTTTGCACCGTTACATGCTGTCATAGCCATCATCATAGAAGCGACAACAAGAAGTGCAACCATCTTCTTCATAACCTTCATTTGTTTTACCTCCTTAGTAAGAAACTAAAGCAATTTTACTAGAAATCCTTATACAATTCAATCAAAACTGCATCATAGAACTATAACAGTATGAATATAATATTGATTTAAGAAATGATGCTTTTCGCAAAAGGCGTGGGGTTAAATTACTTCTACGTAATCGCAAAGGAATACGTTATCAGAAGACATATCAGATGAAATGATAAGGATATAATAACCTGGTGTTAGTCCAGCGTCTGACTCGTAGAAAGGCTCATAACCAAACCAGTTGGTATACTCGACTGGATCACAAGCTGTCATTTCAACTACAGTCTCTGTAGAACCAACATCACCTGTTGTATAGTAAACCTCATAGTAGATAGTACCTGTATAAGAACCATCTGTCTCAAGACCATACTCAATTCTATTTGTTACATCAGAAAGATACTGACCAGCAGTATTCATCTCGTCAGCATACTGCCACCAAGAAGCAGCTACCAAAGAACCATTAAGTGCAGTATCATCTATAAACTGTAAATCAGTTATATAAGAAGGAATATCGCCGCCAGTTGGAACGCTTGGATCAACTGGATCTGTACCAGCAGAAGCACCACTATTTGTAACCTGACACGTATCAGAAACAATTACATTCTCGAACTCATCATAGTAAGTAATTGTGTAAGAACCGTCTGGCAAATATGGATAAGATGACTCGAATGCATCGTAAACAGAAGCAGAAGCACTAGAGCTTAGATCATCACTAGTGAAGCGGCCCTCTGCCCAAGCACCATTTTCATAAGATGTTAGACCAATGTATCCGCTCTCATAAATAACTTCATTATTAAATGTAACTGTATAGTAGATGTTCCAATCCATGTACATGCCTTCAGAAGTTGGCTGGATATCGAGCTCGATAGCATCTGTATCGGAGTATGAATTGCCCTCAATGAAGCTATAGCCCACTACCCACATAGTAGTGTCAACATATTCAGCAATCAATACTTGGTACTCTGGCTCAACCTCTACGAAAGCAAAAATCTCAGTAATTACATCCTCGTAGTTTTCTACATACCAGTCATCCTCGTCCTCATCGTATGTGAACTCTAGTGTGTATTCAAATTCAGTTACCTCTTCGCAATCTTCGATAGCAGCAACGAGAGTTTCTTCATCTACGAGGTTGTCCTCATTCTCGATAACTGGCTCAAAATCAACAAGTGTAAATACAACATCGATTGTACCCTCTTGATCCTTAGTAGAAGCGTCTACAGACTCCTCATCAACTGTACCTTCCAAAGTCGATGCGATAGCTGCAACTACTGCATTTGCTTCAATATCAAGCTCGAACTCCTCAAAAAAGTCCTCTGACTCAAAACAAATCTTAGATAACTTCTTCTCACTAGCAGAAGTAAGCGCACTAACAAACTCATCAGCTCTGCTTGTAACATCCTCATTGCCTGTATCAGGTGTGCAAGCAGTCATAGCTGTCATCATTGCTACAGCAAGTAGCAAACCAAAAAACTTCTTAAATCTCCTCATAGTTTTTCTCCTTCCAAAAATACTGCGCCCCTCTCGAAAAGCAATATTTCACTTTCCAATTCTAAGCGCACTAGTCCATTATACTCATTTATACTTATTTCTCAAATGAAAAAACGAGAAGTATATGCTGCCTTCTTATTGTCATTGCATAAGAAAATTTCACTTTTTCTTCACTTTTTGCTATGGCTTAAAATCATAATTTCGATATAATTACTATGGAAGTAATTTTTCTAGGAGGAAACTATGCAACAGACACCTAAGATTTTGATTTGTGATGACGATCCAGTTGTACACGAATCATTGAAGTTATATATAGAAGCAGAGAACTTTATTTGCACAAGTGCTTATGATGGAGAAGAAGGTCTTGCCAAGATTAATGACGAGCAACCTGACCTAATTCTTCTTGATTGGATGATGCCTAAGATGGATGGTCTAGATGTTTGCCGTGAGGTTCGTAAGACTATGTCCACTCCTATCATTCTACTTACAGCTAAGGGCGAGGAGATTGACCGCGTACTTGGACTTGAACTAGGTGCAGACGATTATATTGTAAAGCCTTTCTCACCTAGAGAGGTTCTTGCTCGTATCAAGGCTGTTCTACGAAGAGTTAACGAGACAACACAGCCTAAGGAAACTAATTCTAAGATTATTCGCTATGGTTCACTCGAGATTAACCTCGAGCAATATAGTGTTCGTGTTGACGGTAAGCCTATTATCTTCACTCCTAAGGAAGTAGAGATTTTACATCTCTTAGCTTCTCATCCAGGTCAAGTATTAGGTAGAGATCAGATCCTATCTTTAATTTGGGATTATGACTACTCTGGAGACCCAAGAACGGTTGATACTCACATTAAGAGAATTCGACAGAAGATTCATGTTGATGGTGCTCCTTGGGGAATCACGACTGTTTATAGTGTTGGATATAAATTTGAGGTTAATGAATAATGCAACGAAGTACATTAATGCGTAATACTATCATACTTGTACTATGCGCATTAGCTTTTACTGCGTTCTTTACTACTATTGCCTTTGCTTTTGCTGGTCGTTCTGCAACACATAACGAATTAATAGATGATGCTTTTAATACAGGCAGTTCTATTACAGCTATGCTTTCAGAATCTCCAGAACTTGCGAAGGATACGGATTTCTTAAATAACCTTTTTAATTCATCTTTGGTTAATAACAATTCTGTTATTTTGATAGACGCTCAAAGTCAAGAAATAATAGCATCGAGCAAAGCTCTTTCCTCTAACGAGAGAATGCTTGCTGATGTAATGAATATCATCCAGAACGAATTAGTTATTGAGGGTGATTTACAGTATTGGATTGATAAACTTGTTGACTCTGAATCTAACACATTAGTTCTTCGTGACATCGTAGAAATTTCTGAAGATGAGATATATTATGTAGTCGTAGTTAGCTCTATTATCGCTACTGACGATACGGTGTCTTCTTTCACAAATATTCTCCTTCTTTCTACATTACTCAGTGCTTTTGTTATGATGATTCCTGTATTCATCTTAATTAGAAGCATCGTTAGACCAATCTACGAGCTTAACAATGTAGCAAGAAAATTTGCACAAGGAAATCTCTCCACTAGAGCGAAGGAATCCTATTCTGGCGAGGTTGGAGAGCTTGCGACATCGTTTAATTACCTTGCAAACCAGCTAGAAAAATCCATCATCGACTTAACAATCGAGCGTAACAGATTGAAGGATATTTTCGATATCATATCTGAGGGTATCGTTGTAGTAGATTCTGAACTCAAGCCAATCTTCGTTAACAAAGCTATAGATACGATTTTCGATAAAGTTCAGAAGAGAAACCTTTTTACTGAGAAGCTGCAGCTGATTCCTTTCGAAGAAGTTTGGGATATGTATGCTGTCTGCACTACAACTAAGGAAGTTCAAGAGAACACAATTGACGGTCCTAACTATGCATATACATATACCATTGTGCCTAAGTTCGACATCGATAATGAGACAATTATTGGTGCTACTGGATTCTTCCGTGACATTTCTGAGGAGCAGAAGCTTGAGAGAACACGTAAGGACTACGTTGCAAATATTTCTCACGAGCTTAGAACTCCACTTCAGACGCTTCGCGGACTTATTGAGCCACTTGCTGATGGCATGGTTAAGAAAGAAGAAGACCGTATGCGTTATTACAACATTATCCTTCACGAGACCATGCGTCTGTCGCGTCTTATCGATGATATGCTTGAACTTTCTAAGCTACAGTCAAGAACTCTCGCATTTAAGACATTCCCATTCGACTTAAATCAGCTTTTGCTTGGTATTGAGACAAAATATAAGCCAGTAATGGCAGATGCAGATTTGAACTTCAAGGTTCTTTTTAATTCTGGCGAGCTTCCTACTGTACTTGGAAATCCAGATAGAGTTGAGCAGATTCTCGTTATTCTTATGGATAATGCTAAGAAATACACACCTGCTGGTGGTTCAATTACAATTGCAACTGAATTTAACGATGCTGAGAACAAGGTATTCATCTCTGTAATTGATACTGGACAAGGAATTCACGAATACGATATTAACCATATCTTTGATAGATTCTTCAAGGCAGATCGTGCACGTGGTAAGAAGGGCACTGGTCTTGGACTATCTATTGCCAAGGAACTTCTCACTTACATGGGAGAAACAATTACTGTAGAAAGTGAATACGGTCGTGGCACAACATTCACATTTACACTCAAGAAGGTTGTTGCTACAAGCAACTGGTATTAATAGTAATGGATAATAACAATAATCAAATTGATAATGGCACTTTAAACGGAACAAGAATCAACAAATATATTGCTGCGTCTGGTTTTTGTTCACGCCGAGAAGCAGATAAAATAATCGAAGAAGGCAAGGTCTATATCGACGGACAACTTGCAGATTTGGGTTCGCGTGTTATTGAAGGACAAGATGTTACTATTGATGGCAAGCCTTTAACAATGAAGGATTCGCACGTCTATCTTGCCTTAAACAAGCCTCTTGGCATCACATGCACAACAGACCAAAGAGACGTCGACAATATTGTAGACTTCCTTAATTATCCAACTAGAGTCTTCCCTATTGGCCGTCTTGACAAAAATTCATCTGGACTAATCCTTCTAACCGATGATGGAGATATTGTTAATCGCCTTCTTCGTGCAGAAAATGGTCACGAGAAAGAATACCTCGTTACTGTTGATAAGCCTTATGACGATGAATTCTTGAAGCGTATGAGTGGTGGTCTACCAATACTTGGACAAATGACCTTACCTTGTACTGTAAAGAGGACAGGAAATCGCTCCTTCAAGATAATTCTAAAGCAAGGCCTTAATCGACAGATTCGTAGAATGTGCGACTATCTAGGATATAAGGTAGTAAAGCTACGAAGAGTTCGCATAATGAATATTGAACTTGGAGATTTACCTGTTGGACATTACCGACCATTAACAAATCATGAGAAGAAGGTTCTATTTGATTTACTTAACTACAAATAGTAAAAGCTGCCTCGATATATTCGAGACAGCTTTATTATTTAGACTATTGTTTATAACAGACTAAACAAATTATTCGTTGTCAGCTTTCTTGTTCTTATCTTCATCCATAACAGATGATACGATGTCATCAATCTCTGAATTCTGTCTTTCTTCATCTTGCTCTTCAATCTTAATTGCGCCTTCGAGTTCTGATGCACAATATGCTTCAGCAATCTTCAATGCTTCAGCCTTAAGTGTATTGAAGTCTTCGACAGAAGCAAGATCTCTAGAAGATGTCTGATAACATGCATCATCAAGAACATCGTCGAGAATTAGATATTGAACCTTATCCTTACCGCCTAAGATAGAGCCTTCTACGAGAGCTTCAGCTCTGTCAGGTGATCCATCACGAGCATCGAAATTCTCGAAAGGAATCTCAATAGAACTATATCTATAACGCAGAACAACATTCTTATTCTTATAGTCTACTGCAACACGGTACTTAGCAATCAAGAAAGACTGTACAAAAACAAGAATTGAAATCAAAGTCACTACAAAGCAGCAGATAGCAAGAGATATACTCTTTACTTCTGCTAGCAAGAAATATAATCCGCCAGCAATGCCTAGTACTGCAAATATTGCAGAAACAATTCTATTACGGTTAATAACCTTACTACTAGCAGGGAAACAATGTACACCCTCCTGTGGTAATGCCTTAACAAGCTCTTCGTTAATAACGCTATTCTTCTTATCGCTCATCTTTGTCCTCCAAAAAAATATATTACAAAACTCAACTGCGAGAATTGTACCAAAGATTAAGAATTAAATCTATATCCGCATGCGTGATAAATAATATCATTTGCCTTAATTACAGATGTGGCAAATTTTGGTTCATTTACAGCGTTTGGATACATCTGTGCCTCGAAGCAAATTCCGCCATATTGCTTATATGGAATGTCACCCTTCTGATCGTTTCCGCCAAGATGATTTCCTGCATATACATGCATGCCTGGCATATCTGTCAAGATATCCATTCTTCTTCCAGACTTCTCGTCGTATATCGTTCCTGCGAAATTCATAGAATTAGTGCTCTTTTGAGAAAGAACCTCTTCCTTTGTTCTATCGGGAGCCTCTTCGTAAGAATTAGATGGATTTAGGCAGTAGTTCTGATCAATTCCCAAAGAACCCTTTGTCTGTGGGTCATCAAGTGTTAGAACTTTAACTACATCGCATTCATTTCTGAAGTCGAAAATAGTTCCTTCTACCTTCATTAATTCTCCGTTTGGACAGTTTGTATCATCCTTATATGTAACGTAGTCAGAATTAATAGCTACCTTCTGCCCTGCTACGCTTCCGCTATTATGTCCAGCAATATTGAAATATGAATGGTTGGTTGGACCAAATACTGTATCCTTATCACTTACTGCACGATACATTATTAGGAGAGTATTATCCTTAAGCCATGCATAGAGAACTTCTGTCTCAAGATTTCCTGGGAAACCACATGCTCCGTCTGGTGAGACATAGCTAAGAAGTAGTGCTTCGCCGTCATTTTCGGAAAGGCCTCTGATGCCAGAAGTCTTGATGTATTCGGACGCGTCTGCACTCTTTAGGACTGCGCCCTCCCAGAAAACGTTCTGGAATGCAGGACTACCGCTATGCAAATTGTTCTCGCCGTCATTTAACGGGATTTTGTGTTCTGTGCCATTAATCTCGAAGCGTGCGCCCTTGATTCTGTTTGCACTTCTTCCAACGACAGCGCCGTGGTTAGAACCGGAAGCCATGTACTCGTCAAGTCCCTTAAGTCCGAGCATTACGTCGTCGAGGTTGCCGTTTTTGTCCTTTATCCAAAGCTTTGAGATGAGTGCTCCGTAGTTCAAAATGTGTGCGACATTGCCAGAACTTGAAGTGAGAATATATTCGTTTGATATTCCCTTGTACTTTTCTGGGTTTGCTTGTGATAAGTATTCGTTGATTTGAATTGACATAATAGCCTCCGATAGTTTTTGTGTTAGATTAGTTTGTATTAATTAGCACTTGGTGCAGTTTTTGGCACGAACGCCATATTATTTATTTCTTTCTCTGTGATTTCTTTCTCGAGGTCAAGTGCGAACTTGATTAGTTCTTCTTGGCTGTCGTGCTTCTCCTTGCCGCGAAGGTCTTGCTTGTGGTAGGTTCCGTCGCTGTTAAGTAGTGATGCGCGAATTGTATCTTCGAGCTCAACGTTGAGAACTTCCATTACTCTCGCACGGCAGTCGCTGTCTTCTATTGGGAAAAGAAGTTCAACTCTTCTATTAAGATTACGTGGCATCCAGTCTGCGGAAGCCATGAACAAGTCTTCGTGACCTTCATTGTAGAAATAGAAGATTCTTGAATGCTCTAGGAAGCGTCCGGTAATTGATCTAACGCTAATATTTTCTGACATTCCTGGAACGCCAGGTCTTAGACAACAGATTCCTCGAACGATGAGGTCTATCTTGACGCCAGCCTTAGATGCTTCATACAAAGCTTCGATGATTACTTCGTCTACAAGAGAATTAATCTTGGCAATGATTCGCGCTTCTTTGCCGTCACGAGCGTTCTGTGTCTCACGACCAATACGCTTAAGGAATTCATTCTTCATCCATAGTGGTGCTGGAACAAGTCTATGCCAATTATTTGGAATAGAGAATCCAGAAAGCATATTGAAGAATTCTGATGCATCCTCACCCATACTCTCGGAAGCAGTAAATAGACCCATATCTGTATAAATCTTCGCAGTAATATCGTTGTAGTTACCAGTAGCTAGATGTAGGTAGCGGCAAATGCCGTCCTCTTCTTTTCTAACTACTAGAGTAATCTTCGAGTGAGTCTTAAGTCCAACAAGACCATAGATTACATGACAGCCCGCCTTCTCGAGCATCTTTGCCCAATTGATATTGTTTTCTTCGTCAAAGCGTGCCTTAAGCTCAACTAGTACCATGACTTGCTTGCCGTTACGTGCAGCTTCGAGTAATGAAGCGATAATTGGTGACTTAGAAGAAACACGATATAGTGTTTGCTTGATTGCAAGTACATTCGGGTCAGTTGCTGCCTGCTTAACAAATTCGAGCACTGGGTCAAAGGACTCATATGGATGATGAACTATTCTGTCCTTTGCCTTAATCTTTTCGAAAATGTTATCGTAGCCGTCATTAAAGCTGCTTGGAAGTGCTGGCTTGTGAGACGGATAGCAAAGGCTTGGGAACTTATCATCTAGTGCGCCATATACCTTCATTAGGAAGGTTAGGTCGATAGGGCCGTTTACGCTGAAGATATCTGTGTGAGAAATTTCTAGCTCTCTGATGATAAAGTCGAGAAGTTCAGAGTCGATATTCTCGTCGACTTCGATTCGAATAATCTCACCGAAGCGGCGCTTTCTAACCTGCTCTTCAATTTCCTTGAGAAGGTCCTCTGCCTCATCCTCGTCGATGTCTAGGTCGGCGTTACGCATTACACGATAGCAGCCAGATGCAATCACCTCTTGACCAACAAAAAGCGTATCTAGATTAGCCTGAATGATTTGCTCGATTGGAACAAAAATCTCTGTGCCATCCTCGTGAGATAACTGATACATACGAGGCACGATAGTTGGAATCTGAAGTGTTACAAAATCCTTCTCGTCGTCCTTAGCATCCTTGCCCATACGAGATGGAGATTCTGCGTCCTTGAGCATAACACACATATTGAGCATGCGATTATGAATTAGTGGGAATGGACGCGAGGAATCTACTGCCATTGGAGTTAGGATAGGATAAAGATATACGTGGAAGTATTCGTCGCATACCTTCTTATCTTCCTTTGACAGTTCGGAATAATCGAGCATCTTGATACCGGAGGATGAAAGAAGCGGAACAAGTGAGCGATTATATGTAGAATACATAAGTTGCATAAGTCCGCGAGTCTTGCTGTCAATAGCAGCAATTTGCTCATTTACTGTCATGCCAGCGATATCCTTAGAAGACATATCGACAGATTGCATATCTCTTAGTGATGCAACTCTTACAATATAGAATTCATCTAGATTGGATGCTGTAATGGACAAGAATTTGATTCTTTCTAGAAGCGGATTGTTCTTGTCACGAGCCTCGTGTAGGATTCTATTATTAAACTCTAGCCAGCTTAGTTCGCGGTTGAAAAAACGCTCGGCTCTCGATGTTGGCTCAATAATCGCAGTCTTTTTTGCTGTAGCTTTTGGCGTAGTCTTTGATGAAGACTTTGAAGTTCTAGTCTGCTTCGTTCTTTTCGAAGTAGAAGTAGAAGCTGAACTCTTCTTGCGAGAATTAGTCTTCTTTATTGTCTTGTTATCTGTCTTCGAATTACTCATAGTTTTCTCCTAATCTTAAGCTTTACCTTTATTCCGAGAACCTCTTCGAGAAGCTTACTTCTGTGATCAAACGACCACTTCTCGAAAGACATATCTTCGCTAGTATCAATCTTGATTGTTAGTGTCTCGTCCTCCATGCTCATTTGGATATCGTCAGACTTATTCTTATGTGAACTATCAAGCGCATCAGCAATTCTTAGGATTGCGGTAAGCTTAGATACCAGAACCTTACGCTTGCTATCAAGTGTAGCGTAAAAGCCATCCGAATAAGGATTTGCAAGCGGATATAAACGAACAACTAGTCCAATCGTATCTAGCTCTATCTTATCAAGACCGATTAGCTCTGCATATTTAATAAGGAACAAAGCTGAATCGTTGTGATTTCTTGCATTTACATATTTACCTATCTCGTGCAAAATTGCAGAAACTCGTAGAAGCAAGCGTTCTCTTGCACCAAGGCCATTATATTTGGATGTAGAGTCGAATAACTGAAGCGAGACTGTCTCTACAAAATTAATGTGCTTCTTAGAAGACTTAAATCTCTTAGCAATATTCTTTGCCGCGGACAAAAGCTCATCTTCTGGATTCTTTGCTAATTCGTAGCCAAACGAAGTAGCTGCGTGCATATAAGCAACGCCATCAGAAAGAGACGCGTTCGGCATAATAATCTTGTCTAGCGTTGTATATTCAAGCATATTGCGAATAATAAGCGCAGTTGGAAGAAGAAGTGGCGATATAAAAGACGGAACATTTCTCTCTAGAGTAATATCGGACGGTCTTGCCTTAAGCAAATAGTCATAAACCTTGGAAAACTCCTTCTTCGTCATGACAACATTCTCGTATGGCTTATAGCCAGCAAGCTGCTTAATAAAGCCAATGTCGCCTCCGAATGCGATAAGATTTCTATATGTGATGCCCTTCGGCTCAACTGCGTGATAATCGTCTAGGTCTTGATTGATAAATTCTTCAAGCACCTCTTCGTAGTGCGTAGTTCTATTAGAAATATCAGATAACAAACCAGAAATTCTCAAGGAACCAAGCACAGTATTCTGTGAGAAAACAAGCTCTCCCTTATCGTAAACGCTTGCCTGCATCGAATCGGCACCAATGTCGAGCATCATCGTGCCCTCATCAAAAATCCCTATACCAACCTCACTAGCAAGGGACTCCTTAACGGACAAATTGTGGTAGAAGCGCTCCATCGAATTATCGAGCACCTTAATGTCAAATCCAGTTCTTACCTTGATTTGCTCAAGCACAACATCGCGATTGCTGGCATCTCTTAGCGCAGACGTAGCAACGCAGATTACGTTCTTTACACGGTATTCCTTGCACTTACTTCTGAATAAAGTAAGGCATTCGCATAATTCATCAACCTCTTCTGGCATAATCTTGCCAGCAACAAAGCTCTTCGAACCAAGTTCTATATAGCTTCTAACAGTCTCTATTTCCTTAGGCTTAGCCTTATTCCCCAACTCGAAAAGCTTCAGCCTAGCAGTAGTAGAACCAATGTCAATTATTCCAATTAGTTGTTTACTCACCTATTACAGCCTCGCGATAACAAGATCGGCCATCTCAGCCGTCCCTACTATTTTATCACTTTCGCTGTATGCTATGTCACATGTTTTATAAGAATCTTGCAAAACTTTCGTGACGGCGTTCTCTATCATCTGCGAAGCCTCTTCCTCGCCAAAAGACCACTTGAGCATCATCGCCACAGACAAAATCGTTGCAAGCGGATTTGCCTTATCTTGTCCTGCGATATCAGGAGCAGAGCCGTGCACTGGCTCATACATTCCTGGCGTACCAGGGATACCAAGAGACGCAGATGGAAGCATTCCAATTGAACCTGTAATCTGACCTGCCTCATCAGACAAAATATCGCCAAACATATTGCTCGTCACAATAACATCAAAGCTGCTTGGTCTAGCAATTAACTGCATCGTAGCATTGTCGATATATAAGTAGTCAACTTCTACTTCTGGATATTCAGGCTTAATACTCTCTAACACCTCTCTCCAAAGTCTTGACGACTCAAGCACATTTGCCTTATCGACGAGAGTTAGCTTCTTTCTTCTGCCCATTGCGTAGCGGAAGGCTTCTCGTATAATTCGCTCTATTTCCATCACGGAATAGCACTCTGTATCATATGCACTATCACCTAGCACCTCGTCAACAAATCTTCCACGCTTACCAAAATACATTCCGCCAGTAAGCTCTCTTACAATAAGAATATCCATCTGCTCACAATCCTTAAGCGGACAAGCAGAAGAAAGCTCCTTATAAAGAATCGCAGGACGTAAATTCGCGAAAAGCCCAAGCTCCTTACGAAGTCCAAGCAATGCCTTCTCTGGACGAAGCTCACCAGGAAGCTTGTCCCACTTATATCCACCGACTGCACCAAGAAGCACAGCGTCAGAAGCCTTCGCTTTATTAAGTGTTTCCTCAGGAAGTGGCTTGCCATACACATCAATTGCAGCGCCACCAGCTAGAACCTCTTCATATTCAATTTGAAAGGTTCCAAGCTTTCTTGTAACACTATCTAGAACCTTTACAGCTGCTTTTACTACTTCTGGGCCGATTCCATCTCCTGGTATCAATGTGACTTTATAATTCTTCATAAGTAATCCTCTTTTATTATCTGTTGCCATTAATCACTATAAAAACACTATTCGAGGCGATTAGTTTTTGCTATATTAGTTGCTTTTCGAGGTAGTGTAATTAACTAGTCCGCCTGCGTCGATGATTTTCTTAATAAACTCTGGGAAAGGCGTCGCCTCAAACCTATCACCAGTAGTTTTGTTTACGATAACGCCGCTATCGAAGTCCACCTCGACCTCGTCGCCATTATTAATAGCGTCGACTGCCTCTGGACATTCAAGAATCGCAAGCCCAGTGTTGATAGAATTGCGATAAAAAATACGCGCAAAATCCTTCGCGATAACGCAGGAAATACCGCTTGCCTTAATCGATACCGGCGCGTGTTCTCTCGAAGAACCACAACCAAAATTCTTACCAGCAACCATTATGTCGCCGACCTTAACCTTGTTTACAAATTCCTTGTCAATATCCTCCATACAGTGAAGCTTCAAAAACTCAGGATCTGCTGTTGTCAAATGTCTTGCAGGAATAATTACATCCGTATCGACATTGTCTCCATATTTATGCACATAGCCACAAGCCTTCATATTACATCTCCTCCTCATCCAAAATTCTATCTGCCACACGTCCAGCAATTGCGGAGAATACTGCTACCGGAATGCCACTTAGGATTACCTCTGACTTCACGTGTCCCATGCGCCCAACGAAGTTTCTGTTCGTCGTCGACACGCACCTCTCGCCTTCTGCGAGGACTCCCATATGTCCGCCTAGACATGGTCCGCAAGTTGGCGTCGAGATAACGCACCCTGCGTCGTCAAAAATTCGTAATAGTCCTTCCTCGAGTGCTTGTCTATAAACCTTACGGGAGCCTGGGATTACGATGCATCTGATATTCGAAGCTACGCCTCTTCCTGTTTGCTTCATAGCCTTTTCGAAAAGGCTTGCAGCAAGTCTAATGTCGTCCATTCGACCATTTGTACAAGAACCGATAACGACCTGGTCGATTCTCAAATCGACGTCGCTTGCAGCCCTCGTATTCGATGGCAAATGTGGAAGAGCTACTGTTAGCGGAACCTTGGATAGATCGATTTCTACTACTTCGGAATAAATAGCGTCGTCGTCTGCCTCGAACACCTGGAATTCCTTGTCTGGAGCTGTCTTCGAGACATATTCCCTTGTAATGTCGTCTACTGGGAAGATTCCATTCTTGCCACCAGCTTCGATTGCCATATTGCAGATTGTTAGTCTGTCTGTCATTGTTAAGTATTTTACGCCTTCTCCAGTAAATTCAAGTGACTTGTAGAGCGCACCGTCTACACCAATCTTGCCGATTAGGTGAAGGATAATGTCCTTACCCTTTACTAGTTCATTTGGCTTACCAGTAAGCACAACCTTGATTGCTTCTGGCACCTTGAACCATGTCTTTCCTGAAACAGTGGCGCATGCTAAATCTGTTGAGCCAACGCCAGTAGCAAATGCTCCAAGTGCACCATATGTGCATGTATGCGAATCTGCTCCGATTACTGCGTCGCCTGGAATTACCCAGCCATTATCTGGCAAAATAACGTGTTCAATTCCGTGGTCCTTGCTACCAAGTTCACAATACTTCGATAGGCATTGCTCGCAAGCGTAGTCGCGCATGCTTTTCGCGAGAGTAGCAGATTTGATGTCCTTGTTGGGAGTGAAGTGGTCTGGTACAAAGCACACCTTGTCCTTATCGAAAACCTTCGTCGCACCCATCTTCTTAATAATGTCGACTGCTGGTGGAGTTGTAACATCGTTGCCGAGAACTAGATCTAGGTTTGCTTCGATAAGGTCGCCTGCCTTTACATATGAAAGATTAGCCTTAGCTGCCAAAATCTTCTGCGTCATCGTCATTGGTACTCTATCCATAGTACACCTCCAAGGAATCATTTCTCATGAGACTAGAATACTCTTATTCGAGAAGATTTGAAAACAAACATTCAATGAAAAAATTAATGTTTTTATACTTTAGGCATATTGGTACTATTGACTACTCGTCCTCTTGTGACCAACCCAGCCTTTCCATTACGCGGTAATAATCAGTAGAACCCCAATCGTATGGCATTGGGCAATAATCGTTAGAAGGAGCAGACGAAGTCTGACAATATGGAATTACATTGAGATTATATTCCACACAATATGTATTAGTCGGATCCATTACGAACTCACATTGCAAGATGCAGGTGTCTGGATCCGATAGGCCAGTATTTCCGCCAAAAACAAAATTTGACAAGCAATATGCAATATAGTGACCATTATATAATTCTATTGGCTGTAGTCTATGCGGATGTGTTCCAATAACAATGTCTGCGCCATAGTCGATAAGATTATGTCCCATCACAATTTGGTCGTCATTAGGAGTATAGTCACGCTCGTCACCCCAGTGACAGGAGATAATGATAATATTACAGCCAATTGCTCGCATCTGGTCGATTGCATTGTACATTGCCTGCTGATTAATCGGCATCGAAGTTCCTGCCATTCCAATAATTACACCGCGCACCTCGTAAGTTGCGATAGTAACTTCATCACTCCATACTATTCCTGCTTCATCAAGAGTATTAGTAGTATCTAGATATCCAGCATCAAGATAGTCATAGGTGTGATTATTTGCTAGGTTAACTGCTTCGATGCTTCCGTTTTGAAGGATTTGAACATATTCCATTGGAGAACCGAAGACAAATTCCTTATCGAGATGATAAATCTCATCAGTTAGTGCGCCCTCTAAGTTCGCGAGAGTCATGTCATCTTGTTCAAGTATATGAACAGACTGACTAAAGCAATATTCATAGTCTCCATCAATTACTGCATCAAAGCCAATATCCGAACCATTCCAAGCTAGTGCTTCGCCTAGAGTACAGTCTCCTATAAAGCTGACTAGAATATGCTCTGGAGTAGGAGTTGCTGTTGGAGATACTACTTGAACCGTACTATCTGTGTTAGCATTTGCTGCATCGTCAGAAGCCATTGGAATGTTATTAATATTCATATTAGGATCAAGAGTTGTCTGTATCACTTCTTGACCACTCTGACCTACTTGACCACTCGAAGCTTTATCATTTCCAAGGCCTTGAACAAAACTACAGCCCGACAGCATAGTGCTGCCGAGCGTAGCAATAATCAACATAACAAATATATATTTAATTCTCTTAAATATGTCGTACTTCAAGTCTCCACCTTGTACTCGAATAAGAAAGCTTATTCTTCAATATAGTTATTGATGTCAAATGGTCTTCCAAGAATCATATCACGAACAAATAGTCCTGAACGAGAAATAAACTCATCTGGCCAGTGTCCTTCATACTTCTCCTGAACTGTTAGGATATTAGAGATAAACTTGAGAGCATTCGATGCCTCTGTGTTACTTCCTCCGATAGACCAGTTACACCAACTAATATTATACTCTTCTAGAAGACTTAACCAAGCATAAGATTCTTCATAGAATACTTCTCCGGCACCAGAGTCTCTTGTTGTTCCCCACTCTGTACAGAAAATTGGCAAACCAGCTTCAACAGCAGCTACTACACGGTCTCTGTGATCTTGTCCATGAGAACCAGCATAGAAATGAAGTGTGTACATTAGGTTATCACCCTCAAGAGGATTTTGTGCTGCAATATCTACATCCTGGCTCCATGTGCTTGTACCAACGATAATGATGTTGTCCTCGTCATTTGCACGGATAGCGTCAATTACTTCCTCAGCATATGGACGAATGCAGTTATCCCAATCTACTGGCTGAGTCTCATCATCATAACGCATGCCATTTGGCTCATTACAAATCTCATAGATTACATTAGGACAATCAGCATAGAGTGCAGAAATTCTATCAAAGAAATCAATAGCCTCAGCCTGATACTGTGTAGGGTCTCCATCGAAAAGAATATGCCAGTCAACGATTACATAAACACCCTGATCTACACAAAGGTCAATGCACTCGCACATCTTAGTAAAATACTTATCAGGATCATGAATATATCCATCTGGTGTACCCATAGTATACATAGCTAGACGAATAACAGAACATCCCCAGTCTTCAGCCAAAGTCTGAACTGTGTCTTCATTAAGGAAGTCACCAATAGCATTCATTCCGTATGTACTCATTCCCTTAAGCTGAATTGGAATTCCAGCGGAATCAACAAGGTTTGTACCCTCTACAGAAAGCTGACCATACAAGTCAACAACACGCTCAGTAACAACCGCAGTACTAAAAACAAGCGGTGGATCAGTCTCTTCTACTGTAGTTGTAGCTTCAGTAGTCGTAGTAGCCTCAATTGTTGTAGTAGTAGGAGCAGTTGTAGATGGAAGTGTCTCCTCAGGAAGTGCCTCAGAGCATGAAGCCAAGGCGCCCACCAACATAACCATCAATGTGAATGCTGCGAAAAATCTCTTATTTCTTAACATAACGACCTCCGGTGTTTGATTTGTGTCATCGTCGATACACAAAAACCTCGTGTATCAGAACCATATTTCTATAATTTTACCATAGCAAGTAGAAATTTGAGCCATAGGCTAAGTTAGTTTTGTCGCCCTTTTCGAAAAGTTTGGCAAAAAATACAACAAAAAAACAAATTTGTTGTTATTCATCTTCCTTGTCAAACGACAATGAAACGACTGTCGCCTTCGTAAAGCTAATTAGGTCATCCATATTAAGACGCACCTGTGTGCCACGCTTACCAGCACTTATCGACACGAGCTCTACCTGATTTATCTTGTCGTCAATGAAGACTGGGAAGTTGGACTTCATGCCAATCGGCGAGCAGCCTCCTCTTATGTAGCCAGTGATGCCCTCTAGTTCCTTGACGTGGAGCATCTCTATCTTCTTGACGCCAATTGCGCGAGCTGCTTTCTTTAAGTCGAGCTCCTGGTCAACTGCTAGGAGGCAGACGTGGAAGCTTTTCGGAGCAGAACGAAGAACCAAAGTCTTAAATACTTCTCCATACTCAAAGCCAAGGAAATCCGCAACATGTGTGCCAGCAAGGTCATTCTCGTCATACTCATATTCGAGTGCCTCGTACTTAATCTTCGCCTTGTCTAGAATGCGCATTACATTTGTCTTCTTGATTGCCATTTGTGCCTCCCAAAAAACTTCGAGCAAAAGCTCTGCTGATTCGAATAGATTTTACACCTACTTTCCGCATATGTGGTAGAATATTCAAAAAATCAAAGGGGATTATTATGCTTAACAACAAATATCCAGAGCATGACATAAATGAAGTATTCGCGTATATCGCCAAGGTTATCGATGTTGGAGACTGCTCCGACCTAGCCAAAGACGAGTCCGTTTTCCTTAATAGACTTTTTGCTGCGCTCCCACCGCTAGCTATCGAGTACGGAATGCAGTTTCTCCATGGAAAGCGCGACCTGCCTTCTTCGTGCGACGAGATTTTGCCGCTTTATATGCGTTTTATAAATCTCCTAGAATACTGCGAGGGCATTGAGGCGCTTCGCGTTGTCCCAACAAATCCAACCACTGAAGAAATCATGAAGCGTTACGAGATTACTAGTTCTCTTGACGAGAAAGAAAAAGCTTTCATGAAGCCTCTTCTTGGCTTTAAGCCAGGCGAGACAATCACTACAAAGTCTCAAACAGATTCCTCTTCTCTTGCGAAAGATAGTGCACCAACTATTAGCTCCGATAACTCGAATACAAATATTGCAAATAATATAAATAACTCAAACGATGACGAGTCACAGACAAAGGCAGGCTCTGGCCTACACCTAATGAACCAATCGGCCTCTATTCTCGTCTGCGCTGATCCTATAAGAACATGTCTTTTCTACGAAGATAAGCTAGGCTTTATGGCAACACATCTTAGCGACGAGACTATGCCTCACATTAGACTAGATAGAGACAATATTTCCATCGTTCTTGTTGAAGGCCCTTCTAATTCGTTAGCAACAAAGCCATTAAGAGAAATAACAAATGGCCTAGTCCTATATGATCAGTACATCTATGTTTCTGAACCAATGCTAATGCAAAATGAACTCATACAAAAGGGCGTAACAATCATTAAGGAGCTTCCTTCTATTTCAAGCGGAAGCGATTCCTCTAACAATCGCGAATTCGTATGCGAGGATATTGATGGTAGATATATATGCTTTTCGCAAAGGGAGTTTAACTAACTTAGTTGTAAACTGATTTTTCTCAAGTATCTTGATTTTTGACCTGCACCGTAGCCTTCTCAAGGGTCTCGCGGTGCATTTCATTTTTGTGGCCGCAACCAAGACAAACAAGCTCGATTTTCTGGCCGGCACGAACCACCTGCCAGTTATTGCTTCCGCAAGGGTGCTTTTTCTTAAGCGTCACATTGTCGCCAGCCTGATATTTATACATAAAAAACTTATTTGCCATATTCACCTACCGTTATTCGCGGATGATACCATATGTCACTCTATCATTTCCGCCAAAATCCTTAATAGTCGATACCTTGTCAAGACCCGCATCGCTTAGCACTCGGCGTGTCGCATCCCCTTGCAAATATCCATGCTCAAAAGCAAGTATTCCGCGAACACCAAGAACTTGTAGCGCCTTACGAGTAATAACCTCATAGAAAAGCATTCCATCATCTCTTCCGCCATAAAGCGCGAGCCTTGGCTCAAATTCCCTTACACTATCATCGAGTTCTTCCATCTCTTCGCTCGTTACATATGGTGGATTAGAAACGATAATGTCACAGCTAGGCGTGATATTACTAAGTTCGTCTTGCAGAACGTCTGCTTTAACTACTCTCACCTTGCAATCAGGCATAAGCTTAAGGCACGATGCGACATTCTTATTCGCATAATTTATCGCTTCATCAGAAATATCCACCAGAATCAAGTCGTAGATAATCCCTTTGCGCGAGAGCTCATTAGCAAGCGATATTCCAACACAGCCAGTTCCTGTACAAAGGTCTACCACCTTACATGTATTCTTACCCTCAAGCCGTAACTTATCGAGGAGCAGATTGAACGAAGTCTCAACAAGAATCTCCGTATCTGGCCTAGGAATCAAAACTCCAGGCCCAACAAAATATTCCTCGCGATAAAAATAAGCCTTGCCCTCAATATACTGCTTCGGTTCAGACTTCGCTCTTCTTCTCACATACTCGAAAAACTTCGTCTCCTCTTCACTCGAAAACTCCGTTTTTCTTATCTCGTCGGCCTCGGCAATAATTACAAGTGGACTTTTGTCCAACACATGCGCCAATATAGCGATTGCCTCCGACGATGAATCATCGCCGAAGGCTCCACTTAAAATCTCTCTAGCTTGATCTAACGCATTACCAATTGTCATCGTTATCGTTCTCCGGAATTACTGCCTGCATAGCACAGATAGCAACCTCGATCATCTTGTCGTCAGGCTCTCTAGTAGTAAACTTCTGAAGCCACAAGCCTGGCTTACACAAAACCTTACAAAGCCCCTTCTCAGAATGACGACCAACAAATCTCAAAATCTCATATGCAATTCCGCAAATAATCGGAATAAAAATTATTCTAATTGCAATATTAACAATCGGATTCTGATCACCTACAATCGCACCAATAATCGTATAGACAAAAATCGAAATCATCAGCACGATAAACATAAATGCAGTACCACATCTTGGATGGAATCTAACATGCTTTTTAATGTTCTCAACAGTAAGCTCCTGTCTAGCTTCATAGCAGGCAATTGTCTTATGCTCAGCTCCATGGTATTGCCAAACTCTCGCAATATCAGGCATCTTGCTAACAAGAGACAAATAAATCAAGAAAATCGCAATTCTCAAAATACCCTCAACACAATTCCACAAAATACTTGTAGCCAAAGTACCGGAAAGCTTACCGCCCAACAAGAAAAGCGCCAAATCCACAATCGCTCTAGGAAGCAAAATGAATAATCCTACGCTAAGTAGAATTCCCAAAATCGCAGAGAATGTCAGTGCCAAATTGTAGTGCTTCTCTAGGAACTTATCTAGTCGGCTCTTCTTGACCTCGGCCTTGTTCTCCTTAGACTTCTCATCCTCTGGCAAACCCTCCTCAGAAATCTCCGCCGACTTCATAATCGCGCCAGTACCAGTAACGAGCATCTTATAAAACTTAATGCATCCTCTAATAAATGGAACCTTTTCGAAAAAGCTCACTCTATCGCTCTGAACAACTTCCTCGATATGAATAGTTCCGTCACCCTTACGAACTGCCATGCAAGTTCTCTTAGGTCCGCACATCATGATACCCTCAATAAGAGCCTGACCACCAATAGTTGTCTTCTTGGTGTTAGCAGAATCACATGTCTTACAATCCTTCTTATCCTTCTTATCCTTCTTATCTTTCTTGCCACTCCTATCAGCTTGGGACACCTTATCATCATTAGCATTATTCTCAGAAGATACTTCTGCTATTACCTCTTGAGCAACTTCTACTTCTTGTGTCTCAACTGTCTTTGCGCTTTCACTTGTATCTAGTGCATCATCTATCTTCAAATCATTTACATTATCATTCATATTCTCAGACATATAGTTTCCTCCTCATATTCATAAAAATACACTTTATTATATCACTACATTAGTTTTTTTAGCTGAGGCAAAGAGAGATTTGTCTTCTATTTGTAAGATAGCGTATAAATGCTTACACATTATATGAGCAAGAATAAGGCCCTGTGTTCCGACAAATATACATTTATTTGTAATTATTCGGTATGTTTTCGATATAAAACAAAACGCAGCAGCCATAAATGACTACTGCGTCAGCAATAATGTTCTCAGACTAATATCACTTATTCTCTGCCAGATCGCATATGATATCAATACATTTTTCAATACCAAGACGACTAGTGTCAAGACAGATATCGTAATTAGATACTCCACCCCACTCACGATTCGTGTAGTAGCGGTAGTTCGCCTTACGCTTCTTGTCCTTCTCGTTAAGTCTCTTCTCAGGATCTTTCTCGCTAGAACCATACAGGCGAACGATTCTATCCTTACGGAATTCAATATTTGCGTGAATAAAAACATTCAATACATCATCATATTCCTTCAAAATATAGTCCGCACAACGACCAACGATAACACAAGGCTTACCCTTGTTTGCAATGTCGATAATTACTTTACGCTGGATACACCAGAGATAATCGGCGCTGCTCATTCCATTCATTACTCCAGGAACGCCCTGCGGCTCAAGTCCAAACGAGAAAATTGTCTTGCCTGGCGCATGCTCTCCGCGCTCTGCAATATATTCCTTACTAAAACCAGTTTCTACTGCAACATGGTCAATGATTTCTTTGTCGTAATAGTCGTATCCGAGCCTTTCAGCAACCTGCTTCGCGATAGTTCTACCTGCACTTCCGAATTGTCTAGAAATAGTGATTATCTTTGCCATGATATCACCTCCGTTAATTTTCTTTGATAATATTTTATCACTACTCCCAACCAAAAGTGTTGCCAATTTATAAAACTTCGTTTCGCATTTCCTCCACAAAACACAAACCTTCATCGAAAAGCATCTTTTACAAAATTTATTATCTATTATTGTTACTTATCACTAGTCAGCATCTCAAAGGTGACTCCGTACTTCACAGCAATATCGTGTGCAAACGAGCTTCCTTCTGGCGGCGCAAGCTTCACCTTGAACGAACGCTCGCCTGAATTTGTCTGCATCACAAGCGAGGTCGCACTTCTCTTCTTGTCACCGCAATCAATAGAATCAAGCTCCATTGCAAGCTTATGCATATGTGTGTTGTAGATAGTGCGGATGCTTTTCGCAAGGAGGGCGCGGACAGAGTCCTTCGCGATGTAGTACCCCTCCTCAAAAGAAGTCGTCGAGAATGTCTCGTTCAATAGCACCAGGCTTTGAGCCGTCGCAGCCTTGTAGATTTCCTTGAAGCGCTGGCACTCCTCGCCTAGTCTACCTAAGTCGAGAGTCTTGTCCTCGTCAGCCGGAAAATGCGTAAACACATGGTCAACTGGCCTATATGAGAAGGCCTTACAAGGAACATATACGCCTGCCTGGGCCAGCACGAAAAGCTGCCCTACAGCCTGAGTCAGCGTCGTCTTGCCGCCACGATTCGCACCTGTTAGAACATAGACGCAGTTATCTTCATCAAAGGTTAAGTCGTTTGGCACAATCTCCGAGGATGGCTTTCCAAGAAGCTTCAAATTATAGAAGTCCTCCGCATCCATGCTAGTCGAAGTCTCGTCACCAGCAACGCTAGCCTTATTGAACACATAGCCGTCTGCCCGAAGTTTCTCGATATACTCAGTCATCAGAATAAAAAACTTGAACTCTGGCACAAGATTTGTCACATCCGAAATCGAGATAGACGCATACTTGAGCAGAATCTCGCGAAGCCTCTTGCTCGTATGGTTGAGCATCTTGCCAGCAACGCGTTCGAGATAATAGGTCACATCTTGGGAAGTATCGTCCTCCGGCATATTCACAATCGTATTTCTCACCTCCGCGTTCGCCGCAGGAAGATTCTGCAACATCGTAAATCCAGCCATCTTCTCAAGCCTACCTGGCAAACCACCAGAAGCAACATCTATCGGCTCATAGTGCATATCGCCATCCCACTGTGATGTCGGCTTAATATTGTCCTTGCTTGCAAGCGCTTTCGAAAAGGAACTAACGATGCCAGAGCTTACAAACGGCTCGCTATTTACAGACACAAGACCAATGCTACGCGCCTCGAACCTCTCGTTAAGATTGATACCGACTGTCACGCTCTGAAGATTACTAGTCTCCACCTTAATGCGACTGATATCTTCCTTCATCGCCTCAAACATCGAATCTTTGTATACCTGATTTACGTATTCTCGGAGGTCTTTTAGGCCGTCGGACGTAAGTTTATCGTTAGAAAGCAAATCTCGCAGAGTCTCAACACACTTAATATAGTCACTAATCGAGTCGAGCTTATGAAGAAGTCCCCAAAGTCCAGTTTTCTTATCGATTTCTTTCCTTAATATTCCAAAATCCTTGATAACTTGAATCTGCTCGAGCAAGTCCTTGATAGAATTCCTTGTATCCTTATTCAGATACAAATCCTCAAAAACATCGGCACGATATTTTGCAACACGATAATCAGAAGTAACAGAAGCAAAAACTGCGCTTACAAGGTTTTGTTCCTTCTCGCTAGAACTAACACCACGACAAAACTGATCTATTCCTAAGTCATGCATTTCTCTTGCAGATAAAAGTGAATAACTAACGCCATCAAAATCTGGATAAAGCAAACTAATCTTATGTTTAGAAGCGGACATAGGCACCTCCTGATAGATAAGCAACTACATAAAGCAAAACGAGTAATTATTTATGCGTTTATTATACTCTACTTATCTTGTTGGTACTATGATTTACTGATAAGGCTGTTTTCAGCAGATTCCTCATTGCTAATTCGACGATTATTGGTTCAGCAAGAAGTTCATCAAAACAGGGTTTCCTGGGTGAACTTTCTGCTGATAA
>CALEFT010000008.1 GCA_937876985.1 uncultured Clostridia bacterium | reverse complement strand
GATACTATTGTGATTTGAAAACAGAAAGTTTTACAATCGAGTAATATAAATTTCATTAGTAGAGCATGTGATAATTTCAGTTTGCCGAAGGATATCCATTAGAGCATTTTGCTTCGACCAACTTAAACCCACAGAATACGAAGAACCGAAATAAAAACCTCGCATCCGCTTATCTATGGCTGCGAGGCTTTTGATTATAAATCTATTTTGTTAGGGCAGTGGCCTAGTGCTGTGTTTTATGAAATAGTTCCCTTAACAGTATCAGCAGTAATTGTTCTACCCTGAGAAATAATCTTAGTAGCGTTCTGGCAAGAAAGGATTGTTGGAATCTCGAGTGCCATTGCTACAGTAGCTGTGTGGCTAATCGGGTCATCATCTTCTACAATGATTGCCTTCGCACGCTTGATAAGTGGCATCATCTTGTTTGTTGTATATGGAGCAACCAAAATGAAGTCCTCTGTCATATCAATCTTGTTAATATCTACATGCTCTGGGTCCTTAATGTTGATAACTGTTCCAGTGATAATCGCATTAGAAACGTTCTCTGCTGGAAGTCCCTTGCCCTGCGCGATAGAACTTCCGATTGTCTGAACCTTGATTGTGTTAGTTGTACCAGACATTCCAATTGGAGTACCACCAGTCATTACTACGATATCTCCATCAGATAGGAAGCCAGCCTTAGAAGCGCACTCTATGCCTACCTCGAAAAGTTCGTCAGTATTCTTTACTTCAGGTACGAGGAATGGCATTACACCCCAGCTTAAGTTGAGCTGTCTTTGTACTCTTGGGAATACAGTGGTAGAGATGATTGGACATCCTGGACGGAATCTCGAAAGCATTCTCGCTGTTCTACCAGCATGTGTTAAGGAAATAATTGCCTTTGCCTCAAGGTCCATAGCAGTTGTACAAGATGCGTGTGAAATAGCATTGCTTACAGAAGGAATAAGTGGAATCTTCTGTGTCTCAAATCTCTTCCAGTATGGAATTGACTTCTCAGACTGTACAGCAATTTCTACCATCATTTTCAATGCTTCAAGTGGGTGCTTACCAGAAGCTGTCTCGCCAGAAAGCATAACAGCAGAAGTACCATCGTGAATAGCATTTGCTACATCGGAAACTTCGGCACGAGTTGGTCTTGGATTACGAATCATGGAATCAAGCATTTGTGTAGCTGTAATGGAAATCTTTCCGCTCTGGTGAACCTGCTGAATGCACTTCTTCTGAATTGCAGGAACCTCTGCTGCAGGAATCTCTACACCAAGATCACCACGGGCAACCATGATTCCGTCAGATACCTTCAAAATCTCATCGAAGTTGTCGATACCCTCCTTGTTCTCAATCTTGGAGATGATAGCAATTCCGTGTTCTCCAGCGTGGTCGAGTACGTTACGAATCTCCTGAACGTCCTTTGCCTTACGCACAAAAGAGGCAGCGATAAAATCAAATTCATTCTTCACTGCGAAAAGAATATCTTCCTTATCCTTCTCTGTTAGAGATGGCAAGCAAAGCTGTGCATTTGGAACATTAATAGATTTCCTATCGGATACGTCACCACCGTTTTGTACGAGACACTTGATGTCTCCATTCTTGTTGTTGATCGAAGTAACAGTAAGCTCGATTAGTCCGTCGTCGATAAGAATTCTTGAACCAACGCTGATATCCTTCGCCAAATTCTTGTATGAAATAGAGAAGCGTTTGTTGTCGCCAAGTACATCGTCATGTGTAATTGTAACCTCGTCGCCTTCTGTAAGAGTAGTCTTTCCATTCTCGAAGCAACCAGTTCTAATCTCTGGTCCCTTCGTATCCATTAGAAGTGCAACAGGTAAGTTCAATTCTTCACGAATTCTCTTTACTCTATCGATTCTAACCTGGTGTTCCTCATGTGTTCCATGAGAGAAGTTAAGTCGGCATACATTCATGCCTGCGAGCATAAGCTCACGCACAATCTCGTCAGAGTCTACTGCTGGTCCGAGTGTGCAGATGATTTTTGTCATTCGAATGTCCATTTTTGCCCTCCAAATGTCTTTTCCGAAATATCCTGCAATACAATACACTAATTATATATAAATAACAAGCAAATTATAATGCGTCTTTGATGCAATCACGAATTATTATTGTTAGTGGATTGTCACATTCCTGCAAAGAAACTTTTCGCAATGGCTTGTATAATCAATATTAGAAAATACTCGGATTTTATAGAGTTTTTTCTCCGACAATGGTGGCTTCGCACAGACCTTAACGGGATGTGCTTTCTATATAAATGGTAACTAGATATGAGAATTCAAAACAGCGGCAAGGGCTCGAAGAATGCAGATTTCAATGTATACGACAAGCCTAAATTAACGACCTATAAGAAAAGAAACATAGCAATGGCAATATGTGTGCTAATTAGCCTCATTTGTCTAGCCTTGGACATCTATTTCATTATTAATATCTTTTAGCAGTGCGCGAGAAGTAAAGCGTGCGTCGGGTAATTGCATGAATTTTCCATGCGATTTGTTTTCGCATGAAGAAAACTATATCGTTGACACGAGAGTTCTATGTGTATAAAATATCGTCGAATTAGCATAGACTAACTCGAAAATAATAATCGGGGAAGCTGGTCCTTTTCGCTGGCGGCTAGAAGAGAACAAGACAAGCTAAGACGAGCTAAAGGGTAATGACTAGATTAGAAGGTGAGGCGAAGTATGAAGTTAAGTGAACTTAAGATTGGACAATCCGCAATAATAGTCGAGGTTTCTGGAGATAGGGCGCTTCGAGGACATTTGCTTGACATGGGGCTTACTCCGAGAACATGTGTGACACTTAATGCGATAGCTCCGCTAGGAGATCCGCTTGAACTTACTTTAAGAGGATACCGCCTTACGATTCGCAAAGACGATGCAAGCAAGATAGAGGTTGAGTCTGTCGTTACAAGCTGTACTGGGAATTGTTCGACTTGTTCTTCTTCTAAGAAGAAAAAGAATAAGGGTAGTGACAAAGCCTAGTTGTACACATGTGTTGTGTTGGTAGAACAAATATAGATAGATAAATATCAATAGAAGAAAGAGATAAATATGATTCTAGCATTAATAGGAAATCAGAATTGTGGAAAGACTACATTGTTCAATGCGTTAACTGGATCGAATCAGCACGTGGGAAATTTTCCTGGCGTTACAGTTGAGCAGAAGATTGGAACAGTTAAGAGAACAAAGGGGCAAGAGGAGGTTAAGATTGTTGATCTTCCGGGAATTTATTCCTTGTCGCCATATTCGAACGAGGAGATAGTATCGAGAGATTTTGTTCTTAACGATAAGCCTGATGGAATTATCAATATTGTGGATGCATCAAATATAGAGAGAAATCTATATTTGACATTGCAGGTTCTAGAACTTGGAATACCTACTGTAATCGCACTTAACATGATGGACGAGATTGAAAGCAGCGGTGGTAGTGTTGACACGAAGAAAATGAGTGAGCTTCTTGGAGTTCCGGTTGTACCTATCTCTGCGATGAAGGGTGAGGGTATTAGCGAACTTAAGGATGTGTTCATCAAGGTGACAAGCGAGAGACAGCTTCCACGTATTGTTGATTTTTGTACAGATGAGGTTCACAGAGCAATCCATGCGGTTATGCACTTAATCGAAGACCATGCACAAAATGCAAAATTGCCAAAGCGTTTTGCTGCAACAAAAATCATCGAAGGTGACACAGAGTTAATAGACAAGCTTAAGCTTACTGACAACGAGAAGGGTATGCTCAAGCATATTCTCATCGAGCTTGAACAAGAGGCAGAGGTTGATTCTCAAGCTGCAATTGCTGACATGCGTTATAGCTTCATACAAGATCTCGTTCAGAAAACCGTTGTAAAGCAAGAAATCAGTAAGCAGCATAAGGCATCCGTCAAGATTGACAAGGTGCTTACTCATAAGTATTTCGGTTTACCAATTTTCTTCGCGATTATGGGACTAGTTTTCTATCTATCGTTTGACTTAATTGGTGGCAATCTAACAACGTTATGCGAAGGCTTAATCGAGCTTGTAATCGAGGGCGTTCGTGGCGAACTAACCAACTTCGGCATGAATCCCGTTGTAATTGGTCTCGTATGTGATGGCGCAATGGCTGGCGTCGGAAGCGTGCTTGGCTTCTTGCCAACTATCATTGTATTGTTCTTATTCTTATCCTTAATGGAGGATAGCGGCTATATGGCGCGCGTCGCATATGTTATGGACAGAGCACTTCGTAAAATAGGACTCTCTGGCAAAAGCTTTGTTCCGCTTCTAATCGGCTTTGGCTGCACTGTTCCAGCTGTGCTTGCGACGAGAACACTATCCTCAGAGCGTGACCGCAAAATGACAATCATGCTCCTGCCATTCATGAGCTGCACCGCAAAGCTTCCAATCTACGGCTTCATGTCAGCGATTTTCTTCCCAGAGCATGTGGCACTTATCACACTATCGCTTTATATGCTCGGCATGCTTATCGCAATTCTCATGGGACTAGTGCTCCAGAACACAATCTATAAGGGCAAATCTATTCCGTTTGTAATGGAGCTTCCAAACTACCGCATTCCGTCGTTCAAGACCACAATGATGCTCCTATATGAGAAGGCAAAGGACTTCATCGTTCGCGCCTTCACGGTCATTTTCGCGGCGTCCGTAGTAATCTGGTTCTTGCAAAGTTTCGACATCCGCTTCAATCTTGTAGCAGACGCAGAGCATAGCATTCTTGCCTCCATCGCGAAAAGCATAGCGCCAATCTTCACACCACTTGGTTTTGGCAATTGGCGTGCTGCAACGGCCCTCATTTCTGGCTTCATGGCAAAGGAAGCTGTTGTATCTATTCTTGAGATTTTGACTGCAGGTTCTTCTGCATCTGGACTTATGCCAATGACGATTCTATTTACTCCGCAGTCGGCATATTCGTTCTTAGTGTTTACACTAATTTATACACCATGCGTAGCTGCTTTCGCGACAATCCGCAAAGAATTTGGCAACAAGACAAAGGGAACCTTGATTGCACTACTACAAACAGTGTATGCTTGGGTGATTGCATTTGTTGTTTATCAATTGCTGATGCTTTTCGCATAAGGCATACATACTTGAAAGGACCTAGTGATACGATGGAAGAATTCTATTCGCGTACATATCAGCTTTTTGGCGATTCACTTGAGAGAGTGATTGCATCGCATGTTGCTGTGGTTGGCGTTGGTGGCGTTGGCGGTTCCGCTGCGCTTGCGCTTGCTCGTGGCGGTGTTGGCAAGATTACGCTTATAGATGGCGATGTGGTGAGTGAATCGAATTTGAATCGACAGGCGGTTGCTTTTCGAAGTGGGCTAGGTAGGCCAAAGGTAGAAGAAATGGCTAGGCTTATTTCTGATATCAATCCGAACTGTAAGGTTAATGCAGTGCATGCTTTCTATTCCGAAAAGACGCGCGCGGAAATTGATGCGGTTTTGAGTGGCTGTGATTATGTGCTCGATGCGATTGATCAGGTGCGCGAGAAAACGGAGCTGATTTGTATGTGTCACGAGCGTGGAATTCCAGTGATTAGTGCGATGGGCGCTGGGAACAAACTTGATCCGACGAGGTTTGTGGTGTGTGACATTTCTAAGACGCACGATGATGCACTTGCCAAAGTGATGCGCAAGAGGCTTCGCGACAAAGGGATTAGTCATACGAAGGTTGTTTTCTCTAGCGAGGCGCCTGTGAATAATGTGGGTTTGGATGGAGATAGTCCGGCTAAGCGTGTGCCAGCGAGCTGTTCTTTTGTGCCACCTGTTGTTGGAATGATTATGGCAGGGGAGTGCATTAAGGATATATCTGGCGTGAAGCATGTTTGACTTGTGGAAATCGAATAGGATGTATAGAAAAAAGAAGAAAAAACTTCTTGACAATAAAAATACTCGTTGATACAATCATTAGGCACTTAAGCGGTGCATGTTTATGGCGGCATAGCTCAGTTGGCCAGAGCGCCCGGTTCATACCCGGTAGGTCGTAGGTTCGAATCCCACTGCCGCTACCATATTTTTGGCCCGTTGGTCAAGCGGCTAAGACGTCGCCCTTTCACGGCGGAGTGACGAGTTCGATTCTCGTACGGGTCACCAGCGAGAGCGATAAAACTATCAAGGCTTTAGGCCTTGATTTTTTTATGCCCAAAAATGTGTTGAAAATGATGCTTTTCGAGGGAGTTGGTAAAGAATGAAATCACCAAAGTTAAAGACTTGTTTAAGATTCGGAAGTTGATATTGTAAAACCAAAATCGCATGAATATAATGGTGAAAACAAAAGATGAAAGGAGATAGATATATATGGAAATGTGGGTCGTTTGGCTGATTATTACAGCGATTTTTCTTGTTGTTGAGGCTATGACAATGGGTCTTACTACAATTTGGTGTGCAGCAGGTAGCGTTGTTGCGCTTTTGCTCGATTTGTGCGGCGTTGGTCCAGTGGGACAGGTTATTGCATTTGTGCTAGTAAGTGCTGCACTATTTGTAGTATTCCTAATTTGGATTAAGCCAGCACTTAAGGGTAAGAATGTTATCAAGACTACTCCTACAAATGCCGACAGAATTATTGGACAGGAAGCAGTTGTAATTGAGGCAATTAATCCTATTGATGGAACTGGACAAATTAAGGTTCTTGGTCAGGTTTGGAGTGCAGTTGCAGATTCAAATATTGAGAAGGACAGCAAGGTTCAGGTTACAGCTATTTCGGGTGTTAAGGCTGTAGTTTCTAAGATGTAACACTACAAAAACATGGTAGCCGCGCAGGATAAATCTTTATTATGACGATTAGATAAGATTATCTTGGCGTTTACATAAAGGCACAAGGGAGGAAATTGAAGATGCCAGAATTTTTTACAGGTTTGATTATTTTTGCAATCGCTATCGCAGCTCTATTCTTAGCAAACGTTAAGGTAGTGCCACAGGCAACAGAGAAGGTTATCGAGAGATTCGGTGCTTTTCACAAGATTTGGGGAACAGGTATCCATGTAAAGATGCCATTTATCGACAGAGTTGCAAAGACAGTTTCTCTTAAGGAGAAGGTTGCTGACTTCGCACCGCAGGCAGTTATTACAAAGGATAACGTTACAATGCAGATTGACACAGTTGTGTTCTATCAGATTCTTGATACAAAGCTTTACACATACGGAATTGAGCGTCCTATCACAGCTATCGAGAACCTCGCAGCTACAACACTTCGTAATATCATCGGTGATCTCGAGCTTGACCAGACACTTACAAGCCGTGACATCATCAACACAAAGATGAGAGCAATCCTCGACGAGGCAACAGACTCTTGGGGTATCAAGGTAAACAGAGTTGAGCTCAAGAACATCATCCCACCTCGTGAGATTCAGAACGCGATGGAGAAGCAGATGAAGGCTGAGCGTGAGAAGAGAGAGGCAATCCTTATTGCTGAAGGTAAGAAGGAAGCTGCTATCCGTGAGGCAGAGGGTGAGAAGGAGTCCGCAATTCTTAGAGCTGAGGCTAAGAAGGAGGCTGCTATCCGCGAGGCTGATGGTCAGGCACAGGCTATCCTCATGGTTCAGGAAGCTACAGCTAAGGGTCTCCAGATGATTAAGGATGTTGGAGTTGACGACGGCGTAGTTGCTCTCCGCGGACTTGAGGCATTCGAGAAGGCTGCTGATGGTAAGGCTACAAAGATTATCATCCCTTCCGATATCCAGGGACTTGCTGGTCTAGCAACATCTGTTAAGGAAGTAATGAAGGAATAATCCTTATTATTAACAAACAAATGGGCGCCTTCAGCTTCGGTTGAGGGCGCTTTTCTTTCTGTTTAGGCTCGCTCGAAAAGCCTTAAGCTCTCACAAAACAAATTGAACAGGGGGGATTTTGGTGGTAGAGATTGACTTTTCGAGGTGGGAAAGATAGATTATTGACGAAGTCATGCGAGATTGTTCGCTTGGAATTTGGAGGCACATTTGATGGAGTGGATACAAAGACAGCCAGCGCAGAAATACTTGGAGTCAAGTGAGTTCATTGACGTAGAGCACCCGAAGGTGGCGATTATCGCGAGATATTGTATGGAGCGTGCGCTTCATGCGGCCGAGACGGGTGACAAGGATGTTTGCTTGGACCCAGAGGCAGAGGTTGCGCGTCAGGCGTATTTGCTTGTAAGAGACGAGATTGCACATTCTAGGGATAAGAGAGTTTCTGGTGGGTCAGGACGACTTAAGAGTTTGAAGGAGAAGGTTCCTTTCAAGGCGTCGGATGTGTTGTCGTCGAAGGAAGGGCTTTGTTTTGCGAAGGCGAATTTGCTTTGTGCGATTCTTCGTGCGTGTGGAATTCCTGCAGGTATTGGATATCAATATTTGAAGGAGAATTCTGAGGACCCAGATTCTAAATTGATTTTGCATGCGCTGAACTTCATTTATTTGGAGGCAGCAGGTGGTTGGTTCCGCGTAGATGCGCGTGGCAATCGCGATAAGCTTGTCGATGAGGATGGAAATGTGCTTGACGGTTGTGTGAACGCTTTCTTTGATTTGGAGGGACAGGGAAGCAAGGAGTCGCTAGCATTCGAGGCTGATTACAATTTGGGCGAATGTGACTTGCCATTTATTTTTGCAAGCCATGACAAAATTGTAGTTGCGAAATATACTAGATATTGCGAAGATTTTAATGGTCTTTGGAATGATTTGCCGGATAAGTTATCGGGCAACGAGTGATGGGTAAGGTTGATGTAAAAACACGGAGGTAGAATATGAGAGTATGTGATTATTGCTATGAGCAAATTGCTGAGGATACAAGAAAATGTCCTTACTGTGGAGCAAGGCTAAATGGCTCTGCTGCTAAAAAGAGAACATATGAGGACGAGGATGGAGTTACGAGAAGCGAAGGCCTTTTTGAGAGTATGTTTGGCACGCATGATGATGATGACGACCACGTAAATAGAAGTGGTGACGATGTTTGTTATCATACGACTAGCTCTGAGGAAGATCCTTTGAATAACTTGCGAGGTGCATTCGAGGAGAAGAAGAAGGAGAAGGGCAATTTTAACGGTGGTCCGCACTATGCGAATACTGGTTCTTCGTCTTTTGAGTCATGGGAGGAGGGGCGTTCTGGTTCTAGACGCAACTACACTTCGACTTCTGGCAATAGTCACAGCTATTCAACAAATACCGGATCTTCGAATATAAATGACAATGATAAGGCGTTCTTGGTGATAGCGACTATTATGTTAATACTCGCGCCATTCATCGGAATCATTCTGTTTATTGTATATTTTTCCAAAAAGAAGCATGGTGCTGATAGTTTTGAAAAAGTAGAGAAAGTGAGGAAGACTGCAAGTGGTGCAATAATAGCGATATTTGTTATTATTATGGTGATTACTATCATGATGGGTTTGATTTTCACTATGATAGCTTCTGAGACACAAGAAGCATCAAAAAGAGCATACGATAGAATTACTTCAGAATATGAAATTTCATATCCAGACATTTCCACTATTGATACAGAAGGCTTGCACGAATTCCTAGAGAACTATAATGGACGCGTTGAGCAAGGTATTGTTATAGATTCGACTGCTGATGCACAAAGTGATGAGGCTGAAGAAACATCTGTTTCTGTTAACAACGCTGCGCTTGAGTCTTTTCTTAACAGATAAATGATTGCAAGAAAAATCATTTTTCTCTTCATTATATTCAATCGAATTCAATCAAATAAAATTGTTCAAAAAAGTTGTTGACAAACTTACACCTCGTCATTATAATTGTGCATGTTGGTTAAGCAAGTCAACGATTTGCGGGATTAACTCAGTGGTAGAGTGTCACCTTGCCAAGGTGAAAGTCGCGAGTTCGAATCTCGTATCCCGCTCCAATAAGAAGTAACTTTTGTCTACCAAAAGTTACTTCTTTTTTTATCCAAGCCGCAGGCTTGGCATATCATCACCGCATGAAGTGCGGTACATATCATCACGCTTTATGGTTAAAGAAAACGCAAGAACAGTTCAAGACCAGATTGCATTTGCTAGAAGATATGACGAACTTACAAAGCAGTATGATGAACACAAAGCAGCCCTAGATAAAGCAGTAAAAGAAAAAGCCTACAAGTCAGGTTAAAAAATAGCAAGCAGTCATGAATGCTTATAGTCGGGAGGTTTATGTTAAATCACTTTGTCATTTAACAGACTGAATTTTAAGAAAGAATCCAAGAATATGCTATAATACAGATACGCATTGTATAAATGCGTGAATCTTCCACATTTTTACCTTGCGGTTGAATGTCTTTAGCAAAAAATAAACCGAAAAAGGAGATTTACAATTATGAAAAAGCTTTCTATTTTAGCCCTTATACTCGTATTTGTCTTTGCTCTTTTTGCTTGTGGAAGTACAAAATCCACACAACTTGGCACTTCTGACTTTTCTATCGTTCTTCCTGCAGGTTACGCCTTAACGGAAGATGACTATGACGAAGACCAAGTAGCATTTTTCTACAAAGACGACAAGAGCATTGATTTTGACGTTTATCAATGGGAAAAAGGCGACGAATATACTCTTGAATCCGAAGCAAACTATTTTGCTACCGAATACGGCACTACTGCCGAAGAGGTAACCATTAACGGAATAAATGGATATATGTACGTTTCTGCAGAAGAGTTTGATGGCGACACCTACACCGTTGTAAACTATATGTTTGAAGATGACGTTTATATCGTTGAACTTTGCTTTTGGACAATTGATACCGATGCAGAGTACGAAGCGGTTGACGAGATCATCAATACTTTGAAGAGGAACTGATTTGAGAAGCGGTTGCGCACCCTTTGTTCTTTCTAAAAAAGCAAGGAACAAAGATTAAAAAGGAATACTACGATATGAATAATCTATTATAACGATTTTCAAGGGATGTTGCTTTGGCAGCATCCTTTTTTGTTTGTTAAGAAAGTGCTGATAACTTCAAGTTCAGCAAGAAGTTCATCAAAACAGGCCTTCCTGGGTGAACTTTCTGCTGAAGACGAAGTGTGAAAAAAACTCTTGACAAATGCCAAGCATCAAAGCATAATATTCAAGCATTTGAAATGCATTAGAAATGGCGCCATAGCCAAGTGGTAAGGCAGAGGTCTGCAAAACCTTTATTCCCCAGTTCAAATCTGGGTGGCGCCTCCAACGAGACTCCAAGTTCTAGGACTTGGAGTTTTTCTGTTTAATAAACAAGTTTGAGGTGGCACTATGAAGAAGACTTATGTTACAACAATGCCAGATCATATTGGCGCTTTTCTGAAGGCAAGCGAATGCCTTGCTTCTTTGGATGTAAACATTACAAGAGTAAGCTACAATAAGGCTGTTGATATTCATACTCTGTTTATTGAGGCAGAAGGTGACGAGGATAAACTTGGTCTAGCAGATAGCAAACTTAGAGAATTTGGCTATTTGCAAGAAGAGCAAAATTCTAGTAGCGTCGTACTGCTGGAGTTTATGCTTGAGGATGTTCCTGGAAGCGTAACGAGTATATTGCGTCTCATAAGCGAATACAAATTCAATATTTCCTTTATTAGCTCTCACGAAAATGGTACAGATTTCCAGTTTTTTAAGATGGGACTGCTTGTCGAGAATCACGAGCATGTTTTGAAGTTTATCGAGAAGGCTAGTGAGATTTGTAAGGTTCGAGTAATTGAATACGATAAGTCGGACAAGATGCTCGATAATGTGAATTTCTATAACTCTTTTGTAAATGAGTTGTCGTCGAGAGTGAAGCTGGATAGCGACGCGAAGCACGAGCTACTAATCAATGTTAACCTCGCGATGCAGACTCTTGACGAGAGAGGCTTGTCACCATATAAAACTTTTGGCAGCATAGGTGCTTTCTCGAAAATGCTCTCAGATTGCAAAGGCGGTAGATTTGTGCCTAGAATTAGCAGGTATTCTATTGCAAGTGACACAGAGATTATCGTGATTGAGCCGCCTTGCGGAAGTAATACGATAATAATTAGAAGCATGGGTGAGGTGATCTTCGTTGATAGCGGATATGCGATTTTCGAAGAGGAGATGGTCGCGCTATTCAAGTCGATTTTGCCTGATTATGAGAAGCTTTATAAGAGGATTGTTGTAACGCATGCGGATGTGGATCATTGCGGATTGCTTGGGCTTTTCGATGAGGTCTATGGAAGTGTAAGGACTGCGGAGTGCTTCAGGCTGGAGTTTATGGGCGAGGACGGCTTCAGAGAACAAAACGAGCTTCACAAGCCGTATATCAGGATGTGCAAAATTCTTACGCAGTATAAGGCGATTAATCCTGAGAATATGAAGGGGCTTTGGGCTAGGTCAAAGAACTCGACGCGCCTTCTCGAAAAGGTGGGCACCCTTCGTGTAGGGGAGCTGGATTTTTGTGTTTATGAGGGCAAGGGCGGTCATTTGGCTGGAGAAATTGTGCTTGTGGATAGTAAGAATCGATTGGCGTTTACGGGTGACATCTATGTTAATACGCACGGGCTGACCAAGGAGCAAAGCAGGTACAACCAATATGCGCCAATACTTATGACGTCGGTTGATACGGACCCCGTTTTGTGCAAGAAGGAGCGCGAGGAATTGATGGGTATTTTGGCTCGTAGTAGTGGATGTGATAATGCGTCGGAGTGGATGATTTTTGGTGCGCATGGTAGCGTTCGCAAGATGAATATTTGATGAGTTTCTAAGCCGCTCGCAGGTTTTGTAATTTGTTGCATAGTGATAAATTGTGTGGTAAAAAATAATAGTAATTTATATAGAAAGGGTTTATGAGGTAATATTTATGACTTCAAGATTATTTGCCTGTATCCTTTATTTTGCGCTTATGCTTGGAATTGGAATTTATTTCTTTGTTCGAAGCAAGAGCACAAGTGATAAGGATTATTTCTTGGGTGGCCGTAGCATGGGACCATTCGTTACTGCGATGAGTGCACAAGCATCCGACATGAGTGGTTGGCTTCTTATGGGCTTCCCAGGTAGTATTTTGGCTTTTGGTGTAGGACAGGTTTGGATTGGTATTGGACTTGGTCTTGGTACAATTCTCAACTGGATTATCGTTGCAACGCGTCTTCGTCGTTTCAGTGAGGCGGCTAACGACTCTATCACTTTGCCGCAGTATTTGACAAACAGATTTGCTTCTAAGAGTTCAGCTCTTAAGGTAATTTGTGCTGTTATTTTCTTCATTAGCTTTACAGTTTATGTAGCATCTGCATTTAATGCTGGTACGACTGTATTTGTTGCTATCATTCCTAGCCTTGAGGGAAATGAAGGCTTGGCAATGGTCATCTTTGCTTTGATCGTATTGGCTTATACTTTCCTAGGTGGTTTTAGTGCTGTATGTTGGACTGATTTCTTCCAGGGATTACTGATGCTTGTTGCGCTTCTTGCAGTGCCAATTGTTATGAAGACTACTGGTACATTCAATCCAGAATATGCGACAGCATTTAAGGAAGGCGTTTCTGCATTTGGACAGAATCCTTTTGATGCTTCTTGGCAGGATGTGGTATCCGGACTTGGCTGGGGACTAGGTTATTTTGGAATGCCACACATTATCGTTCGTTTTATGTCTATTCGTAAGGCATCTGAGATTAAGAAATCTGCTCTCGTTGCAATTATTTGGGTAGTGCTCACACTTACTGCAGCAATCTTGATTGCATGGTTTGGACGTACATATGTGCTTAGCAATGGTGTTGGTCTTGCCGATGTATTGCTCCCAAATGGACAAAAGAATGTATTTATTAGAATTGTAGTAGATATTTTCCCAGGATTTGTTGCTGGTATTCTTTTGTCAGCTATTATCGCTGCATCAATGTCTACAGCTGATTCACAGCTTCTAGTTGCTTCTTCTGCAATTACAAGTGATATCTATCGTCCACTTCGTAAGGAAGCATCTGATAAGGAAATCCTATGGGTAGGTAGAATTGTAGTACTTATCGTTGCAATTCTTGCTTTCATTATTGCATTTGCTGGTCTTGGTGATCCTACTTCTTGGGCAGCAAATATCATGAACATGGTAGAGAGCGCATGGGGCTTATTTGGATCTTCCTTTGGTCCAGTTGTTATTCTCTCGCTCTTCTGGAAGCGCTTTAATTATCAGGGTGCTGTTGCTGGTATCTTGGCTGGTGCTATCGTTGATATCGCATGGCTACTTTGCTTTACATCAACAATCATGGAGGCGCTAGTTACAAACACTGGTGTATATGAGATTGTTCCTGGCTTTATTGCAAGCGTAATTGCAGCAATTGTTGTTACTCTCATTACTCCTGCTCCAAGCAAGGAAGTAGAAGAAATCTACGAGAAGGCTCTTACTATCGACTGCTGATAGGAGTTAAATTAAAAAAACTATCTGGCCGAGCTACGAAGGTTAATACTTTCTAGCTCGGTCTTTTTGTGGCATTTTCTCGAAAATGTGCAGATACTTGCAAAATGAGATATAATTGTTTGAACGAAAAGCTTTTCGAGAGAGGAGAAAAAGACGCGAGATGTTGTCCGATAAGATTAAGAGGGCTCTAATTTGCTTGATTGTGATTGTGCTTGCGATGGGATTCGCGGTTGTTGGCGTGTTCCTTGGGTATAATTATGTCCTTTCTCAGGAGATGCGTTTTACGAATTTGCAGAATGCGATTGATTCGGGCGAGTTTGATATCGACGCGAATACGCCAGGTTGTGTATCGCTTGTAGTAAATACTGGTGATTCGACTTCGGATATTGCGGAGAGACTTAGCGAGGCCGGGCTTGTTGATAATACTTTTGTTTTCAGCTTGATGAGTAAGCTCAATGGCTTTGATGGCGCATATCTTGCTGGTACGCACTACCTTGTGCCAGGACTTTCTTACGATGAGATTATGTATTTGCTCACACTTGAGCCAGAGTCGGTTGTTGTTACTTTCCCGGAGGGACTTACTTATAACGAGGTTAAGGCGTCGCTTCATGAAGCAGGTCTCATCTTCGATGATGAGGAATTTGACCGCTGCATGAACAGCCCGAATTTGTTTGTCGATTTTGATTTTGTTGCGCAGATTAATATGAATGACAGCCGTGACTACGTACTTGCTGGCTATTTGTTCCCAGATACATACGAGTTCGACATCAATGCGACTCCAGAAGAAATTATTCGTACCTTCTTACGCAATACTGATGCGAAGCTTTATGAGGAATACTATGTGCGCACTATGGCGCTTGGAATGACGATGGATGAGGTTATCACGCTTGCGTCTCTAATTCAGATGGAGACGAACAATGCTGCGGATATGATGCTTGTGTCTTCTGTATTCCACAATAGACTTGCGTCCTCGGATGAGAGTTTGCACTATTTTGGTTCGGATGCGACTATTAATTATCTTCGCGAGCTTCGTGGGCTTGAGCCGTCCTTGGTTTTGAGTGCAGACGACCTTGCTATTGATAGTCCATATAACACGTTCCTATATCCAGACTTGCCACCAGGGCCAATCTGCATGCCGGGACTAGATGCGATTCAGGCAGCGCTTTATCCAGAACCAAACAGCAACTATTTGTACTTCTGCGCTACTGGCGACGGCGGAACGGCGTATGCAATGACATACGACGAGCATATGGCAAATGTCGCGCAGTATCAGCAAAGTTGGGAGGAAGGCTAAATGACAGCTACAATTCAAAGCACTAGAAGACCAGGAATGCCAGAGGTTCTTGCACCAGCAGGCGACCTCGAAAAGCTCAAGACAAGCGTAGCATACGGTGCTGATGCAGTATACATGTCTGGAAAGACCTTTGGACTACGTACCTTCAGTGGAAACTTCACTCGTGAAGAGATGTTAGAAGGCATAGAATATGCACACGCACACGGCGTAAAGGCATATGTGACAATGAATATCATGGCGCACGAAGCAGACATGGCTCTCGTTGATGACGAGATTCGTTTTGTCGCTTCGGCGAACGCAGATGCTGTCATCGTGTCGGACGCTGGTATTTTCCGCCGCGTTCGCAACGTCGCACCAGACCTAGAGATACACATCTCTACACAAGCATCCGTGACAAACGCAGAAGGATGCCTTTTCTGGTACGAGCAAGGCGCTCGCCGTGTGGTACTTGCACGCGAATGCTCTCTCGAGCAAATCGCTGCAATTCGTGCCAAAATCCCAGCAGACATGACAATCGAATGCTTCATCCATGGCGCAATGTGTGTCTCATATTCCGGCCGATGCTTGCTGTCTAATTACTACACAGGCAGAAGCTCGAATAAGGGCGCGTGTGCCCAGCCTTGCAGATGGGGCTATTATGTTGACGACGGTCAAGAAGGCCTTAGCGCGACAAACTTCGCAGTTGAAGAAAAGCGCCTCGAAGACAAGCTCCCAATCGAAGAGGACGAGCGTGGCACATATATCTTCAATTCCAAGGATATTTGCATGATTGAGCATGTACCAGACCTAATCGCTGCTGGCGTTGACAGCTTCAAGATTGAAGGTCGAATCAAGGGTGCATATTATGCTGCAGCTGCAACCAAAGCATACCGCGAAGCAGTCGACTACTTCTATTCTCTTGTCGACGAATTTGACGGCGACATGGCGAAGGCTGCTTCAGCATACAAGGTTAAGGACGAGTGGCTCACAATTCTAGACAAGGTAGTCCACAGAGACTACGCAACTGGCTTCTTCTACGACGCACCAGGCTCTAACGCCCAAATCGTAACAGACAAGTCCTACAATAAGCCAGCATTCGTAGTAGCTCTCGTAGAAGGCTTCGATAGCGAAAAGGGCCTTTACCAGCTTTACCAGAAGAACAAGGTGTTCTGTGGTGACATAGTAAATGCCTTGATGCCAACAGGCTACACAGAGCCGTTCAAAATCCTTGAGATGTACGACGAGGAAATGAATCCAATCGACAGCACACCACATTCTAAAATGCGTTATTATGCACGCTTTGACACGACAACAAGTTTGCCAGTAATGACATATATTAGCCGCGACGGTGACAAGGATGAAGGAATTAGAAAGCAATAATTAATGATATAGATGTTGTTATTTTTGAAATCCTTTCTATATGGGTATTTCTATGGGTATTTCGCAGCTTGAGTGGATGCAGTAAGTTTATAAAGTGACAGACTACGATAAAAATCTCAAAATTACATTTTTATCGTAGTCATATTGATAGTTAGAAGCCTTCTTCGAGGCTCAAACTACGATAAGAATTGAAAAAACACATTTTTATCGTATAAAAACACGCTCTTCTCAAGGTTCTATTTCATTCAAACTACGATAAAAATCTCAAAATTGCTTTTTTATCGTACTATTCGTGCAAGTTAGCAAGGTAACACGGCTCTATTTAGCATGAAAAACTACGATAAAAATCAGGAAAATTAATTCTTATCGTAGTCAGCTTCTATAAAAAGGCTCATTCATAATTAAAACACTACGATAAAATTCAAAAAAATGAATTTTTATCGTAACTCAAGCGGATTTACAAGCAATAAACCGCTGCTCCGACTACGATAAAAATCTCAAAATCACATTTTTATCGTAAAGACTATGCTTTACTGCAGTTGTTGTGAGTTTTAATAATGGTTGATTTCTTAGTAGAGAGAAGATGGCGGTAATCTTAAGAAAACTGACTTTCAAATGTAACATTAGTTTGGGAGAGTGCTTGTATAATGATAGGGTAAATTGCCACATCTATGACAAGATGTTGATGCAGTTTTGCACTATAATTTAGCGAAGAAGGAGGGCTTATATGGGACTTAAGAAAAGCATGAAGCATGGAATTGTTTCTATCGCGGTTTGCATTGCAGTTGCGATTCCATTGTCGGGCCTTCCTTTATCTACACGTGATACGATGAATCATCAGGCAAGAGTTCGTGCTGCTTATATTGCAGCAAATCCATATTACAACCAAGAACAAGAAGAAGTCTTAATCGAGGACTGGGCTATTGGTGCGCAATCTCAAGGTGCTGTCTCTGATGAGTCTAATCCGAGCGATTCTACTACAGGTGAGTCAATGCCAAGTGACTCTGTTCCAAGCGAGACATCAGCTCCTGTTATCGGAGAAGATGTTATTTGGGCAGAAGGTGCAGAGATTCCTACCGAGATGGTTGATGTAAGTAATGGACAGATCGCGCAAGAATCGTATTTCGAGGGATATGAGCCTAGTGTGAACACGACATCATATTATGACGATGTTCCTACATATACTATTGTACAGGAGTACGATGAAGCGGATTTGCCGATTGAGTTGTTAGATCCTATGGTTTTCGCGCCAGATGAGACGCAGTACTATATTTTGGCACAAAATTCGATAATCAAGGAATACCCTGATATGAGTTCGATTACGATTTGTCCGATTGCGCGAGGCGAAGGTGTAACTCGAATTGGAATAGGTGATACATGGTCGCGAATTCGTACAGAGGATGGAGTCGAGGGTTATGTGCTTACGTCTTCGATTTCTGATACGATGGTATGGGATGCGATTGATAGAACAGTATATGTTGATTGTGGCAGCTTGACTTTGAGAAGTCAGCCATCGACTGAGTCGGAGCCAGTTACGACGCTATATAGAGATCAGAGATTGCATGCGATTTCTGTATCTGATAAGTGGTATGAAGTAAATACAATGGATGGGCAGCACGGATATGTATACATATCGTATACAACAACGACAGCTCCACCAACTCCAACACCAGTTCCTACTAGAGCACCAGTAACGTCGTCAGGAGGCGGCGGAGGCGGTGGAAACGGCGGCGGTGGCGGAGGCGGCTACGTCAATAACAATCCACCACCAGTAATTTCCGGTGTAAATGGTGAATCCATCGTAAGCATTTGTGAATCGATGCTTGGAGTTCCTTATGTATGGGCAGGTGAGAGCCGTAATGGTGTTGACTGTTCTGGTCTCGTAGTTTATGCATATAGGCAGGTAGGTGTAACGGTTGCACACTACTCTGGAACAATTCTTAATTCTGGACAGACAGTATCTCGAGAGGATTTGAGACTTGGAGATGTTGTGTGCTGGGATACGAATGGTAATGGTTCTTGTGATCACGTTGGAATCTATGTAGGAAATGGACAAGTAATTCACGCGAGTATGTCACGAGGAGAGGTTCGTTACGGAAATCTTGATATGTGTCCGATTCTTGGATATAGGCGCTTCATTGGATAACAAATAAGACAATAATTTATGCGATACAGTTAGAGGATAAGAGATTGTTTTCTAACTGTATTTTGTTTATGGCTTTACTAGTTGAACAAATAATGTTATAAAAATATCTGTTAGGGGATTTAATACGAAAGGAATAGGGATAATGTTTACACAAAGAAGAAAAATCCTTACTAGTTTGATTTTGATGGTTGCAATGATTTGCACTATGTTTGTTTTTGATGGAGAGGCCATAGTTTATGCTGCAAGTGTCTCCGGAGATTACGAGTATGAAGTTCTGGCGGATGGCACGGTTAAGATTGTTTCTTATAATGGAACAGATGTGAATGTTGTTGTTCCATCTAAGATTAATGGCAAGACGGTAACAACGATTGGTGAAGCAGCGTTTTATGATAATTCAAAAATCGTGACGATTACGCTTCCTAATACTATAACAAGAATCGAGAATATGGCGTTCTTGGATCTGGCTTCACTTAAGGTAGTTGAGCTTCCAAGTAGTCTTAAGTATCTAGGTGAAATAGCATTCTTGTTTTGTAATTTGTTAACTACAGTGTATTTTCCAGCTGGTATAAATACGATTGATGAGCATATTTTTGAGGGAAGCGATAATGCAATAATGTATATTAAAGAGGGCTCTATTGCAGAAGATTATGCTGAGGAAGAAGGGTATCGATATACTTACTATTCTTCTTGTGGAGTTAGTGGAGATTATCACTATATTGTTAAGCTTGATAATACTATTGAGATTACAAGATATGTTGGAAGTGGTTCGAATGTAGTTGTTCCAAGTACGATTGCCGGAAAGAGGGTTACTTCTATTGCAGATAATGCTTTTTATATGTGCAAAACAATTACGACACTTGAGCTTCCTGGTACACTTCGAGCAATTGAAGGCGATTATGATTATGAGCATGGTGCCTTTTCTATGGATACTTGCACATCTCTAACAAGAGTAGAGATAAATGAAGGACTAACTGCGCTTGGAAATTTCGCATTTGGATACTGTTACAATATCGAAAAGATTGTACTTCCAGATAGTATTACTGAGATTTGCGGAGAAGCATTGTGGGAATGTGCAAGCTTAGAGAGCATAAATATACCTGATGGTGTTACATCAATTGGACAATATGCATTCTATGGCTGTGAAGCGCTTCCAGAACTCGATTTGCCAGAGGGACTAACATATACGGGTGATTATGCGTTCTGTGGATGTACTTCGATAGAGAGTGTGGATATTCCAGAGAGCTTGGTGGATATTGGATATGGAGCTTTTGAGCAGTGTGAAGCGCTAGAGGAAGTGAATCTTTCTTCGAATACGAGGTCGATTGGAAGCTTTGCGTTCTGGGGTTGCTATGCGTTAGAGGAATTCGTGGTTGTGGATGGTACGATTTCTATTGGCGAGGGCGCGTTCTATGATTGCAAAAATTTGCGCGAGATTTATATTCCGGCGAGTGTGACTTCGTTTGGCGATGAGATTTTTGCGGATGAGGACTACGACTATAAGGATGATTTGGTGATTTATGGATACGCTGGCTCTGCGGCAGAGAGTTATGCGAGTGCAAACGGTATTGATTTTGTTCGAGTAGAGACTAGTCCTGTAGTTACACCTACGCCAACTCCGCCGACGGCGCCTACGACGCCAGGAGTGATTCCTCCAGCGACTGGGAATATAGTGGATAGATCGGAGGCCATGGCGTTTGTTACGCGTTGCTATGAGCTGGTGCTTGGAAGAACGCCAGATAGTACGGGGCTTAATAATTGGACGAATTCGCTTGTGAATAACCAGAATACTGGTGCACATGTGGCATATGGTTTCTTCTTCTCGCAGGAGTATATCAATTCGAATACAAGTAACGAGGAATTCGTTACAACACTTTATAATGTGTTCTTGGATAGACAGCCAGATCCGACTGGACTAGCAAATTGGATTGGACAGCTTGAGGCTGGTGCGACTAGAGAGCGGATTTTCGCTGGAGTAGCAAATTCAAGAGAGTTCTTCGCGCTATGTAACTCCTATGGAATTACTGCGGGACATTATATCCAGGGTGTGGACAATACTAGACAACAGAATGTGAATGCTTTTGTTGCGCGATTGTATTCTTTGTGTCTTGGAAGAAATGGAGACTATGACGGACAAGCAAACTGGGTGAGTCAGTTAATAAATAGACAGAACTCTGGAGCAGGCGTTGGTTATGGATTCTTCTTCTCGCAGGAGTTCTTAAATCGCAATTTGTCTAATGAGGAATATGTAGCTACGCTATATAGAGTGTTCTTAGGTCGTGAGCCAGATCAGGCAGGCTTTGATTCTTGGGTATTACAGCTTAACAACGGAGCCGATAGGCTGAATATTTTCCGTGGTTTTGCGCATTCGCAGGAATATACAAATATCTGCAATAGCTATGGCATTGAGAGAGGTTCGATCTAAGAGTTGCTAAGTTTTGCTAAGTTTTGTTTGGGGCTTCGATTTTCCTAATCGATGTCCTTTGAATACTATGCCTATGCTTTTCGAGAGAGATAGATTAGATTCTATATGCTTTTGTGAAGATGCGTATTGTTTGGTATAATGCTATTTACATTCACGTTTGGGGGAGAAAGAAAATGGATAGCCAGATGAAGCAGCTTACGATTGAAGAATTTGTTGGACAATTATGTTCGAATGCGCCAGTGCCAGGTGGCGGCGGTGCTAGTAGTATGGTGGGTGCGCTTTCTGCGGCGCTTTGCTCTATGGTGGCTGAGCTAACTACGGGTAAGAAGAAGTATGCTGAGTATCAGGCTGATATTGATAGGATTTTGCCACAGGCGGTAGAGATTAGTAAGAGTATGATGGATTTGATGAGTGAAGATGCTAAGGCGTTTGAGCCGCTTTCTAAGGCATATTCTATTCCTAAGGACGATCCTAATAGAGATGAGATTCTTGAGAATGCACTTGTTGTGGCGGCGAAGGCTCCGCTTCAGATTGTAATGGAGTGCGAGAAGGTTGCTGGGCTTTTGGAGGAGCTTTATGTGAAGGGCTCGAGACTAGCTTTAAGTGATGTTGGAGTTGCTGCAAGTTTTCTTAGTGCGGCAGTAAAGGGCGCGGCGATGAATGTGTACATCAACACGAAGCTCATGAAGAACCGTGAGGTGGCTGCTAGCATGAATGAGCAGACGGATAGAATTGTCGAGAGTGTGTCAGTAAGGGCAGACAAGGTTACAAAGGACGTAATCGATTCGCTTAAGGGAATCAAGGCATAAGTAGACCGAAGGGAGCAAGTAAGATGACAGAATTATTGGGTAAGCCAGTTGCAGATAAGATTAACGAGGATTTGAAGGAGCAAATTGCGACGATTAAGGCGGCAGGTGTAGTGCCAACGCTTGCAGTTGTTCGCGTAGGTGCTAGAGAAGATGACTTAGCTTATGAGAGAGGACTTCTTAAGAAGTTTGAGTCGCTTGAACTTCAGGTTCAAGTGCATGAGTTAGCCAGCGATTGTTCCGAGGAGGAGCTTGAGGCGAAGATTACTGCACTTAATGAGGATAAGGGTGTGCATGGAATTTTGCTTTTTAGACCGCTTCCTAAGCACTTGTCTGAGGAGAGAATCAAGGATTTGATTTGTAGCAGCAAGGACGTTGATTCAATGGGTACTGGTAGCCTTGCTGGCGTATATGCTGGCTCTAAGGATGCTTTTGCGCCATGTACTGCGCAGGCTGTAATTGAGATTTTGAAGTTCTATGGTATTGAGCTTACTGGTAAGAAGGTGACTGTTGTTGGTAGAAGTCTTGTAATTGGCAAGCCGGTTTCTATGCTTCTTATTAAGGAGAACGCGACTGTAACTGTTTGTCACACGAGGACTAAGGATTTGCCTAGCGAGGTGAAGAATGCGGATATCGTAGTCGCTTGCGCAGGTGTTGCCAAGATGCTTGGTGCAGAGTTTTTTGAAGCTGGCAAGGGTCAGGTAGTAATCGATGTCGGCATGAACGTTGATGAGAATGGTAAGCTTTGCGGCGACGTTGACTTCCAGGCGGTTTCTGAGATGGTTCAGGCAATTACTCCAGTTCCACGCGGCGTGGGCTCTGTTACGACTTCTGTGCTCGCGAAGCATACTGTTATTGGCGCAGCAAGAAGCTTAAGCTAATTATCTTTCTCTCTCGAAAAGCATCACGCATTCGCACTTTCTTAGAAGGCGGATGCTGGTTCTTTGGCGACTATTAAATTTTGATGATTGTTGAGGGCTTTTGGTGTGAATAAAGGCTTCAGTGGTGATGATAATAAGAAAATATTGAAGATTACTAGGTCTAGCAGACTTGTCGATATCAAGAAGACGGCTGTGGGCCACGATTTGCTTGATAAGGTCGAGATGTATTTTGGCGGTGGAAGGCAGATTGTAGAAAATCCATTTCTAGCGAATATGACTGTGACGAAGCTCGCGTCGAAGATTAAGGGCCTAAACCACGATTTTGTTGATGTGACCTGCGAGCTATTAAACAAGACAGAGAAGGCGGCTCGTGAAGCGTGGCGCAAGGTTAATAATGACAAGATGCGCTTAGTAGCAAATGGCGATGCGTCTTGTGATACAAAGGAAAGAGATAGATGGTGGGAGACGGCGGTTTTCTATCAGATATATCCAAGAAGCTTCATGGATTCTAACGGAGACGGAATCGGTGATATTCGAGGAATAATTAGTAAGCTAGATTATTTACATGATTTGGGAATAGATTGCTTGTGGCTTTGCCCAGTTTACGACTCGCCAAATGATGACAATGGTTACGATGTGCGTGACTATGAAGCCATCATGCAGGAATTTGGCACAATGGACGATTTTGACGAGCTTCTAACAGAGGTTCACCGTCGTGGAATGCGTTTAATAATGGACCTTGTGTTTAACCATACATCGGATGAGCATGAGTGGTTCAAGAAGGCTCTCACAAATCCAGATGGAAAATATGGACAGTATTATTTCTTGCGCAAGGGCCGCATTGACGAGGAGGGTACTAAGCTTCCTCCGAATAATTGGCAGTCGTGCTTTGGCGGTAGTGCGTGGAATTATTATAAGGATATCGACAGATACGGCCTACATGTGTTCTCCAAAAAACAGATGGATCTTAACTGGGAATGTGAGGACATGCGTAAGGATGTGTACGGCATTATAAATAGATGGCTTAAGAAGGGTGTCGATGGATTCCGTATTGATGTAGTTAATCTTATTTCAAAGGATGGAAAGCTTCCTGATGGAAATGCTTTTTTGGGGCAGTTCATCGGGTATTGTGGCGCGGAGCATTATTTCTATGGACCAAGGCTTCACGAGCATTTGCATGATGTGCATATGAATTGCTTTAAGCCGAATGATGCCTTTTCGGTGGGGGAGACGCCGGGGCTTGGACTTGAGACGAGCAGGCTCCTAGTTGACCCGAAGCGTGAGGAGCTCGACATGGTGTTCAATTTTGACCACATGGAGTCGGGCGGGCATCTGCGCTTTGATGAGTATGCGTACAATATGAACTGGTACAAGAAATATATGTACAAGTGGGTGGAGCGGTATGCGAATGACCTAAGCTTCGCGCTGTTTTTTGAGAACCACGACAATCCGCGAATGACGTCGAAAATTGACCCGGAAAATCGCTACGGGGATAGGATTGCGAAGCTTTTGGCGATGCTTTTGTTGACGCAGAAGGGAACGCCGTTCATCTTCCAGGGGCAGGAGCTTGGCGCGAGAAATATCGCGTTCGAGTCGATTGATGAGCTAGAGGACGTAGAGAGCCACGGACTTTATCGTCAGCTCCTCGAAAAGGCTGGCGACACGCCAAAGAACCGCACACGTGCGTGGCGCAAGGTGCTTTCTGGTAGCCGTGATCATGCGAGAACTCCAATGTGCTGGGATGACACGCCAAACGGTGGCTTCACAACAGGAAAGCCATGGTTCGAGGGTAAGGACGAATATAAGAAATATAATGTAGAAGCACAAATTGCTGACGATAGGTCTGTTCTATCTTTCTATAAGGCGTTAATAAACTTCCGCAGAGAACATCCAGAGTGGCTTAGAGAGAAGATGGAATTTATTAGACGTAAGGCTCGCTTCATCTATATGTTCCGCCGTGGCAATGTTCTTGTCGAGTGCAATTTCTCTGCATATTCGCTTGTAAGACCTGGTCTATCGAAGAAGGAATTTGGTGATGTAAAGCTAATGTTCTCAAATGTCGATCAGTATCAATCAAACGTATTGCAGCCATATGAAGCAAATATCTACATGCTTGACGGAGGCGGAAAAGATGGCAAAAAGTAAGCACCCAACGTCAAGTAATAAGCGTCAGATAGCAAGCGGTAATAGACCGTCAGGAAACGATAAGCGAAGGACATCCACGAATAAAAAGGAGCCTAAGTCTACACCGAAGTCGTTGGCTGCTTCCAATATATCCTCTTGCGAGAATTGTGGAGGCTGTAAGTACCTAGGCATGTCATATGAAGATTCTCTTAAGAAGAAACAAGAATATGTAGAAGGCCTTCTTCGTAAAGCGGTAGGCGCCGCGACAAGTAGCAAAGCAAGTGGTGCATCACGCGACTTTGAAATACTACCGATAATTGGAGCAGATAATCCATATCACTATCGCTCGAAGGTTCATGCGGCTTTCGCTTCTGATAGAAGAAGCGGCAAGGTCATATCAGGAATGTATGTAGAGAATACGCATAAGATTGTGTCTAGCGACGGCTGCCTGGTCGAAAACCAGAAGGCGACAGCCATCGTCCAGACGATAACACGACTAGTATCCAAATATCACATTCCAGTATTTAACGAGGATACATGTACTGGCATCTTCCGTCGCGTGCTTATTCGTCTCTCGGAGGTGACGGGTGAGGTTATGGTGGTATTGGTTCTTGGCACGCCAAGCATGCCACGAAGAAGTGACTTCATGGAAGATCTACTTAAAGAGCATCCAGAAATCACGTCGATTTTGTTCAACCAGAATAGGCGTCGCGATTCCATGATTCTCGGCGACAAATACATAGTGAAATACGGCAAGGGATATATCCTCGACGAGATTTGCGGCGTGAAATTCAAGGTGTCGCCGGATGTTTTCGTCCAAGTAAATCATGCCCAAACAGAAAAACTCTACAGTGAAGCAATCGGAATGCTTGAAGATGCTATCGCTTACGACGAGAAACTAGCAAACAAGAAGCAAATCAGTTTGCTCGACACATATTGCGGCATCGGCACAATCGGTCTAGTCGCTACATCAAAGTGCAAAAGATTCGAGCTAACCGGAGTCGAGCTCAACAAAAGCTCAGTAAGAGACGCCATTGGAAACGCGAAGCATAACGGAATAACGAACGCACACTTCATCGCTTGCGACGCGACAGAATATATGTCTAATAACGCCCAAAAAGGCAAATCGAGCAAAAACTTCGACGTAGTCATCCTCGACCCACCACGAAGCGGCACCACACCTGAGTTCGTGGACGCATGCAAGAAATTAGCTCCAAGACATATTGTCTACATATCGTGCAACCCAGAAACTCTTGCGCGTGACTTGGTCCTTTTCGAAAAGGGCGGCTTCAAGCTAGAAAAAGCTCGCGCTGTGGATATGTTTCCTTGGACGATGCATGTGGAAACTGTGTGCCTCTTGGGCAGACGAAAACCTGATGATGTAATTGAGGTTGAAATAGAGTAAGATGAGCTGGAGCATTTTGGTGATATGCTCTTCTGCCTTGTAGAGTAATATGCAGAAGTGGAGGGTAAAAGGAAATGTGCGTTTTTTGTGAGATAATAAAAAGAAAATTGCCAGCTCATATTGTATATGAGAACGATCAGTTGATTTCTTTTTTGGATATAGAACCGATTAATGAAGGGCATGTTCTAATTGTTCCTAAACAACATGTAGATACGATAGAAGAATTATCTGATGAAACTTTAATGGATATAATGGGTGTTGCAAAAAAGATTGTGACAGCGTTAAAAGAAATCTATGGAAATGAAGGCTATAGCATAATGCAAAATGGTGGGAAGTTTTGTGATTTTGGACATGCTCATTTCCATGTGTTTCCACGTTATGATAATGATGGATTTGGGTGGACATACGGAAGTGAAGAAAGGGACGTAAATGAAGAGATAGCAAAGGGGATAAGAATACAGTTAGAAAGCAATTTTAATACAGATTTTCGTAAAATATTTCACCTTTTGACTCATTGAGTGAACTGTGTCAAGCTATACAAAAATGGAGGAATATCAGCAATGGATATTATCAAAGTATTTGGTACAAACCTAAGAAAATATCGCACAGATGCAGGTTTTTCACAGGAAAAGTTTGCCGAAAAGTGTGGGTTGCACCGAACATATATTAGTTCTGTTGAAAGATTTCAACGAAGTATATCGTTGGAAAACATCCAGAGAATCGCCGACGCATTAAATATCGAAACATATCTATTGTTCATTGAGGAGGAAAATATAGATGATTAAGACCTATGAGTATTTCATTGATTCCCTGAATAGAAGAATCAAAAATGACGATGCCTTTATTTATGAACTATTGGTTACCGTTGTAAAGAATCCTAAACGCTATACCGGTATTTTCAGATTGAGTAATGCTAAGACAAAACTTATTCAGAATGTGACACAAAGTCGAGAAATTAAGTTCGGTGATTTCATGGAAGAGATTGTTACTGAGTACATCGCTGAAATGGGATACACCAACCTTGACAAGAGCATTGGCACAGACGAAGACGGAAATCAACTTAGCGCAGACCAGGTGTTCCGAAAAGGTAATACCGTTTATCTTATTGAGCAAAAAACTAGAGATGACCACGATAGCACTAAGAAAAGGGGTCAATATGAAAACTTCAGGAAGAAGTTTTCGTTGCTAAAGAAAAGGTTTCCGAATTGCGACGTAATTGCGACAATGTGGTTCATTGATGATAGTTTTGTAAAAAACAAGAATTATTATCTATCGAAAGCACAAGCAGAGCAAGTATCAGGGGTTTACATCAACATTATGTATGGTGGTGTTTTATTTGCTGACCTATTTGGTCGCCCTGATGTATGGCAGGAAATCTGTTCTTATCTATTAAGAAACAAACAAGAAAGAACAAATGATGATCTTAATATTCCTGATTTTGATAAAAGTCCGGAAATAAAACTCGCTGTTCAAAAATTGAAAAGAAATGAGCCGACATTGTATAGGAAACTTACATCAAACCAACCTGAGTATGTTCAGTTGAGAAATGAATTATTCCCAACAGGAACAAACTTGAGATAGCACACGGGAGGTCGATATGTGTTTTAGGTACGATTGTCAGAAATGCAATAATAAATGTGACGGCATTTCAATCGGTGTTTATAAATTCATGAACGATGTTGAGTACTCAGAACATTTTGAAAATGAAATTATTTCCGAAATAATTGATATGGGGTACTTTGCAAAGAAAACACAAAAACCACAATACCCTGATATCGAAGTATATAATCTCAGAAACGGCAAACTTATCTGTTACATAGAAGTGAAAGCTCAAAGACGAACATTTATGAGTGTTTGTAGATTGTTGCCAAATAGTGATTTAATCCCGTCCGAAACAGTAGCGCTCAATCAATCAGACTTGGAGCATTATATTGCTCAAAGTAGAATTGAGCGAGTGCCAATTTATATAATGTGGGTGTTGTCTAACAGACCTTGTATAGTAGGCAACGGAGAAGTTGCTCTTTTCTATAATCACATATCGCAGTTTGAAGAATTGTTTAATTATTATGGCGATAAGCGAAGATTCCGTAGAAAAAGTGGAGTCGGAGATGTGGTAAACGGTCAACACAAAGGAGTTGTCGTGAACTACCATTTCAGTTTAAGCGAGTTGCTTCCATTTGATTTGAACGAGATAATAAAATAAAGAAAGCAGTCCAAAAGGACTGCTTTCTTTATTTTGTTGCTTTTCTATACTCTTCTCTTATTCGGTCAATTGGCACTAACTTTGTATCTCTCATTACACACCAATAGTCAAAACCATTTAATCTTTTGGCTTTAACATTTCTTGCTAATGCACAACATGTGTGCATATCAATCTTTTCGCCTTGATACAATAATTTACCGTTTTCGCAAAGTGTTGCTATTTTTTTACCATTTTTGAAGTAGAACCATTCTTCGACATGGAAATAGCCATCTTTAATCATATCAGGCATAGAAACCTTTTTAGGTTTCTCATCAAATACAGCTCGTGCAATGTCGCTATCTTCAAAGACAACTTGCTCAAGTCGCTCTTCTCCAAACCTACAATATCGCTCATCTCGTTCAATCATGATGTAGTTTCTGCCAAGTTTTTTTGCAGCAGCTCCGGTCGTCATCGTCCCACCGAATGGGTCTAAAACGATATCGCCTTTTTTAGACGATATAGCGATAAGTCTTTCAAGCATTTCTTGAGGCTTTTGTGTGCTGTGGAGTTTTTCACCGTTTTCATCCTTTAGTCTTTCGTTTCCTGAACAAACGGAATATCTCCAAACAGACCCCATTTGCTTACGGATTCCCTTTTCATATTCATCAAAAGGAACAGAATCGGTGTTAAGTTCTTTCGCTGTTTTATAATTGAATGTGTATTTTGCTTTTTTTGATTTTGTTGCCCAAATCATTGTTTCGTGGCTGTTGTTTAATCGTGTTCCCATAAAGTTAGGGGTGGGATTCTTTTTGTGCCATACAACATCATTGATTAACCAAAAGCCAAGTTGTTGCATGATCGCACCAATAGAATAAATGCATTGCATTCCACCGATAACCCAAATTGAACCATTCGGTTTTAGAATTCTATAGCAAGCAGACAACCACGCGCGTGTAAATGCCTCATAATCGTCCAATGTTTCAAATTGGTCCCATTCGTCGTCACAACCATCAAACTCTGTTCCCTCAACTCTTGTTAGGGTTCCCTCTACTCTCATCCAGTATGGAGGGTCAGCAAATATCAAATCAATACTATTTTCAGGTAGTGCATTCATCTCTTTGATAGAATCACCGTTTATTATCGTGTTAATTTTATTCTTCATAATATTTCCGCTCCATATTTACTCTTCTATTTCTACAATATCATCAAGGGAACAATGAAGTGTTGTACAAATCTTTGCTAATGTTTCCATTGAAACAGCTTCACCCTTTCCCATTTTTGCAAGTATGTTGGTACTAATATTTGTCGCTTTTCTCATTTCCGTTTTAGTCATACCTTTGTCAATTAACAATTTCCATAACTTGTTGTAATTAAAAAGCATAGAGCCACCTCCTAAGCTACTTGTTAAGCATTATAGCATACCAAACAAAAAATATTCAATAATATATCACGAAAAAATGATATATTATCTCGATAAAAGAACACATTCGGTGTATAATAAAATAAATGATTTGTTAGGAGGTTGCTAAATGGAAAAAGCGAAGAGCGGTGCTGAAGCACATATCTATACTCGAGTTAGTACTTCCATGCAAGTCGACGGTTTTTCTTTATCTGCTCTAACAATGGCAGATGTAATTAAGATGGAACAGTTCTTTGGCATGAGTCATCTAGCAATGTTCTGGCGATTAGTAAGAAGTCTTGGATATGATGATAAACTTTATAAACCAAATGTTGCTGATCGACAGAAGTATACATATGGTCATTATCTTAAACAAGTAGAAGAATTAAGTAAGAGAGATATAGTTTCCGAAGGGAAAATTGATGAATTGTTATTAGATGCTTTCCGTGACGATATAGTTTATGGAATTGATGCGGAATAGCAAGGAGTTCTACTGAATATATAAATATCAATAACAACCGTGTTTAATAGGGTGACTAATAGGATGAACAAGATGAATAATGACAGCAACTCTCTAGTTCGTTGCAAGTGGTGCAATATGAATAATCCACTATATGTCGAATATCATGACAAGGAGTGGGGCATAATCAATCTGGATGATAAGTATCTGTATGAGATGCTGATTCTTGAATCTTTTCAAGCAGGGCTGTCTTGGGAATGTGTTCTGAATAAAAAAGATAACTTCAGAAAGGCATACGACAATTTCGATTTGGAAAAGGTTATCATGTATGGCGAAGATAAAATTAATGATTTGCTTGCAAACGATGGGATTATCCGTAATAGACGTAAGGTTGAGGCGAGTATTCGCAATAGTAAAGTGTATAGGGAGATTGTAGGTGAATTTGGATCTTTTCGCGCTTATTTGGAAAATTTTACTGGTGGCAAGATTTATTATGAGGTTGGAGCTACGACAAATGAGCTTTCTGATGAGATTTCTTCGGATTTGAGGAAGAGGGGAATGTCCTTTGTTGGTTCTGTGATCATCTATTCATACTTGCAGGCAGTTGGAATTATTAATTCGCATGACGAGGGCTGCTTCTTGTATAAGAAGGACATTGTTTCTGTAGATTAGACGAAGTTGGTATATGCTAGTAAATAATTGAATATGAATTCTAAGAAGGGTAGGTAGTAGTATGGCGGTTAAGTATTTTGTGTTAGCGGATGTTCATTCTTTTTATGATGAGATGATGAAGGTTTTGGATGAGAAGGGCTTCGAGATTGATAATTTGGAGCATCATGTTGTTTTGTGCGGAGATGCTTTTGACAGAGGGCCAAAGCCAAAGGAAGTGTTCGATTTTCTAAGAAAACTTGATGGTGAAGCAAGACTAACATACATTATCGGGAATCATGAATTGCTCCTTATCGGAGCGATAGATAGCGTGTGCAAGATGAGAGGTCTGCAAGAATGCGATGAGACAAATGGCACTCTAGATACTATTACGGCGTTTACTGGTTTATATAAGAATGATTTGAATTACCATAATTTCATGGCGAGAGAATTGTACCCAATTTATGATGTGATTGATTTTGTTAAGGAGAAGGGTGTCTACTATAAGGAAATTGGAGACAAACTTCTTGTGCATGGATGGGTTCCAGTAAATGAGGATGGTCCATATTACGAGACTGCGAAAAAGGCTGATTGGGAAAGTGCTGTTTGGTCAAATGGAATGGAGTACTGGAAGGATACGCGCAACAGAGTCGCTGGCAAGACAGTGATTTGTGGCCACTTCCATGCATCATATGGAAATGCACGTATTCACAAGGACTCTGAGGAATTTCCTGCAAGGCATTCGGAGGCGTGTAAGTTGAGCTTCAGGCCATTTGTTGATGATGGAATCATCGCGATGGATAGCAATGTGGTATATTCTGGTTTTTGTAATTGTATTGTCTTAGATGAAAGCGGAGTGGAGGTTTCCTGATGATTGCTAGAAATCCTATTTTGAGAGGTTTTTATCCGGATCCATCGGTATGCAGAGTGGGTAATGATTATTATATGGTAAATTCAACATTTTCTTATGTGCCGGGCGTACCCGTTTGGCATAGTAGGGATTTGGTGAATTGGGAACAAATTGGAAATGTCCTCGAACGTGAGAGCCAGCTTCCGTTAGATGGTGCAGAGATGTCGCGTGGAATTTTTGCTCCTTCTATTAGATATCATGACGGCGTTTTCTACATGATTACTACAAATGTTGATAATGGCGGAAATTTCTATGTGACGGCGACAAATCCGGCTGGACCTTGGTCTGAGCCAGTGTGGCTTAAGGCTCCAGAGGGACAGGATGAAGGTATTGATCCGACGCTGTTTTTCGAAGGGGGAAAGTGCTATTACATTGGACAAAGACAAAAGCCTAATGCGCGTTTCCGTGGAGACTGCGAGATTTGGATTCAGGAGTTAGACTTAGAGAAGGGCGAACTGTTTGGCGAGGTGACTTCGCTTTACGAAGGCGCGATGAAGGATTGTGAGTGGGTTGAAGGACCGCACATTTTCCATATCGGAGAATACTATTATCTGACTTGTGCGGAGATGGGAACATGCTTCGAGCATAGTATTTCCGTGGCTAGAAGCAAGTCTTTGTTTGGGCCATATGAGAATTACAAATGCAATCCGCTTTTGACGCATAGGCATCTTGGGCGCAAGAGTCCAATACAAAATATTGGTCACGGAGATTTGGTTGATACGCCGGATGGAAGGTGGTATCTCATTATGCTAGGTACGAGACCGATTGATGGAATTACGGAGCTTGGTCGCGAGACATTTATTGCGGAGGTTACCTGGGAAGATGGGTGGCCTGTTGTAAATCCTGGTGTTGGGCAGGTGCTTTTCGAGCAGGAGGTGGCGCTTCCTGAGGAGAAATTGTCTGGCACTCCGGCTTATGAGAAAGAGATAAATATACGTTATCAGGATAGGCTTGATGTGCGCCTCATGACTTTCCGTCATCCGAAGAGGGATATGTACAGAATTGTTAGCGCGAACGAGATTGCGATTGCCGCTTCGACTGCGACGCCGAATGACCGCGATAGGAGCCCTTCTTATATTGGAATCAGGCAGCAAGAGTTTGGTTTTGAGGCACAAATTGATGTGCGAGCTTTTGGTACGGAGGGCGTCCATGCAGGGCTTCTTTATCTACATAGTGACGACAATTATATTAGCCTTCTTATCTCAAATGAAGGAGGCAGACAAGTCGTTACAGCGCGTTCTTGCAACAAATGCGAGTTTACTGAGCTTGGCAAAATCACGCTCAATGAGGTTTGGAGCGAGGCTTCGAGCGATGTAGTAAAGCTTGCTATCAAGGGACACCATCGAAAAGCATCCTTTTACGCCAACAACCAATGTGTCGCTAGTGATGTTGATACAGCATTTTTGTCCTCTGAGCTTGCAGGCGGTTTTGTTGGCTGCACATATGGTCCATATGTATTGGCTTCAAATAGCAAGGCTGAGACTGATGGAGTCAGAGTGCATTTTACAAATTGGAAATCCATATCTTTTAACGAGAGGGAAGTCTAGTATTGTACAGGTATTGATGTAGAGAAAGGATTCGTCAATTAATTTCTGATAAACGCCTGGTCTTTGTGAGGAATACCAGCTTCATCGTTAACGAAGCGTTCGACCTTCATTGTTAGATCGTATTTCTCGCGAAGGTCAATAATCTTCTGCATCATAGCAGAAGCGTGGTGTCTATCTATTGCCTCTTGGTTCTCCCAGCTGTCAATAAGAAGAATAGTGCTCGAATCAGCTTGACTTGTCATTGGTACAAAATATTCATATCTAAGATTGCCTTCTTCAGCGCGAATGTCATTAACGATGCCGCTAGAGGTCATCTCTTCTGCGAATTTAATTGCGTTGTCGCCTGCGCCTTTGTAATAGATATTAATTGTAATAGCCATATTGACCTCGATATATTTGGTTTCTGAGAGTTGTGTTATAGTTGTGCTATAGTTGTGCTTGTAGTAATAGAAATTACAAAACTAGTATAAGACATACGAGATAAAAATCAAAGGGTCATATATTTATTCCGTTAAATCTATGGGATAATTATATGGAAAAAGGAAGACGGAAAAAGACATAGGGAACAGTTAGATTATAGGAGGCGCTTATGGAGAACTTTAATCTTGCAGAATACCTTACTAGAGGCGTTGATAATCTTGTGAAGAACATTCTTCGAGCTACTTTGCAAGATCCGAAGGAAAGCGCGTTCATGATGAAGTATAGTCTTAGCGTAAAGGAAGCAAACAAGCGCCGCATGAAGCTTAAGGATAGCGGCGAACACATTCCGCCTTTTCTTATCGCGAGCATTACTAGCAGCTGTAATCTTCACTGTGCAGGTTGCTACGCTCGCCACAACAAAGCGTGCTTGGATTCTTCGCCCGTAGAGCAATTAAGTGACAAAGAGTGGCATAGGATTTTCCGCGAGGCTAGCGATCTTGGAATTAGCTTTGTCCTCTTAGCTGGCGGCGAGCCAATGATTCGCCGAGACGTAATCAGAGTAGCTGGCGATGTGCCAGAAATTCTCTTCCCAATCTTCACGAACGGAACGATGATAGACGACAAATACCTTGAGTTATTCGATTCGTGCCGAAACTTGGTTCCTGTATTCAGCATCGAAGGCCATAAGGACAAGACTGATTCTCGTCGCGGCGAGGGCGTTCACACTAGGCTTCTTGAGGCTATGGAGAAAATGCAAAACAAGCATCTAATCTTCGGCGCATCCGTCACAGTAACGCGAGAGAACATGAACGAAGTCTTCTCTGATAGCTTCGTAGACGACTTGCACCTTCGCGGCTGCAAAGTAATTTTCTACATCGAATATGTTCCAATTAGTAGCGAGACGACCAATCTTGCACCAACAGACGACGACCGCGCCTTCATGGAAAAAAGCATGGCCGAGCTTCGAGCTTTTCGACCTGAGATGATTTTTATCGCTTTCCCAGGCGACGAGAAAACTACTGGCGGCTGTCTAGCGGCAGGCAGAGGCTTCTTCCACATCAACTCTCACGGCGGCGCAGAGCCTTGCCCATTCTCGCCTTATTCTGACATTAGCGTTCGTAATGCCCCACTTCGAAAAGCATTAGAATCCAACTTATTCCGCGCGCTCCAAAACGAAAGCGTTCTGACAGGAGAACACGTAGGTGGCTGCGTCTTATTCGAACAGAAAGACAAGGTCGAAGAAATCGTGGCTAGAAGCAAGTCGTAAGGCTTAAGCCATAGGGTCTTCGGTAGTTCTTTTCGTCTACTTCAACTTCAAGAGAATTTTTGCTAAATTTTCACTTTTTTCACTCTCGCAAGTGAAAATTCATTTTATCCACACATGACTATGTTGAAAAAAGCATATATTATTTTTAGCAAGATAAGCCATAAAATTTGTTTTGATAATAAAACTATACACTTTTATTATCATAAAACAGTTGTGAATTTAGTCCAAAGCTTCGGCTAAAATGAGTAAATCTCATATTTTAGCCGAAGTTTTTACTTCTATTTTTTGAAATGTCATAAAATATACCGCGAAATAATATTGAAATGTCATAAGTTTTGTGCTGTAATACATTTGAAAAGTTTTAACGGAGGAGTTTTTATGCTATATCGTAAGATAGAATCTCTCATTGAAGAGCATTTAAAATCTGATTCTAAAAAGATTCTTTTAATCGACGGTGCCCGTCAGATTGGTAAAACATACATTATTAATCATGTGGGCAAAAAACTTTTTGAAAACTATATAGAAATCAATATGATTGCCGATTCTTTGGGTGATCGCCTTTTTGCAGATACTAAAACCGTGGAAGATTTTTATCTGCAAGTTAGTATGCTTGAAGGAGATAAAATGAAAAACAAAGAGAATACGCTGATTTTTATTGATGAAATTCAGGCTTATCCTCATTTGCTCACGTTGCTCAAATTTTTGTCGCAAGATAATAAGTTTACTTATATTGCAAGTGGTTCACTCTTAGGCGTTACGCTATCGCAAACCACATCAATACCAATGGGTAGCATTCGAAAGGTAAGAATGTTCCCGTTGGATTTTGAGGAATTTCTTTATGCTAACGGAATGAACGAATTTGTGATTTCCTCTATGCGCAAAAAATTCGAAAGGTTTGAAGCATTAGATGAGTCTACACACAACAAAATGATGGACTTATTCCGCAAATACTTGCTTGTTGGTGGATTACCTGACGCGGTTAATGCCTATCTTGAAACTAAAAATATTCGAGCAGTTCGTGATGTACAAGAAGAAATTCATGATTACTATGCTGCAGATGCTTCAAAATATGATGATGAAATGAAGCTAAAGATTCGTAGAATTTATGATCTTATCCCTTCTAATATGGAAAATAAGAAAAAAAGAATTATTGTACAAAACATTGAGAATAAGAGGGGCAAGACATTCAATAATTATGCTGATGAATTTGATTATCTTATAAGTGCAGGTATTGCACTGAATGTTCAGGCAATTTCAAATCCGACATTTCCTTTAATTGAGTCTACTGGAAAGAATTTACTTAAACTTTATCTGAATGATGTTGGTATTCTTACGGGTATTCTTTACGGAAATAACATTAGAGCGGTACTGGATGATGAGAGAAGTATTAATCTGGGTTCTGTTTATGAAACGGTTGTTGCATGTGAATTAATTGCTCACGGTCACAAACTCTTTTATTATGACAATCGTAACAAGGGCGAGGTTGATTATCTAATTGATGATTACGATAGCCTTTCTGCTGTACCGATTGAAGTAAAGTCTGGTAAAGACTATACCGTGCATAGCGCATTGAACACGTTCGTTCAAAACGAAGATTATCATATCAAAAAAGCATTCGTTGTATCTAACGAAAGAAATGTCACACAAAACGGAAAAATAACTTATATACCAATCTACTATATTATGTTTTTTGACGCAGATTCAAATAATAAGAACTTGCAGTTTTAAATTGTTTCGGATAAAAACATATAAAAGGATTGCGAAAAGTCATAAATTGCAGAACAAAGCACCACCGCAAAGTCTTATATTATAATCTGCTCACTTCTAGCAAGCTCCATTCCCTTCTCGCAGATGTCGAAGATTAAGCGCAGAACCTCTTTTCTTGGCTTGTAAAAGAATACGCCGAAAAAGAAAGCATCACCGAACAGCTCAAAGCCACCGATCAAATCAAATAGGTGCAGAGAATGAACAATATCCGAGAGCGTGTAATTGAAACTGTAAATGTCGAGTTGGTATTTGTATGAGAAAACGGAAATACTACCATCGTCTGACCGATGCAGAACACTGCCTCATCCTTCAGTGCTTGCTCGAATATCGCAACAAGCTGATATCTAAAGGCAAATACACCGACGGCGTCGATAAGCTCATAATCAAATACACAAAATGATAACAGGCACGGGAGTCAACCTCCCGTGCCTGTTATAGTAACTATGGTAAATACTGCTCGATAGATTTCAATTGGGATTTATCAAGATCTTCTACTTTTTTATTAAAAACTATTTCAGATTCATCGATCGAATCGATACAATCTGTAGCCCATTCAATTTCTTCAAACGTCAACCCGTAACGGAGCATCCATATTTCACGTTCTTTATCTGTTCCATATTTGAAATATTTTGCTAGCTTCAATGCATTTGGATCTTGTGTTTTTTCGTAGTATTGATGAAAAATAGCATAGAAGATATCGCTTAACTTAAAGCTGATTAGCTTATCTAAATAATCGTATGTATCGTATACTATGAGATCATAATCAACATCTTTTGCTGCCATATTTGAAGATATGAGCGGGTATGGAGTTAAACTCTTATCGGGAATATCGTGGCATCCAACTAAGTATTTAGCTTTAAGATTGTTTGCTTCATCAATTTTTCCTTGCTTATATAATTTTCTTCGCTCTGTTACACGAGAAGCATAAGAATACCTATATTGACAGATTAAATGAAAGGTCTTTCCATAAACCTTCCATATCATGATTTTAATAGCTGAACTTAAAACTGCTTTTTCGGCCACGACTAATTCTCGACCAAGATATTGTTCGTAAAGTTTGCCGAAAACATCATAGATATCCTTCATATCGCAATCAGGATCAATAAGTACACCATCATCAAATAACATATCAAGCAGAGTAGGAATCATAGCCGATACTTCATCTGTCTTTAGCTTTTCAATATCAGAGTTTGTAAGATTATACTCATCAGAGAATTCATTATTATTAATGGCATCCTTAAATTCTTTATACTTTGCATCTAAGGAATCATCATCAGTATCCAATTTTGAGACAGTGGATAGTGGTTCCAATTTATTTATAACTTGTCTAAATGGGGTTATTGCGTTATTTCGAATAATCACACTACCATAGTCGTATTTTTTATTAGTTGTCGAACGCCCAGCACGACCGATGAGATTTTTGACCGATAGAGATTTACTTGCTTCGAAACGATCCAAATAAACAACATCGAATGGCATATTTATACCTTGCTCTAAAGTTGAAGTTGCAAAACATATACGACAAAATCCTCGTTGTGTAAAATGTTCTAATATCAATCTAGCGGTAAGAGGCATAGATCCATGATGTGTTACAATACCGTATGAAAGCTTTTCAAGCATTTCAGAATTGTAGAAAAGCGTATTATTCTTTGAAGCTCCAATATATGTTCGAAGTTCATCGATCATTTTTAATGCATCAGGGTCTTGAATTTTATTGCACAACTTTATGTATTTGCCGAATTGTTGGTAAATTCTTTTGTCATAAATATGAGTTTTAGGTACATAAATTAGCACACTGCCGCCGTTAATAATAGCTTTTTCTATAGGATCAAAATTTGCTTTAAGCTTTTGTTTTCCTAAGACATCTTTATTTGTGCCTAAATGATAAAATTCATCTTGAGAAGGATTGTGAACATAAAAGATTTGTCCAACATTTTTCTGCTCATAATTAATTGCAGCAGAATCAGTGTTGATGATACCGTTTCGTTTTAATTGCGCTTCGGGATTTGAAATAAACGGGTGTGCAAAAACATATTTTGCATTAGGGAAATTTTTCAATGCACGTCGTACAATACTATCAAAATACAGACCTCTTGCGGATTTTTCATCACTTAACTGAGCCTCGTCAAATAATATGAGTTCAACATCCAACCACAATTTGTTTTTGAACAACTCTCGAGCTCTCTCTGGCGTAAGGATAAATATATTACGCTTGGCGTGTTTCGTATTAATACGATCTACAAATGTTAGGATATTTACTATCTTTATATTGACTATTTCTTTGATGCGATCGTAATATTCATTAATCAGTGCACGAGAAGGTACTATTACAACAACATCTTTTGTTGAGGATCGAATCAAATTTCTAAAAACGAAAGACTTACCGGTGCTGGTAGGTGCCGAGAAACTAAAGTGCTGTTTATCTTTGATTTGTTTAAGGATACTTGCTTGCATCGGTGTAAAATCTTCGCCATATTTTTCTTTTATATGTTGACGATACATCTCAAAGATTACACCTTGCAAGGTATCGGGCGTTGGATTTTTGAAAAATAGCCCCATAGTTTCTATAAGCTCTGACTCGAATTCTTCAAAGTATGTAGGTTGAAATAACTTTAGATACGCTAAAATCTCAAGGATGAGGGTATCTTTAGGCCCGTTTTGAAAAATTTGATTTCTTGCATATGTAGCAATTTTTTCAAGATCCTTTCCATCACGTATCCGCTTAATTACATTTCCGCTATCAATAACACATTTCATATATTCACCGCCACTAAAATGATTTCTTCATAGCACAACAATGATTTGAAATCCGAACGTGATTTTATCGTGGTAATAAGACTATCCGATGAAGTGCTTTTTGCTGAAAATGCAACCGCAAATCCCTTTTGTCCTCTATACGCACGATTCAATGCATTAGATGAACAAAATGGTGTTAAATCAGGGAGATCTTCAATATCCTTTTTATCTCGAATGAATTTTTCGATTTGTGGTAATGCAGTTGAATATGCACTCGTGGTAGCAACATATTTAGCTTCACCAAAAATAACGGTATCAGTAGTTAAATTTGCACTATGAAAATCAAACCCCGGATTTCCTGACTTTTTCTTGCCAAGCAATTCGGCAAGGGGTATATCTAAATATGCCAGTTGATTAATTAAAGCCTCACGTGCTAATTCGGAAACGATATATTCACCTGCGCTACTTGTTACCTTATCACTTGAACATTTACTAAATTTGTCTTTGATATCATCAATCGTTTTATTGGCTTTAGATGCAAATGCTACTCTCTCGTATTCCTCGTCAAAATTCTTGAGCCAAGATATATCCATCAAAACCTTGAGTATCTCTGCTAAAGTCACAGAGATGTCTTCAGGGTCTATTCTTATAAATTGAACCTTTGCAGGACTCAAATCACTTAAATGCCTGTGCTCAAGAATTTTCATACTACGTCCTCACTTTAATGTTTCTTCAAGGAGTTTCCAATCATCACTCTGTATATCGTCAGAATAATTCTCCATACAAATACAGAGTTCATCGGTACTGTCATCATTACGAACGATTCCGCCCTTTAGGCCATACTTTTCAAGATATGCTTTAAGCACGCCAAATTTCTTTGCAGTATATTTATCAATATCTTGGCTATTACCACTGCGATCAAATCCACCTTTGGTTTCAATTATCCACAATTCTCCATCCACACAGATGATATAGTCGGGATAAAACAACTTTTGCTTTTCGGAGTTATCAGTATAAACGATAGAAAGGTACTCATTACCTTTATCTCCGTTTTTATACCACCACTCAACCTTTTCAGAACGCTCACAGAATTTCTCAAACTTAAGTTCCGGAGTGGAGCGTGGTGCAGCAGAAGATAAATATCCCTGATAAACATTCTTCTTGTATTCAATTTGTGTTTTTAAATCTCCATTGTATGTAAACAGACAGGATTGAGGAATCCGAAATTCGTTTTCGGATATGGATTTGACATCCAACTGGAGCTGTGCAAGTTCATATGCCATAGCTTCACGGATAAAGTGTTTCAAACGATCTGAATTATTGAGTACAAAAGCATAGACTTCTCTCGGTTCAAGTGCAAGGATTTTACGGCTATAATTGAAGTTTTTATCAAAGAGTTTACGGATAATGGTATTCATAAAAGAATACGCCATACCGATTTCTAAGCCGATTTTACCTATTTTTTGATGATAATCTCGTCCGTGTTTACTTGTGCTTAGTTTTTCAGTAACAGAAATTGAGTTCATATCAGAAGAATCAAATTCAAGTGTTGTTGTTTCGCCGGAAACGGTGTGTCTAATGATATCTTCGCTAAATACGTATCCCTCTGCTTGTAAACGTGTTTTGTTTGTGGTTTTGTTTCCACCAACACCGTATTCCTTTACTGCATACATTGCAATCGCTTGTAAAGCTTTTTGGGGATTGCGAGTGGAAGTAACCATTGTACGCTTCTGAGATGTAAGCGAAACAATTTTATGTTCATTTTTCAAAAACAAGGTACAAGCATTTAATGCGCCTTTATCCAGTGCCATCTTAACACCTGCAGTAAATTTTTCGTCAAGGGTGTAAAGATAGCAACTGTCAAGTAGATCATTCTCGTAGTGCTTTGCTTCAGGCATACGGCGAATTCGACCTATAGTTTGTATTTCAAAGGTTTCGTCCATATTGTCACGTAGTTTAACAAGGATATGCGCTCTTGGACAGTCCCAACCAGTTGCGACAGCCTGTTTGATAATGACAACTGAAGATGTTGCATTAGCTTCTTCAATTTCTTCTAAATTCTCGTGCCTATCGGAAAGCCACACTGCAAGTTGACCATTTTCACAAGTAATTCCTTGCGATTCAAGATAGCGTTCTACACTGTCTTGCAGCGTTTCAGACTTATTAGGAATCTGAACGACAATTAAAGGATTAATATCTGTTCCTTTCTGCAAAAATGTTGCACGAATCTCGCGCTGTTTTAATAGCGCTTTTTCAAGAAGATAAGATGTTTGATTTTCTGTTTTTACAGTCTGGGGGAAATCTTGATTAATGACAAGTAATTTTTTAATAAGTCCTGCAGCGATAACTTCCTCTTCAGGAATTTCGATAATCTCCGCCTTTGCAATACCTTTCGGAGTTGCAGAGCAACGAATAATTTTATCGGTATGGAAATACTGAATAATCTCATCTGCTTTGATTGTATTGTTTTGATGGCTCTCGTCCACGATAATTACAAAGTGGATGCCGTCATTGAGAGCGTTTTGAATATGCTCTAAAAAGTTGGTGCATTCACTGTCTTTAAGAGCGTTGTTGCCTTTTTTCGTCAGTTTCTCCCAATTTATAAAGCAACTATCATTTTCCTCAAAACCCGCTGTCATAACATCAGAGAGCAGTTTTGTCTGCGAAGAATGGATGTATTTGTCCATTTTCGCCTTGCTCTGTTCCACAAGATTGCCCTTGCCGGGCGTAAGCCATACAAAGACGGTTTTCGGGAAAGATTGTATGTATTGGTGCATAAAATAGGTCAGAATAATGGTTTTGCCACTGCCAGTAGGGCTTTTGAGGATAATATCACGTGCGGGCTTGTCCATAGCCTCAAACAACGATTTTACCGCCGCAAGCTGAAATTCTTTTAATTCCATGTTTTTTAGCCCTCCTGTTTTGTTTTTTCTTGAGATTTTCTCAAGGATTTACCCAATAACTGTTTCCCTTCCGGAGTATCCATAGCTGTAGTCATTGCGCTTCCTAGCATACCAAAAACGTTTTTAATGGCTTCGGCAGTTATGGCATTTTCGCCTTCTTTTTGTTGCCGGAGCAAACTGTTTTCAAACTCCTTCTGTTGTAGCTCTAATTTGTTTTTGTGATCTTGTTCCTTAGATTCCATCTCAAGTTTATGAGCCTCTTTGAGATTTTCAATATCAATCTTGTGTTGTTCCATTAGCTTGTCCAAATCATGCCTATTTTGTTCCTTAACTATTTTGATTTGAGAGGAAGCATTTTTCTTGGCGACTAAATATGTACCAACACCTGCTATAACAGAAGGGATGCATGCTATCAATAAAGTTTTTATGAATTCAACCATTATATTAACCCTCCTGTAAATCTCTGTAATAGTAATCGGGAATGATGCTAATCTCAACACCATGCATACGCAAAATTTGTTCCTGTTCGTCACTTGGTAAAAGATCGTGTCCCATATACAGTTTGCGGCACTTTGCAAAGGCGTCAGTATTTGCGATAAATTCATCAAGTTCTTCTTCAGTCAGAACAATGCCAATTTCAGCATTGCCCGTAAAGTTCACACCATTTTCAAGCTCAACGAGTTCACGGATATGGCAGAGCAGTTCGTCCGCATATTCGTAATACATACGCTCACTGACGGGGATATACTCCACCTTGTAATACTTAAGTGAAGCTTCGTAACCTTCTTTGTCAATTACACGCTTGATACGCTCGTATGTAACTTCACGGCAGATGTTGTTTTCATTATTAGTGCAAAGAATAAAACGGCGATTGCTCCCCTTGTTACTTGCGTTGTATTTTAGAACGGCGTGTCCAAGAGTACCACTACCAGCAAAGAAATCTAAAACAGTAGCGTTTGGCTCCGTCGCTATATGGATAATTCTATCCATCAAGCGAGTTGGCTTTGGTGTATCAAACGGTTTTTCTCCACCAAATACGGCTTTTAATTCTTTTTTTGCTTCATCTGTATGTCCCGTTTCTTCATAAGGCCATAAGTTAGTTACCACACGTCCATCAGTTGAGTCTAAATATGTTTTTCGAGCAATACCGCCCTTGCCTTTGTTAGTAAAGAAGAAACGAGGCCATTTGCCTCTATCATAGATTTCTTGTGCGTGTTTTGACGCTATTTTAATGGGTTGAACGAGAACTATGCCCATAACACCCTCACGAACATCGTCGGGACTTATACCACATACAGCAGCTCGTTCTTTTGCATCGTTTAAATCTTTTAACTCATATTCTCCCCACTCTTGCATAGCACTCAGCATATCACTTTGTCTAAGCGGCCAACACGCACCATTGTATGGATAAATGAGTTTGCCAGTGAATGGGTGTTGAATTGCATAAACCATTCCTTGGTGCGTTGCAGCACTCGGAGCAAAAGCATCGCTTGTTCGCCACAAACGATCATCACCATCAGGGTTTTTATATTTTGAGTTCATTTTTTCAGTTCGAGGTAGTTTATTCGGACTCCACCCAAGAGAACGGCTATAAACTAAAATATGCTCTTTTTCACTACTAATTCCTTTAGAGTCATTACGAGGAGAATATGCTCTCTGCCAAGAAACATCGGAAACAAAGTATTCTTCTCCGAAAATATCATCACATAAAAGTTTTAAGGGTGCTTGTTCGTTATCATCAATCGAAATAAAGATAGAACCATTTTCACTTAAAAGCCGACGAGCAATTTTCAACCTACATTCCATAAAAGAAAGCCATTTGCTGTGACTAAAAAGGTCGGTTTTATCTATAAAAGCATCATCGTAGATAAAATCTTTGCTACCCGTATTATACGGCGGATCTATGTAGATAAGGTCAATTTTGCCCTTGTGTGTCTTTTCGAGCAACTGCAACGAAGCAAGGTTGTCCCCCTCGATAAGAAAGTTCATTTCGCCGCCGTTGGCAATAAAGAGGTCACTCTGTTCGGTTAGAACGGGAGTGTGGGTGGCAAGTACTTCGTTAATATCCTCACGGTGTTCCTCAAACACAAGACCGTATTTTTTACCGTTTACATCCTTTTCAAGATCGGAAAGGTATGACAAAAGATTACCCGTGTTTTTATCCTGCGGTGCAGCAGAAATAAAGGTGCGTATTTCTTTGATTTTGGCAAGTAAATCTTCACGCCTCTGTTTTGATACGTTACCTGTTTTAGTTTTATCAACAGTTTCCTTGGCTTCTGTCTCAGACACTGTACTATTTTCGCCTTCTCCAAAGATTGAATCTATTAAATCGTATACGCCAGAATTCTCCCAAAACTCGTTAATGCCCAACGTGTCAAGTGCCTTATCAGTAGCATAATCGGTGACAGGATTGCATATAAACATAATCAAAATTATTAAGATTTTAATGGCAAGAAACCACTTGCTTTTCTTGAACTTATCCCATTCTGCTTTTGGCGAAAACTGCTTTTTGCTTACGATCTCTGAAATTTCTTCATTGATATCGTTTTGGGTAATTTCGCCGTTTTCGTATAATTCTTCGGCTTCAGCAACAGAGAAATCATCCGAAACCATATTGGATAAGAAGTCGTACTTTGGCAAAGCATCAATAATACTCGCTATTTCCGAAAGATTCAATCCCGATATAGCACTCATTGCGGCGGAACTTGTTTGCAATCCCGCTATAAGGCTTTTAATATTCAAAGAGTCAAAAGCCCTTGTTTGTTCAAAAATAGGAGCATAAGCAATATTCATTGCTTTAACAGATTCCGAAATAGGCGCAACAATCTTTCGGTATTCTTCAAGAGCTGCGGTTGCACCTCCCATAGATGATTTTACTGCATTAAGGGTATTTTGAAGTTCTCTTACAGCCGCAAAAGCTCCCGTCGTTTCCAATTTTAGTGTAGCAGTAACGGCGCTCGATACTTGCAGTTCGCGAATGGCGGATAATGCACTATTTTCTTTTAAATGTCGCAGAGCATCTAATGCAGAATTATTGAATTTATATGGATCAAATGAATTCATTTGTTTTCCTCCGTTTTTCAAAAATTATAAACCGTTATGATTTCTATTCTTGCTTTGGCTTATTAATATTGGGGAACATTCCCATTTTCGTATATTGTATTTTTCGGAGCGAATACAACAATTCATCCAAATACACCAAAATGCTTATATTTTCATAACACAAAATGGCAAGTTCGATCAAGTATAACTCGATTGTATTGTCATTACCCTTGTACTTGTCACTAAATGTAATCTTCTGAGTTCCGGCATCAAACTCGTAGTTAAAGTGTGCAATTGCATTCCGGACATTCCGATTCAAAGGTATTACCTTGCTGAAGGGCTCACTATCCACTAACAAATTGAGTCGAGATGATTTTACAATCTCACGATAGTCCTCAAAATTGCCGACACAGGGTGTCTTTTTATTTACACGGATTGTGTTTGTGGGGAATGCATTGTGATCATCTCGAACAACTATGTTGTTTAAACCAATTGCTACATCAATATAGTCAAGAATAAGTTCATAACTATCCGCATAAAAATCCAACATATCGTCAACGCTTGTGGTGGCAATTCCGAATGTATTTTTATCAAATTTTTCGGTGGCATTTCCTAACACGAGCATTGTTGCAGGGATATATTTTTCAAAATTTGTTATCCACCGATCAAAGATTTTCACTAATCGTTTACACACCGAATTAAAATATTCTTTTCCTAAAGAATCAATAAGGGCATCCATTTTGATTAACGTACTCGGTGTGTTTATTCTTTTGGATGCATCAGTGAATTGACCAAGTGTTCCATTCGGTAGAATAGTATTCATCCCGAGAACGGTGGTTTGATGTAAAGCCATTAAAGCATCAAGCTCGTTTTTTACATCAAATCTTGAAGATATTTTCAAGAAATGTTCTTTCGTCAACTCTATTTTTTTATTAAAGAACAAATCATATAAAGGAGTAAGTTTTTGCCAATACGAAGATCTGAACGATAGGAAGTCTTTCATGCGTTTGACTAGCTCAAAATACTTATCGTTTTCATATAAAGAGGCAGTCAACATAAATGGACTGAATTTTGTTTTCATCAAACTGTCAAGTGATTCAAACCGAGTTGTTTTAGCGTGTGGAAGCTCTACCGAAAAATCAGAATAGTAATCCAAACCTTCCCAATCTTCATCAACAACGGAAGCATTGTTTATTGTTGTATCGTGGCCATTGACGATTCTTTTTGTGCCATTTATATGCACTCCACAATTGGGGCAACAAATATTAAACGGAATATCAAAATATCCCATTTGGAAACGAAGCAATATTTTCTTTTTACAGTAATCACACTGCACGAAAGCATGTACTATCATAAAACCTCTCCCGTTTATAGTTCTTCTGCCCTTATCATCGCATATCTCTCGTAGCACTGCGGCAAATGTATTATACTAATAACTCCCATTTGCCGTAGCGTTTGCCGCTTTCACGGCGGATATAGTTTTTATCCTGCAGCGATTTCATAATTCGCTTGATGGTTGCAATCGATTTTCCGGTAGCTTCTACAAGCTCTTGCTGTTTAATCGTCGGATTCTTTGCAACCAATTCTAAAACCGCAAGTTCTTCTAAAGTACAGTCTAAAGTATCAAATTGATACTTTGAAACTTTAGAATTGATACTTTGGGAAGTGCGTTCATCCACAAAATCAACGTGCATATAGCGGTTCTTCAGCTCGTGATTTGTTCCGAGTAGAAGATTTGCGAAAAACAATTCCAAAAACTTTGTGGTGGAATGAATGCCTTTTTGCAAATCGTTGTAGTTTGCGCGAACCAACGCATTGCGGAAATACCAAGAGTTTTCACGGAACGCATCGTTATTGACACGGAATCCAAAGGTTTTCATATATTTAATCATAAATACGGCGGTGGCTCTTGTGTTGCCCTCGCCGAAGGGATGAATCTGCCAAATGTCCGATGCGAATTTTGCAAGGTGCTTTACCGATGCTTCAACCGACAGTCCTTCATAAGAGAAATTCTTTTCGGTGGCAAAGTCATAATCCAAGGTGTCCCTGATGCTGTTGAAGTCGGCGTAGATAACCGTTTCGCCGTTCAGTATCCACTCCTTTTTGGAAATGTTATACTGACGAATCTTGCCAGCGTGGTCGAACACACCCTCAAACAATCTGCGGTGAATAGTGATCAACTCGGCAGGAGAGAACTGAAATGCTTTTTCGCCCAAAAGCTTAGTTATTCTTGCGGATACAATATCCGCTTCTTTGGTGTTGTCCTCAACCTCGGTGCGGGTGGCTCTCTGCTCGTAATAACTGTAAATACGCTTTTGAGCCTCATCAATGGAAATTCTACCCTCGATGTGATCCTTTGCAGTGTCCAGCAAATATTCAGACGTATTAAGCCCGTCAACCGCCTGCAGACCGATAGCCGTTAGCCAAGCTTCACTTTTTTCGGCTCTGTCAGGTTCGCCCTGCCTTATATATTCTTCAAGTTCAAATTGCCAATTCTTATCGGGCATATTTGTACCTCTTTTCTTTTAAATAACTACGATGTTTGCAGTTGTATTTACTTCTATGCAAGTATATTCTTCGGCTTCAAAAGCAAATCTTCTTTTCTGGAAAGGATATTCTATTATTTCTTTCATTAAACACCAGTGTTCGAGGTTGTTATCTATGCTGAAGCCCTCCATTTAATATATTAACAATTCATAACATAGTACAACACAATTCTCAGGTTTTTTCAAGGTTTAATAGGGGATGCGAATGGTGCGAAAAGTCATAAATTGCAGAACAAGGAGAAAAGTCTTAGCGCCACACACGGTGTTCGAATCCCTCTTAAAGAAATACAAATAAAAACCAGCCCTGATGGACTGGTTTATTTGAATGGCGGAGACGGAGGGATTCGCTTGTCGCCTTAGGCGCCAAAAGCCCTCAGATGCTTCGCATCTTCACGCGCACTTGGGGTCAACTGTACATTTAGTACAGTCGCCTTTTCCCAAGTGCCCCCGCATGGGGTTCGAATCCCTTCTTTTTACACATAAAGAAGAACCCACACCAGAGGTGTAGGTTCTTCATTGGCGGAGACGGAGGGATTCGAACCCTCGAGCCCCGGAGGGCTAACGCATTTCGAGTGCGCCTCGTTATGACCACTTCGATACGTCTCCATAGTATTAAGTTAACTTAAATGCATTTGCCTAGACTTTAGTTTCAAAGCATATGTTATAATATGTTTTGATATTAAAATTGTCAAGTATTGGAGGACATTATGAGAATAGCATTAACACATGATAATGGCGAGATTTTTGGGCATTTTGGACATACTGAAGAGTTCAAGATTTATGATATTGAGGACGGTTCGGTTGTTGCAGCAGAGGTTGTTCCAACAGAAGGTGCAGGACATAGTGCTCTTGCAGGTTTCTTGGAGGATAACGATGTAGATGTTTTGATTTGCGGTGGAATTGGAAGTGGTGCACAGATTGCACTTGCTGACGCCGATATTGAGCTCTATGCTGGTGTAACTGGATCTTGTGATGACGCTGTCCGTGAGTATCTTGCTGGAACATTAGAGCAGAAGAATGCTGCGAATTGTAATCACCATGAGCATCACCATGAGCATGGTGAAGGTTGCTCCTGTGGATGCCATGGACATCACGACCACGATCATGACCATGAGCATGAGCACCACCATCACGACCATGATCACGGCGACGGATGCTCTTGCGGTTGTCACTGATTATTGAAACAAAAACTGAGGGAGAAATATTTCTAGTTTGCCCTTATAAGTAATTGTATGAAGTATTGCACGTGCCTTTTAGGTGCGTGCAATTATTGAATTAAGCGTTTGTTTTCTGGTGTTGATGTGCGATGGATAATACTTTTTCAACTTGACAAATAGCAAGAATGGGAATGCTTTTCGAGCAAGTTCGACATTTTGTAAACGCAACAAAAAGCACCTAATTCGCAAGACCAGCAAGTCATGTAAATTAGGTGTTTTGAATTATTAGACTTAACTTTAAGCGATTACTTAAGTAGGGAAGCGGCGTCCTCGTCGACAACAAAAATCACGTTCTTGTGTAGCTGCAAGATGGATGCCTGGCAGCTTGGTGTGATTGGGCCTTCGATTGCGTCGCGAACGGCTTCTGCTTTGTCCTTGCCGCTAACGATAACCAAAATCTTAGCTGCCTGCATAATTGTTCCAATTCCCATGGTGAGGGCTTGCTTTGGAACCTCGTCGTAGGAGTTGAAGAAACGCTGATTTGCTGTGATTGTGCGGTCTGTGAGGTCAACTACATGTGTGTCCTTCACAAAGCTATCGCCAGGCTCGTTGAAGCCGATGTGTCCATTGTGTCCAAGACCAAGTAGCTGTAAATCCTGTCCACCGAGGCTTCTTACCTTGTCCTCGTATTCGATGCACGCGGTTTTTGCATCGGAAGCTAGGCCGTCTGGGATGAAGCAGTTGTCTAGGTTGATGTCTACGTGACTTAGGAGATGGTCGCGCATGAAGCGGAAATAGCTTTCCTTGTGCTCGCGTGGGAGTCCCTTGTACTCATCGAGGTTTACTGTTTTGATGTCTGCGAAAGAAATCTCGCCCGCCTTGTTCATGGAAACGAGTTCGTCGTATGTGCCAATTGGCGTTGAACCAGTAGCTAGGCCAAGTACGGAATTAGGCTTTGACTTAATCTGATCGGCAATGATGCTTGCTGCGACCTTGCTCATTTCTTCGTAGTTCTTCTTAATGATGATTTCCATTAGTTTCACCTCACTTTTGTGTAGCTAGCTTATCTAGCTTTCTCGAAAATCTTTTCGCATAAATTATACACCTACTTATTTTTCAGAAAAAATACAATATCGTGAGAGTTTTTTTGCGATTTTTGCACATGTAGACGATATTTTAGGGCAAAAATGTGGTAGATGGTGTGGCGATGCTTTTCGAGGGGGGCGAGGGAAAACTTAAATATTTCTAAGATTTTTGGTTTTTGTTCGTTCAAAAGTCTTTGGAAGTGGTAGAATTACAATAAGAGAGGGCTTTCGGCTACAAGACTTGCATGTGATTGCGAGATGAGGGTACGACATGAAGTGGTTTCAGACTTGTTTGAGTGGGTTGATGGATAGAATTTCCAAGACGGCGAGGGATTCGTACTACCGCCAGGAGATTCTGTTTAGGATGCTCAATGCTATTTTGGTTCTGGTGTCGCTTGTGATGACGCTGATTAATATCATTACTTCGGAGCATGTGCTTGCAGTGGTCACATTTGTTTTTGCTGGCTTATGCATCGTGAATTTTTTCCTGTCGATTTGGATGAAGAAAATTGACATGGTTGCCTACGTGTTGTTTGCGGTTGAGGTTTTTGCGCTGATGGCATTCTTTATTGTTACTGGCATTCCTAATGGCTTTAGTATACTTTGGTCGTTGTTTGTGCCATGCTTCGCGATGATTGTCTTCGGTGCGAAGACGGGTGTGATATTCAGTTTGATTCAGCTGGCATTTATTATCTTGATGTTCTGGACGCCAGTTGGTGAAGCGGTTTTGCAGTATCAATATACTGAAGAGTTTATGCTTAGATTCCCTATTGTTTATATTACTTGCATGATTACCGGCTTGTTTATTGAGCTGATTCGTCAGGAGACGCAGCGTCAGCTCATTGAGTCGGAGGAGAAATATATTAAGCTTTATAGACACGATGCTCTTACTGGAGTATATAACCGATATGGTTTCTATGAGGATATCAATGAGAAACTAAGAAATGGTGACTTGTCGCAGCTTGCTGGATGCTTGATTCTTGATATCGATGACTTTAAGAAGATTAATGACCTCTATGGTCACGCGATTGGTGATGAGATTTTGAAGCATGTTGCTAGCGCTATGCAGGAGGTTTTCTGCGAGCATACTGTGTACTGCAGATGGGGTGGTGAGGAGTTCGCAGCCTTCCTAACCTGTGAGCATGATCACCTCGAGTATGCAGAGAGGCTTCGCCAGAGAATTGAGCAGCAGGAATATGAGATTGACGGCGTGAAGATTAAGGTTACGGTTAGTATTGGCCTTTGTCTTACGAAGTCTGCCGATAACTTCCCAGTAGATAGACATATGATTATTGCGGACAACTGCCTCTATCGTGCAAAGCGCGAGGGCAAGAATCGCGTTATTTGCGAGAAGCTATACCTTTAATCGGACACCCAATAGTTTATAATAGATTATAAAGAAACAGAGACTACCGCTACGAAGCAGGCGCTTAGCGTTAGGTTTTAGTATTCTTTTTATTGCTTTTCGCGCTCGAAAGGCTACCGCCAGCAAACTTTAGAAACACATGAATTCTAGTGGCTTCATTGCCGGAAATAAGGAGGATTAGATGAGAATTATTCATTTGTCGGATTTGCATATTGGAAAGAGAGTCAAGGATTTCTCAATGCTAGATGACCAGAAGGTGGTTCTAGGTCAGATTGTTGATGTTATTTCTTCTCATAAGCCAGATGCGCTGATTATTAGCGGAGATGTTTACGATAGACAGGTTGCTCCGACAGAGGCGATTGGAGTTTTTGAGGGATTTCTTCTCGATGTTACCAAATTGGTAAGTCAAGTGATTATCATTGCAGGTAACCACGATTCAGCGACGAGACTTAGCACGAACTCTGCACTTCTTCGTGAGGGCGTTCATATCTGCGGCAAGTTTGATGGCAATGTTAATAATGTTATTGTAGAAGATGAGGCTGGATCGAAGATGGCGGTATGGATGCTTCCATTTATTAAGCCGATTGATGTCAGGATGAGCATTGCTAGCGAGGATAGTGAAGACAACGATACTAAGATTACTAGCTTCGATGAAGCTGTTAAATATATGACAAATAAGATGGATGTTGATAGCAGCATTATTAATGTAATTGCGACACATCAGTTTGTTACAGGTGGTGCTGTCTCTGAGTCTGAGGAGCTTATTATTGGTGGAACTGAGAATGTTGATGGAAGTGCTTTCGATAAGTTTGATTATGTGGCACTTGGACATTTGCATAGACCACAGAATGTTGGTGGCGATGCAAGAATTAGATATTGCGGTACTCCGCTTAAATATTCCTTCTCTGAGGTTCATGATAGTAAGAGTGTTACGATTGTGGATTTTGAGCCGAAGAAGGCTGGTGACAAATATGCGAAGCTTGAAGTGACAGAGGTGCCACTTGTGCCACGCTATGATATGCGTGAACTTCGTGGTAGCTTCGAGACGGTTACTTCAGATAAATATGTTAAGGATAGCAAGTGGCGTGATGCATATCTTCGCGTTGTGCTTACAGATGAACATGAGGAGCCTAATGCATATAGCAAGCTTAAGCAGATTTATCCACGCATGATGACACTTGAGATTGAGAATACTAGAACGAGAACAGAGTCGCAGATTAAAGGTGGACTTGAGGCAGTCGATAGAGTTGATCCGTTCGCGATTTTCGAAGAATTCTATACAAAGTGTAATGGAACTGGATTCGATGAGGATCAGAAGAAATATGTAGCTTCGCTTATTGATGAGATTTGGAATAGAGATGAGGAGGATAGCTTATGAGACCAAAGAGACTAGAAATGCAGGCGTTCGAGTCCTATGTAGGAAAGACTGTGATTGAATTTGATAAGCTTGGCGACAGCGGACTATATCTAATTACAGGACCTACAGGTTCAGGTAAGACTACAATCTTCGATGCAATTACTTTCGCTTTATATGGCGAAGCAAGTGGCGATGACCGTGAGACAAATTTGCTTCGTACAACTGGCGTTGATGCTAGTGTGCAGACTTATGTCGAGCTAACATTTGAATATGACGGCAAGGAATATAGGGTAAGAAGAACTCCACAGCAGGAGAGAACGAAGTCACGAGGAAGCGGTGTGACAAGCGAGAGTGAGAAGGCGGAGCTTTATTTGCCAGGTGGCGAATACGAATCCAATCGTTCGATTGTTAATAGCAAAATTAAGGACATTATGAGAATCGATGAGAAGCAGTTTAGACAGATTGCTATGATTGCTCAGGGCGATTTCCGTAAGGTTCTCACAAGTGATACGAAGGATAGAATGAGTATCTTCCGTAAGGTTTTTGGCACAGAAGATTACGAGATATTGCAGAATACAATAAATAAAGAGAGAAATGCTCTTGATGCTAGCGGTAAGGCGTTGCTTGCGGATATCAAGGACAGTATTAATGACATAAGAATCCCTGAAGGTGAAGAGTATTCAGAATTGGATTTTGTGACGATGCCAAGTAAGGATGTGATGGATAATCTGGCATTGATTATTGAAGCTGACAGGAAGACAAGAGAAGAGAACAAGAAGCTTAGAACAGCTTATGAGAAGGATCGTGACAATAAGAAGAAAAATCTGGATGAATATGATAGGGCGGTTAAGCTTTTCGCTGAATATGAGGCGCAAAAGCTTAAGGTGAATACAATATCTGACGAGCTTAAGCTTGTTATAGGTGAACAGCAGGATGCGCTTAATAACAAGACGAAGAATTATGATAAATGGATGCAAAGTGCTACTCAAATCGAGGCGCGAATTGGTGACTACGAGGAGCGTGAGAAGGCGAAGAAGGCTCTTTCCGAGGCGATGGCGAAGAAGGAGGAAGCACAAGAGGATTTGTCTGATTTGGATGAGCAAATTCGAAGCCTCAGAGAAACAATTAATAACTACAAGAAAGAGCTTGAGACACTTACTGATATTGTTGCGAGCAAGGTTACTAAGGAGCAAGAGAAGGAGAAGCTTGAAGAGCAGCTAGCTAAGTGTGACGGCAACAGGCAGAAATATGAGAAAATCTGCAAATCCTATCATGAAGTAGTTGGAATCAAGAATGAGCTAGCTACTAAGGAGAATGAATTCAAAACGAAGGAATGTGAATATGAGCAGATGAATTCTCTCTACATTAGCGAGCAGGCAGGCTTCCTCGCCGAAAAGCTCGAGGACAACAAGCCTTGTCCGGTTTGTGGTTCGCTAGATCATCCGAAGAAAGCTACGAAGGCTGTTGATGCACCATCGAAAGAGGAGCTTGATAAATTACGAGAAGATGTTGATTCATTACGTAAGGTCAAGGATAAGCTTGATTCCGATTTCAAGGTGAAGCTAGCAGAGCACCATAAGGAACGCGAAGCTTTGTGTGAGGCTTTGGAAGTTAATTACGACAAGAGCATGAACATGAAACAGTTCCAAGGTCAGGTTGTAGATATTATCAATGCGAATAATAAAGAGGCTAGGAATCAATTTAACTTGGTATGCGAAGAACTTAAGGAAATCGTTAATAAGGTTAACCGTAAGAATGCGCTTGATAAGAAGATTCCAGAATGCGAGACAGAGCTTAACGAATGCTTGGCTGATAAGAGCAAATGCGAGAAGGATATCGAGACTAGCAAGGTGACAATCGACGAGAAGACTAAGCAGATTGCTGCATATGACGACAAGCTTAAATTTGAGACGAAGAATGAAGCAACCAAGGCTATTAATAGTCTTAAGTATGAAGCGAAAATGCTTGACGATATTCTTAAGAATAAGACGGATGCTCTTAATATCAAGAACAATGAAGAGGTTCAGGCAAAGACCAGACTCGAAGAGCTTGGTAAGCAGATTGATGAGCAAGAAATCAAGTCTACTTCTGAAGAAGAGAGAAATAATCTCGTAAATGAATATGAGCTTATCGAAGGTAAGCTAGATATGCTTACATATAATGACGAGAACATCCTTAAGAGACTACAAACTAATGAGAATATTTATAGCAAGATTGGCGAGAAGAATTCTAAGATTGCTGATATTGAGAAGAAACAAAAGTGGCTCAATCCACTTGCTGACACAGCGTTAGGTAAGCTTAGTGGACAAGAGAAGATTATGCTTGAGACTTATGTGCAGATGAGCTTTTTCGAGAGAGTAATAAGAAGAGCAAATGTGAGACTATCGCGCATGACTTCGGGGCAGTATGAGCTAAGAAGACGCGTTGTCGCTTCTAACAAGAGTGCGCAGTCTGGACTAGACCTTGATGTAGTCGACAATTTCTCTTCCGAAAAGCCACGAAGCGTAAGCAGCTTGTCTGGAGGTGAGTCGTTCATGTCGTCACTTGCGTTGGCATTAGGTCTAGCTGAAGAAATACAGGCGACTTCGGGCGGCGTCAAGATTGACACGATTTTTATCGACGAGGGCTTTGGTACGCTTGATGATGAGACCTTGAAGACCGCTATCGGCGTGCTTGGAGACCTTGCTAGTGATGGAAATAGGCTTGTTGGAATTATCTCGCACGTAGAGGAACTTAAGAGTCGAATCACGAAGAAGATTGTCGTTACGAAGACTTCTAATAACGGAAGTGTAGCAAATCTCGAGCTGGGCATTTGATATTTGATTAAGTTGTGTGCGTGGGTACTTACTTTTTGCAAAAAAACGTATATAATTGTGATATTATGCAGAGTAATACGCACATAAGTGAGGGCGTCCATCTATGGAAGGTTTCAGTATATTCAATATCTTAGCTATGGTAGGTGGCTTGTCTATGTTCTTGTTTGGAATGAACATTATGGGACAAGCACTTGAGAGAAGAGCAGGAAGTAAACTTCGTACACTTCTTGGTAAGATGACAACAAATAAGCTTGCTGGATTCTTTACAGGTCTTGGTGTTACCGCAGTTATTCAGAGTTCGTCTGCGACTACGGTAATGGTTGTAGGTTTTGTTAACTCGGGACTGATGACGCTAAAGCAAGCAATCAACGTTATCATTGGTGCTAATATTGGTACTACTGTAACGGGATGGATTCTCAGTATGGCTGGTATTGATGGTGATAGCAACGTAATGGTTCAGCTTCTTAAGCCGGATTCCTTCACACCTATTATTGCCTTGATTGGTATCATTATGTATATGGGCTCTAAGAAGACGAAGACCAAGGATACTGGTATGATTCTTCTTGGCTTTGCAGCACTTATGTTTGGAATGGAACAGATGTCTAACGCGGTTGGCGGATTATCTGAAGTAGAAAGCTTCCGTCAACTCTTCGTTGCATTCCAAAATCCAATCTTTGGTGTGCTTGCAGGAACAATACTTACTGCCATAATTCAATCGAGCTCTGCTTCAGTAGGTATTTTGCAGGCATTAACTGAAACAAAGCAGGTTACATATGGAGCAGCATACCCAATTATTCTTGGTACAGCGATTGGTACATGTATTACTGCGATATTGTCTTCTATCGGTACAAATAAAGAAGCACGTCGTGCAGCTATGGCACACTTGCTATTTAATCTTGGAGGCGCGATTATTTGTTTGATTCCATTTGTAATTATTCAGATGATAGCACCGCCAGCGATATTGAACGAATCGGCATCCTATCTCGGAGTAGCTATACTTAATACAGCATTGAAACTACCTGCGACATTTGTCTTCTTGCCACTATCTTCTGTGATTGAGAAGCTCGCAATTAAGTTTGTTCCTTCTAATGGTGATGAAGATGCCGATGTTGTTGAAGAACTTGACGAGCGTTTGCTTGAGACACCACCACTTGCACTTGAGCGTTGTCATGTATATGCAGTAGAGATGGCCGAGTGCGCAATTAATGGACTAAGGAAATCACTTGAATGTGTAACTAGTGAATTTTCCGATGAGATGGCGCAGTCAATTCGTCGCGATGAAGATAAGACGGACCACTATGAAGATGTGCTTGGTACATATCTTGTTAAGCTTTCTACGAGAGCGATTTCGGAAGCGGATAGTGAGGAGGTTGCTTCGCTTATGAAGATGATTGGTGACCTCGAGAGAATTTCTGACCACAGCGTAAATATTCTTGAATCTGCTGAGGAAATGAGAGATAAGAAGATGACATTTTCTGAGCATGCTAATGAGGAGATGCATAATCTAATTAGCGCAGTTGCGAATATTCTCGATTTGACGCAAGCAGCATTCTTAGATAAGAATGAAGTAATTGCTAGTGAAGTTGAACCGCTTGAGGAAGTAATTGATAGGCTTAAGGAAGTAATGCGAATGAAGCATATTCTACGTGTGCAGAAGAATAAATGTACAATTGAGGCGGGCTTCGTGTGGAGCGATCTTCTTAATAACCTAGAGAGAACATCGGACCATTGCTCGAATATCGCTGCCTGCATTATCGATAGTAAGGAACACAATATGAATATGCATGAGACTCTTCGTATGGCTCGTAAGTCGGACCCATCCTTCCATGAGAAGCTAGCATCTTATGCAGCAAAATATTCTATTGACTGACATAACAAATTACATGTTACATTTTTGTTCTTTTTGTCAAATTGGCGCTTTCTCATATTGAGAAAAATAGCGAAAAGATATACAATTTTACACATAAAGAAGTTGGGGAAGGAGTTCTTATATGAACGATGAGTTAAAAGACATTGTTTATAGTGATTTGTATAGATATACAGGTAACAAGAGAAGTCACGATCAGATTTTCCGTACTTATCTTGAAGAACTTCGTTCGAGCCCGGAATTCAGCTACATTAGCGCACTTCGCCATACTCAGTACTACGCTGGGCAGTTAGAGCGTTACAAGGTAGAGCATTACGACGGATGGAAGAAGAAGCTCTGTCTAGCAAAGTTCTACTTCTTCAATTTCATCCTCGAGCGCAAGAGTCGCAAGTATCATATTCAGATCCCATACGACACAAATATTGGCAAGGGCTTCTACCTCGCGCATTTTGGTCGTGTTATTATTCACCCGAAGACAGTTATCGGCTATAACGTTAATGTGTCAACTGGTGTAGTAATTGGTACACAGTTCCGCGGTAAGCGTAAGGGAGCGCCTACAATCGGCAATTATGTTTGGATTGGCGCGAACGCAATCATCGTCGGCAACATCACAATCGGCAACAACGTGCTCATCGCTCCTGGTGCATATGTAAACTTCGACGTGCCAGATGGCTCCATCGTAATTGGAAACCCTGGACTTATCCGCCGCGCACCAAGTGCTACATTTAGCTATATCAACAACACAATCATGTTCGACGAAGTAAATGTTCGAACAGACCGTCAGCAACGCCGCGGCTACTAACTAAGCTTCAAGCGCTGCTGGATAGAGGAGTTCTCAGAAAATGGCATTGAACAAAGAATTCTATATCAGAAACAGACAGAAATTCGCATCAGAATTGCCGCCCAACATGGCGGTTTTTCTTTTCTCGGGAGAAGCCGTATGCATAACCCCGGATAACGAGAGCGAGTTCATCCCAGACCGCAATTTTTATTACTTGACTGGCATCGAGCAAGAGGGTGCGTGTCTTATAATCACCACCCCTCCTCGAAAAGCTTCCACCGAAGCATTTGCTTCCGGGGCAACATCCGAAGCAGTTTCCGGAGCCTTGGCAGGAGCTTTGGCAGAAGACGCTGTTACATATAATGAGAAGTTATTCGTTCTTTCAAAGGATGATATGCAAGAGCGCTGGCACGGCAAGCGTCTTACACATGAGGAATATTCAGATATCTCTGGAATTTCTGTAAGCGACATCTGCGACATAGATGACAGTTTTGATGAGTACTGTTATCAATATTTGTCGAAGGATGCTTCAGCATGGCATATTGCAGTCGATAAATCCTCGATTTCTAAGCAGGCATCAAGGTTTGAACAACAGGTCTTGGCGCAGGCAAATAGTGATGATAACGAGCCAATTGACATTAGTAAAATTATCGAGAAGATGAGAACTATTAAGGCTTCGTGTGAAATCGAGGCGATAGCAAAGGCTCGTGCCATTGTTCTTCAGGCCTTCGAGAAATTGGAGCTAGACGGCTCTGGTTTAAGAAGTGAATACGATGTATATGCGACACTACAAAGTGCGTTAATTACTGGCGGCAGCATGGTTCAAGCGTTCATGACGATTGCTGCAGTAGATGAGAATTGTTTCTATTTACATCATTCACGCCCAGAAAAAGACAAAATGATAAAGCCTGATTCAATCATGCAAATCGATATTGGCGCACGAGTTGATGGATATTGCTGTGATTTGTCACGCGTGTTTTTCGCCAAAGAGATAGGAGCTAATCAAGGCGCTAAGGAAATTGACGCTATTCGAATGAAGCGTGCAAAAGACTTAAGAATTCTAGTAGACTCGCTCCTCGATGCGGCAGTGGACTTTATTAGGCCAGGCGTGACTTTGAAGGAACTTAATATGCACATGATGGAGCTTGCCGAAGTGTGGCTAAAGGAGCAGGGTTTGATCAACGAACTTTCTAACGAGGAGATAAAGTGCTATTATTGGCATAACGTGGCGCACCATTTGGGACTTGAGACGCATGATGTTGGCGATCGCGAGGCTCCATTTGAGGAAGGAAATGTACTTGCGGTTGAGCCGGGAATTTATATTCCTGAGTGGAATGTCGGATTCAGAGTCGAGGACGATGTGGTTGTGACTTCTGACGGTTGTTGCTTCGTTGGAGATTTGTATGGCGATTCGGCAGATAGAAAGCGCGATTATAGAAATCGATAGTTCGGCTAGTCGGCTTGTCGGTTAGTAGGGTTTATGGAGGCTTATGCGTGTGAAGGCGTTGTGGACTCTAGGAAGCGCCAAAGTACTGGAAATATTAGATTTGTAACAATGTTAAACTTATGATAGGAGGACTAGAATGCTACTTGCGATAAGTAAAACTACAATACTTGTGATACTACTTGTGATAGTTGTTGTGCTCCTAATTGGATGCGCATTTGTCGCATATATTTGGATTGGCAATAGATTGTTCAAGACGGCTTTCAAAAGACCGAAGCCGATGCCGGTAGTGGATCGTTCTCCTAACGATATTGACACAAGTGATTTGTTTGGTAAAGGCAAGAACTGGTTTTATGCACACCGAATGGAGTATCTAAATGTGCGCGTGGATGGCTTTGACGGAACAAAGCTTGCTGGATATTTCAGGCCTGCGCGCGACAGGTCGTGTCGCAATGTAGTGATTTTGCTTCATGGCTATAACGAGATGCCTAGTGAGATGGGTGCATATGCAAAGCTCTTCATGAACAAGATAGAATGCCATATGCTGATAATTCATCAGCGCGCACACCAAATGAGTGAAGGTCGCTTCGTGTCATATGGCTTATATGAGAGTGTTGATTTGATGACATGGATTGATTTTGCGAAGCGTCAGGTAGGCGACAATGCGAGAATCTTCATTATGGGAAGAAGCATGGGAGCAACGACTGCGCTACTAGCAGCACAGCAAGAGGGCTTCTCCGAAAATGTTGCCGGCATCGTAGCAGACTGCCCAATGGCAAATCTTAACGAAACACTGCTTGCTGCAGCGAAAAGACGCTACAAGATGAACCTATCAATGTTCATGCCACATGTGAATAAGTGCGCACAGCACAACTATAAATTCGATATCAACCATTGTGAGACGACAATGCATGCGGATAGAATTCGCGTGCCGGTTTTGATTTTTCAGGCAGTAAACGATGTTACTGTATCTCCAGATTCCGCTCGCCGAATTTATGATCGACTTCGCTGCCCAAAGCGCATGCTGATGATAGACAACTGCGAGCATATTGATTGTTACAATGTATCGCCAGCCTTATACGAGCGAGAAGTAGAGAATTTCATTGAGAAATGTGTTGTTCGACTGGTAAAGCTAGGTCGAATGTGATAAATACCACTATTGCACAACCCAAAAACATGTAGTATACTTCACGACGACAACAAACGGGGTGCTGACGCTAAGTCGGCTGAGAGGATGTCTAATGCGGCATTGACCCGAGGAACCTGAACGGATAATGCCGGCGGAGGGATTTTACATATAGGTTTTGCATTTTCATGAGATGCATCACTTCTCCTAAGCTTTTTGTCACGTTTGGGCGACAGAAAGATAGGAGGATTTTTTTATGTCGTCAAACAATCAGAACAACGTTAGCGGCGCAAAAACAACAAATCAATTAGGTAAGCGCCAGCAAAATCGCGAGAGAATTCTCGCAGTGGTAGCAGGTGGAATTTGTATTGCACTTAGCTTTGTGCTTTCACAACTCAAATTGTTCGAGATGCCAATGGGTGGCTCGGTTACTCCAGCTGCTACACTTCCACTCATTTTGTACTGTTTCGCATTCGGCCCAGCATGGGGCTTCGGCGTGTGCTTCGTGTATAGCCTGTTGCAGCTCATCGGCGGATATTTGCTTTTCCCACTACAAGTAATGCTCGATTATATTCTTGCATATACATGTGTTGGCGTAGCAACTTTTGCGTCTCCAGTGAAAAGCATCCGTCAAGCAAACACAAGCATCATCGGAAGACTTCGTCAAATAAAGTTTTTGCCTGCAACAATCTGGGCATTCGTGGGATTTGTTCTGCGACTACTTTGCTCTGTATTATCGGGCGTAATTTTCTACGCAGAGTATGCAGGAGACCAGAACGTGTGGGTATATAGCATCACATATAATGGTGGATTTATGCTTCCAGAAGCAATTATTACATTGATAATGATGTATATTGTTTTGGTGGCACTTGGCGCGTGGCGCAAGAAAAAGGCCTAACGACAAATCCATAATATAATGAAGTGGAGGCTTAGCATAAGCTAGCGATGTTGGTATGTGAAGCGTGTCCGATTAGTAGCATCCCATGAGTGGTATAATGAGAGAAAATGAATTCACGAGGGATGAAGATGCTAGCCATAAACGAAGTTATCGAACAAAGAATTAAGCAACTTGAAGCGGAAGCCGCGAAGGAGATGTCTGTCGTAAGAGAACTTGCGATTAGAGTATCGAGCCTTGGCGGCTCTGTTTATTTTGTGGGAGGGCTTGTTCGAGATATGTTTCTTTTTCCTCTCGAAAAGCACTGCCACAAGGACATCGACATTGAGGTGCACGGTGTAGAGGGAAAGTCGCTCGAGTCGATATTGGAGGAGTTAGGAGAAGTAACGTATTACGGAGAAAGCTTCGGAGTATATGGACTCAAGGGATACGGAATCGATATCGCGTTGCCGCGAACAGAGAAACTGACAAGTAGTGCGAGGGAAGTGATGGCGCGCGAAGGTACGCCGCCAGCGCATAGGGATTTTGAGGTGTCGGTGGACCCGAAGATGGGAACGATGGCGGCGGCGCGAAGGCGAGATTTTACTGTTAACGCGATGATGGTGGATGTATTGTCGCATGAGTTGGTGGATCATTATGGGGGCCTTCGCGATATCGCGGAGCGTGTGATAAGGCATGTGGATGAGGAGACGTTTGTGGATGATCCGCTCCGCGTCCTTCGCGGCGCGCAATTCGCTAGTAGATTTGGATTCACGGTGGTCGATGAGACGATTCAGCTTTTTGCGAGGATGGATTTGTCGAATCTGGCGCGTGAACGAGTGTACGAGGAAGTCAAGAAGGCACTACTTCTTGGAGAGCGGCCTTCGGTTTTTTTCGAGGTGTTGCGCAAGGCGGATAATCTTGAGTTTTGGTTTCCTGAGGTTGCGGCCCTAATTGGTGTCGAGCAGCCGCCGAAATACCATAGTGAGGGTGATGTGTGGAACCATACGATGCTCGTGCTCGACAAGGCCGCGGCAAGACGCGATTCGGGGGCGGTTTCCGATAAGGCGCTTTTGATGTGGTCGGCGCTTTGCCACGATTTGGGGAAGGTTAATACGACGACGAATGTTGATGGTGTGATTCATGCCTATGGGCACGAGAATTCGGGGATTCCGATTGCTGGGGATTTGTTAGGCAGGCTTACGAATGAGCGTAGGCTGATTAGCAATGTGCAAAATATTATCAAGACGCATATGAGGCCGAATGTTTTGGCGGCGCAGAATTCGTCTGTTAAGGCGACGAATAAGCTTTTCGATGAGGCTTGTGATGCGGATGTGTTGCTTGCGATTGCCGCTTCCGATAGAGAGGGTAGCTTGCTTAGCGATGAGGCGAAGGGCGCGGCAAGTGGCGTGGACTACGAGGTTTTCTTGTCGGCGCGTTTGGCGGTGTACCGCGAGCGTATGGCGATGCCACATGTGACGGGATTAGATTTGCTCGCGGCGGGCGTGCTGCCTGGGAAGAAGTGCGGCGAGCTTTTGAAATATGCGCACAGTTTAAGGCTTGCTGGAGTGCCGTATGAGGAGGCGCTTGAGAGGGTTTTGGGGCGCGTGAATAAGAAAGACGGAGAAGAGCGCGACGGCAACCGCGATAGTAACCGCGACGGTAACCACGACGGTAACTGCAGCGATAACCGCGATGGCAACCGCGATGGTAATCGCAAATAATGCCCTTTAATAAACGCGGTTTTATGCGCGTAGTGAAGGAGCCTCGTGGGGCGCATTTGGTGCTCGTTGATAAATTGCTCAAAACAGTGGCGAAAAATCATAAAATATTTATGGCACAAGTAGCGTTATTTGTGCTATTATTGACTTTAATTTTATATGCTCGATAAATATTTTTTGTAGCAAAAACATGAGTGGCTGTTATGGCGGTTATTGTAGTGGTTATCGTAGCGGTAGTTATTACGATTATTATTTATATTATTTATTATAGGAGGGTTATTCGGATGGCAACAATTTTTGCAGAAGAATCACGTACATTTAGTGAGTATCTCTTGGTACCAAATTTGACTACTGAGAAGAATACTCCAGACCAGGTGGATTTGTCCGCACCAGTTTGTAAGTATAGGAAGGGACAAGAGGAGTCTAAGCTCAAGATCAACATCCCTATGGTTTCTGCAGTAATGCAGGCTGTTTCCGATTCTGGAATGGCTATTGCACTTGCTAGATGTGGTGGTATGTCTTTTGTATTCCAGTCACAGTCAATTGAGTCTCAGTGCGAGATGATTAAGAAGGTTAAGAAGTACAAGGCTGGTATCGTTACATCCGATTCCAATTTGACTCCAGATTCTACACTTGCTGATGTTTTGGCACTCAAGGAAAAGAAGGGTCACGGCACAGCTGCTGTTACATTAGATGGTACTCCAACAGGTAAGCTTCTTGGACTTGTTACTACTAGAGACTATCGTGTAAGTCGTATGAGCACAGATGCTAAGGTTTCTGAGTTCATGACTCCAATCGAGAAGCTCGTTACTGCTCCAGAGGGAACTACTCTTAAGGAAGCAAACGACATTATTTGGGACAACAAGATTAACCAGCTTCCAATCGTTGATAGCGAGGGCTGTCTCGTTGGTCTCGTATTCCGTAAGGACTACGAATTCCACAAGGCAAATCCACTTGAGCTACTCGATAAGGAGAAGAAGCTCATCGTAGGTGCTGGTATCAATACTCGTGACTATGAAGAAAGAGTTCCAGCTCTCGTAGAGGCTGGCGCAGATGCACTTTGTCTCGATTCCTCTGACGGATTTAGCGTATGGCAGGAAAGAGCACTTAAGTGGATCAAGGCTAACTATCCAGACATCCCAGTTGGTGCTGGTAACGTAGTAGATGCTGAAGGCTTCAGATTCTTGGCTGACGCTGGCGCAGACTTTATCAAGATTGGTATCGGCGGTGGTTCTATCTGTATCACACGTGAGCAGAAGGGTATCGGTTGCGGTCAGGCTTCCGCAGTTCTCGCAGTTGCAAAGGCTCGTGACGAGTACTTCGAGGAGACAGGTATGTACATTCCACTTTGCTCCGATGGTGGTATCGTTCACGACTATCACATGACACTTGCTCTCGCAATGGGCGCAGACTTTATGATGCTCGGTAGATATTTTGCTAGATTCGACGAGTCTCCAACAAGAAAGCTCATCGTTAATGGTTCTTACGTTAAGGAGTATTGGGGCGAGGGCTCTAACAGAGCAAGAAACTGGCAGCGTTACGACGATGGTGGCGTTGGCGGCAAGATGGCTTTCGAGGAGGGCGTTGATTCTTACGTTCCATACGCTGGTAAGCTCAAGGACAACCTCGACACATCCCTTGCGAAGGTTAAGGCAACAATGTGCTCTTGCGGTTCGTCCAGCATCGAGGAGCTTCAAAAGAAGGCTCGCCTCGTAGTAGTTTCTTCTACATCCATTATCGAGGGTGGTGCGCACGACGTTATTCAGAAGGAGAATGACAGAACTGCAAGATAAGAGTATAATGTGTTTTTGGTGGGGTTTTTCTTGCCCTTTTCGAAAAGCATTAGCTTAAATAACAAGAAAGACTTTTGTTGTAAACAATTTATATAAGAAAGAGGTAGCAACATGGCAGAAGAGAAGGAAATGAATGTTTATACGGCCGAAGGCTTGAAGCGTTTGCAGGACGAGCTTGCTGAGCGCAAGACTACTAAGGCTGCAGAAATTGCAGAGCGCTTGAACGAGGCACGTGCGCAGGGCGACTTGTCAGAGAACTCTGAGTACGACGATGCTAAGGAAGCACAGGCTAAGAACGAGACAAGAATCAAGGAAATCGAGTCACTTCTTAAGAACGCGACTGTACTTGACGACGACGAGATTTTGAAGACAAAGGTTTCTCTCGGATGTAAGGTTACTATCCGTGACGAAGAGACAAAGGAAGAAATCGAGTACACTCTCGTAAACGAGAACGAAGAGAACATCTTCGAGGACAGAATTTCTGATAAGTCTCCTCTAGGCATGGCAATTCTTGGCAAGAAGAAGGGCAACGTTGTTGAGGTTACAACTCCAGCAGGTTCCTTCAAATATAAGGTTGTCAAAATCGGCAAGTAATTGCCCCTGCTTTAAGATGTTTTGATGAATAAAGTGGGCGCGATAAGAAAGCTTCTCGCGTCCCTTTTTTATGACAGAGAAAGAACAATTGTAAACTTCACAAATGCCGGCTTGCTGGCAAGGCATTAAGCACAAATAGTAAGGAGTTAATGGAGAAATATGGAGAACGTAAACGAACAAATCAAGATCCGCCGCGAGAAGCTATCAGATTTGCAGGCTATGGGCAAGGATCCATTTCAGATAACAAAGTATGATGTAACAGCTCATTCTTCTGATGTGAAGAAGCTTTTCGAGGAGAAGGAGGCTGAGCTTAAGAGCGAGATCGATGCTAGCCTTTCCGAGGAGGAGCAGGCAGAGGCACTCGCAGCACTTTGGGAGACAAACAAGCTCACATTTGCTGTTGCTGGACGTATGCTGCTTAAGCGCGTTATGGGTAAGGCTTCTTTTGCGACAATCACGGACCTCATGGGCAACCTTCAGGTGTACGTGACACGCGACAGCCTCGGAGTTGACGACTATCAGCTCTTCAAGAAGTACGATATCGGCGACATCATTGGCGTCAAGGGCTACGCTTTCCGTACTAGAGCAGGCGAGATTTCACTTCACGCAGAAGAACTCGTCCTCCTTACAAAGTCCTTGCAGGTCCTTCCCGAAAAGCATCACGGCCTCACAAACACAGACATGAGATATCGTCAGCGCTACGTTGACCTGATCATGAACCCAGAGGTAAAGGACACATTCGTGAAGCGTTCACAGATCCTAAAGGAAATCCGTAACTTCCTCGACGGCCGTGGCTTCATGGAGGTTGAAACACCAATGCTCGTTAGCAACGCAGGTGGTGCCGCAGCTCGTCCATTCGAGACACACTACAACGCACTTGACGAGGACGTAAAGCTTCGTATCTCACTCGAGCTATACCTAAAGCGACTCATCGTTGGTGGTCTCGAGCGCGTTTACGAGATTGGCCGCGTATTCCGTAACGAGGGCGTAGACACACGTCACAACCCAGAGTTCACATTGATGGAGCTATACCAGGCATACACAGACTACGAGGGCATGATGGAACTTACAGAATCCATGTTCCGCTACCTCGCGGAGACGGTTGTTGGCAGTGCAGTAATCGAGTACCAGGGCACAGTCATCGACATGAGCAAGCCTTTTGAGCGCATCACTATGGTAGACGCCGTTACAAAGTACTCTGGCGTAGACTTTAACAATGTCACATCCGACGAAGAGGCAAAGAAACTCGCGGATGAGCACCACATTGAGTATGAGGACCGCCACAAGAAGGGCGATATCATCAACCTCTTTTTCGAAAAGTACTGCGAAGAACACATGGTTCAGCCAACATTCGTTATGGACCATCCAATCGAGATTTCTCCGCTCACAAAGAAGAAGCCATCCGATCCAAACTATGTAGAGAGATTCGAGCTCTTCATCTATGGCCGTGAGATGTGTAATGCATACTCCGAGCTCAACGATCCAATCGACCAGCGTGCACGCTTCGCTGCACAGGAAGAAGCCTTCGCTGCTGGTGACGAAGAAGCAAACCACACAGACGAAGACTTCTTGAACGCTCTTGAAATCGGTATGCCACCAACGGGCGGCATCGGCTACGGCATCGACCGTCTCGTAATGCTTCTTACAGACTCCGCTGCGATAAGAGACGTGCTCTTGTTCCCTACGATGAAGAGTGTGGATAAATAAGCCCAGTGTTTATGCAAATATTATGCAAAGATTGCAGAAAGAATGGACCACTTTCAAGTGTAGACTTGGGAGTGGTCTTTTTGCGTTTTGTGGGTCAGGAGAATAAAATAATTTCAATGAAGATAGGGTTTGTACATGAAAATATGTTGCGAGGGAATTCTAGGACTGAAAAATGCAACTAGTTGCAAAAATCTTCCCTAAAGGAGCACATTGATGAAGAGGAAATAAGTCTGTAGACGCAAATAGGATGTCTTTGATATGGGAAGATTGTTTCTAAAAGATATTTTGGTAAATATATACCGAAATATCTTTTGGGACGTTTGAAATAAATCCATTTGCGATGTACAATAGAAGAAATTTTAGTAAAAACTAACCGAAATATCTTCTAGGAGTGATGATTATTATGGAAAAAGAGATAAAAAGAGACTATTACTTGGACCAGCTGATAAAAAGAAAAGATAACGGGCTGATAAAAATAGTGACCGGTATCAGGAGATGCGGAAAATCTTATCTGTTACGTACCATATTTAAGAACCATCTCATAGAAAGTGGAGTGGATGAGGCCCATATTATTGAGATGGCATTTGATTTATACGATAATATAGAGTATAGAGACCCTAAAGTATTTTACCCATGGGCTAAGGAGCAAATGAAGTATGATGGCACATATTATTTTCTTTTGGATGAAGTGCAGCTGCTTGATGAATTTGTAAGTGTATTAAATGGGCTTGCGGATAAGAAAAACTGTGATGTGTTTGTAACCGGAAGTAATGCAAAGTTTTTATCAAGAGACATTGCTACAGAGTTTGGAGGCAGAGGGGATGAAGTGCATATGTATCCCTTGAGCTTTTCTGAATTTATGTCAGTATATGAGGGCAACCGATATGACGGCTGGAATGAATACATTACCTATGGTGGCATCCCGCTTGTTGTTTTAGCTGAGACAGAAGAGCAGAAAATGGCTATTCTCGATAACTTATTCAAAGAAACCTACATTAGTGATATCGTAAAGAGAAATAAAATTAGAAACGTAGGAGAGATGGAAGCACTGTTGGATATTCTTTCCTCTGCAATTGGAGCACTTACAAATCCGAATAAGCTTCAAAAGACTTTTAAGAGCGTGAACAGTTCAAAGATTACCGCTACTACCATCACAAAATACATTGAGTATTTAGAGGATGCATTCTTAATTGAGGAAGCCGTAAGGTATGACATAAAGGGCAAGTCTTATATTGGTACACCTTTGAAATATTACTTTATGGACATGGGGCTTAGAAATGCACGTATCAATTATAGACAAATAGAGGTAACTCACTCTATGGAGAATGTCATTTATAATGAGCTTAGAAAGAGAGGATTCAGCGTTGATGTAGGAAATCTTACCATACTGGAGAGAGGAAAGGATGGCAAGGCTGTAAAGAAGCAGTTAGAAGTAGACTTTATATGCAATAAAGGTTCTAAGAAGTATTACATTCAGTCAGCATACCAGCTTGGTACAGAGGAAAAATTAGCACAGGAAATCAGACCATTCCTCAAAATAAATGACTCCTTTAAAAAGATTGTCATTACCTCCGATACACCAAAGCCTTTTTATACGGATGAAGGGATTTTAATGATAAATGTGTATGATTTCTTATTAAACCCGGAACTGATGGATTTATAGAAACTGACCGTTATTAGAGAAATCTGATAGCGGTTTGTTTTTGCTCAAAAATCGATGTTACATCGACAGGCAGTCCATGGTTTGGGATATTAAAAAATCTATAGAACGACGTAGAATAGTATCTGTATTTTAGAAAAAGTGATTCGTGACAATAAATCTAAAATGAGGCGAGTGCATGGAAATTTTAAGAGACAGATATCTTAAAAACTTATAGACCGCATGAATAATGGACTTAGCTGGACATATTCTTACTCCCGTTCTGTTAATTTTTACCAAAATAATAACGCTGTTTGGTGTTGGAGAAATTATGCTTTTCGCAAGAGGAAAGTTTGCAAAAGTTTGCAACTGTGAAGGCTACGCGAATGCGCCTCTCTCGAAAAGCCTGTCCGTTTAATGGGAACGGAGTGCTGTTAGAATATCGTCAAGAACATATAAAATTCAGCGCAAAATGACAGCGGATTTAGCTCGAATGTAAGCTGACAGGAAAGGCGGTATCGGTATGAAAAATATGTATTTCACAATTACAGGAACTAATCGTAAGTATGGCGATGAATTTATGGAACCGGGCATGGTTGTTACGCTCGTCAAGGATCCGGACAATGAGTACGACAAGGAGGCAATCAAAGTAGAGATGCCTGCTCTTGGACAAATCGGTTTTGTGGCAAATAGTCACTATACGGTGCTCGGTGAGAGCATGAGTGCCGGCCGCCTTTACGATAAGATTGGCGATAAGGCTACGGGTAAGATACTTTACATTTTGCCGCGTGGGGTTGTATGTGAGATTGTTGATAGAGGCATTGATCGGGATGAAGACTGAATGCATAATGCTTTTTGGGTACTTAAAGAGGAAGTCAATGTGTAAGGAATGTGTAAGGGGTGATATCGATAATCACTTCTTGTCTTGATATGTATATCCGAAGTCGATTGGCGCGTCGTGAGTAGTATTATCAATTTCAGAAAGGATAATGTATAATAATATTGAAAGGATGCGCTAGTGTGCTTGAATGCGAGCGTGCCCTTTTCGAAAAGGGATATAAAAGAGAAGACAAGAAGGTAAGAAGGGATGGGAGATTTAAGATGAGACTGATTTTTAAGCAGAAGGTTTTCTCGTGGCTTGATTCGTACAAGATTTTTGACGAGGAAGAGAATGTCGTTTTTACTGTGGAGAGGAAGTTCGCGATTGGTAGGGAGCTTACGATTTACGATGCGGAGCATGTGCCGGTTGGGCGAATTTCGCAAAGGCTTTGGAGTTTTTTGCCGAGGTTCGATTTGTATGTTGGCGACGAGATGGTTGGCACGATTACGAAGGAGATGACGCTGTTTAAGCAGGCGTACAATATCGACTTCAACGGTTGGGAGATTCGTGCGGATTGGCCGGCGGTAAATTACGATATTCATGATGCGGATGGAAACGAGATTGCGACTGTGGGCACGAAGCTTTTTCAGTTGGTGGACACGTATGTGCTCGACATTAACGATCCGAAAAATGCGCTTTATGTGCTGATGGTTGTTGTCGCGATTGACGCGGTGCAAAGTGACAATGCAAATAGTGCGGCTAATAATTAATGGAGTTTTGAGAAGAGGATATGGAATACACAGAAAACGGTTATAAGGTGGTTGCTCGTGTCTATGACGAGAGTAAGTATTCGAAATGGATTCTTCTAGCTTGTATATGGTGGCCAGTGTTGGCTTTTGCATCTATTGGTTTGCTCGTTCCAGATGTTAGTATTGGTGGGATGTCTATCGCAGCATCGGCGGTTTTGCTAATACCGTATTTTATTACGATAGGTACTGTGGCGAAGAAGGTTAATGAAGCGAAGGCATCAGGTGAACTTACGACGAACGAGGAAGTCGAATTCGTTGCTAAGGGAAATAAGTTAATTGTTTATATAAATAATCGCAAGAAAAAATGCATGCAAGTAATATATGATAAAGACAAGAAAGAAATCAGAGCTCTTACTGGCTTTACTGGAATGGTCACTGTAGTAAATCCTGCATGCGACGAATTGAAGAAGTATTGTAGCGACATGGGCATAAAGTATGTTGTTCACTCAGACTCCGATTTTGCCGATGAGAAAAGCATTGAAGATGAGGAAGATGAGTGGATTGGATAATTAGAGAACAAGAGAACAGAACAAAACAAGGCGACTTTGTAAGCAAGGCGTGATAGAAATAGGGCGATAAGGAGGTAGTAGACTATGAGAAGAAGCGAGAGACTTAGAGTAACACTTGAGAAATACGGTTTTGGCTTCAGGGCTGTGGGTGTGACGCTGACGATTGTGGCGATTCTTGTTGTGATTGGTCTTGTCGTGCTGATTTTTAAGGGTGTTGGCGGCGACATTATGAATGTGTTTGGCAAGATGTTTGGTGACGACACGAAGAAGGAAGAAGATATGGATTACGTCAGCATTGAAGAAGTCGAGGCGCGTCTTTTTGAGATTGGCGAGTTGTCTACTGCTCTTTATGATTACGAGGGTGTGATTACTGAGAGTGATTGCGACGAGCTTTTTGATTACGATTTGCCTTGGACAAGGTATTTTGTCGAGCTTGAGTATGAGGGCGAGATTCGTGCTGGATATGAGATTAAGGATATTGATGTTACTGTCGATGACGACGAGATGATTATTTATATTGAGCTTCCGGAGCCAGAGGTTTTCTCAAATGAGATTACTGATCGCGATCTTGAATGGAGCGACGGGCTTTTCAATGAGGTCGACCCTGATATTGAGATAGAGTTGACCGAGGAAGTGAAGGAGGAGGAGCTCGAAGCGGCGATTGATGCTGGCTTGTTCGAGACTGCGGAGACTGGTGCGCAGAATACGATTCGTGGAATGCTTGCGATTTATACTGACTACGAGGTTGTCTTTGGTCCGCCACCAGCGCCAGCTCCAAACACAAATAGCAATGCAAATCCTAAGAAGTAATTTGTGACTTTGGGACTTGTTGTCCGTTGTAATGCGTAGGTTTTTGTAGTACACTTTTTCTCGAAAAGTTGCACCCCACACAAGACTTGTGCCGTGCAGCTGTTGACAAGAAGAAAAGTAATTTATGTTAAGGGAGGAAAATTATGTCAGCACAAGAAGCAAGAAGAATAGGTTGGAACCTATTGACAAGTAATATCGGAGGACACATCGGTACATTTTTTATTTTTTCACTATGTAGTGGTGCTATTTCCAGTGTTTTGGGTGTAGTGCCAGTTGTTGGTGCTATTGCAGCAGTATTTGCAATGGGAGCACTTGCATTGGGTTTGAATAAGTATGTGATTGATACAGTAAGAGGAGAGTATCCAACATTAGACTCTATCTTTAAGTTCTTTAATAAAGATGGACTTATCAATGGTGGACTTATTAGTTTCCTAGTAGCTTTGTTTGTATTCCTTTGGTCTTTGTTATTTATCATTCCAGGAATCATTAAGAGCTATGCTTACTCGATGTCTTACTACGTATGGCTCGACAATCCAACACTTACTGCATCTGAGGCACTTAAGGAAAGTGAGCGCATTATGAATGGACATAAGATGGACCTTTTTGTTCTTCAGTTGTCATTTATTGGATGGATATTGCTTTGCTTTATTACTTTTGGACTAGCTTCATTATTCGTAACTCCATATATGAATTTCTCTACAGCTGCTTTCTATGAGAGCATCAAGGGAAATGCAATGGCAGATGGTCTTGAATACACAAACAGTTTTGCAGATGACGAGATCTAATTGTTCTTGTGCTTTCATGTAGTTATCGAACGTCACAACATTAGATTAGTAACAAAATCAAACCGGTTTCTTCTATCGCGAAAATCACAGTAGAAGCAAGCCGGTTTTCTGTTGTTTATAAGTTTTATAGGTGATGCTTTTCGAGGGAGACATATAGTGGTCTTGAGGGTAGGCTCAGATGTGAAGAGCTAACCACAAATAAAGCATACAGGTTGCAGAGATTATAGCAAGCATTTTATACCTCCTCTTCTGGGTCTAGACATTGTCAAGAACTGTAAGCTTTCCGTCTTCGCAGGCGAGGTCAGCCTCAGCAAAGCCGCAAGTTCGAATGGTCCAGTTGTCGTAAGTTTTTATATAGAATTTGCCAGAAACTAGGTCGTAGCAAGAAGAATATACGGTATATTCTAGGACACTATCTTTGGTTTCTACGCTGCCACGTGGCATTGCGACGCTCGACAAAATGTGCATAAACTGGCTAACCGATGACTCGATGCTGTTTGCCTTAAGTGGCGCAGAATTGTGAAGCACAAAAGCTGCTTTAATAAATCTCGACATAGAAGAGAAATCGCCAGGCAAACCAATCGCGCCCATACCATTACTAATTGCCTCGAAGCTAAGCCCATCTGCAAAATGCGCAGTCGGTGTCTTTGTGCTCATGCCAATGTAAGTTTTCATATTCATCATATGGTAGGGAAAAGGCGGATTGTTCGTCATCACACCAAGCGGATTATCATAAACAAAAAGCCCCTCCGCCATCTGCTCGACGACAATTGTCCTATTCTCATCCGCAATCATCCAATGAAGCGGCGTCGCCTTGTAAGTCGCGTTATAGTCAATGTCAACAATTCTCAAATTAGAAAGAAGCGCCTTAGCCTCCTTGATATCGCTGCAGTTATGTAAGATGTAAGGTATCAGCTGGAAAGGCGCGACCTCGACCTTGGCGTTCCCATCGATGTGTCCATCTATTTGACCATTAGAATACGAAGCTGAACCGTTATTGCTGCCCGGCTTAAAATACACCGCATTGTCAGGAAAGTTTAGCCCCGCCATTGCAAGCCCAGCCTCATTCATCGCATCGTAAAACAGCGGATAATCCTTCTGCTCGTCCACATGCGCAACGCCCATCACCGCGTAAGTCTTCTTGTACTTTACCGCAGAATTATGCGTCTGCGGAATCTTGAAGTCAAACGTGCGCGGCGCCACCACAAGCGTCTCGCCATACGAGCACTCGAGATCCAAATTGCGCCCAAAAAACCTATTGTTATAGTGAATACAAGTACACATAGCTTTCTCCTTCGTATCCGCTTTGTCTTCGGCTTGTCCACATCCCTTTGCAAAGCGTTTTGCCTCATTCTACTTCCTCGAAAAGTTCTAAATGAGTGAAAAAACCATCAAACATGAGTGAAACTCTTGTTAATCTATGCTTCACCCTTGGTACAATACTCATAAGAAAAAAGTTGTTGACAAGATGCATGAACACGAGTAATATGTAGTCGGTTAGCAAATGCTAACCGATATTTTACACATTAAGTTAGCAATGACTAACCGAGTGCAAAGGCAAAATATGTAACGTTTAACATTGTTACAAAGTTAATAAAATAAAAGGTGGTAATAATGATGAGTCTACTTAAGGCAGAAAAGGGTAAAGAGTATTTGGTTCAGAAGATTGAGACAGATGACGAAGAGTTGAACCAGTTCTTGTTCTCGCTTGGATGCTATAGTGGCGAGGGAATAACTGTGGTACGTAAGCTTGGTGGCGGAATGGTAGTCTCAATCAAGGACGGCCGATACAATATTGATAACGAGCTTGCTAGCGCAATCTATGTTGCATGAGTAATGCATAAGTTTTGCATGAGTATATCTGCACTTTATTTTGTAGCAAGCAATAATTAATTAGGTATTTAGCGCGGTAGGTGCAAATCAATCCGCGCTTTACAAAAGATAGTCAGTTAGCCACTGCTAACTAGACGCAAATTACAAAAACGCAAATCAATACAAAGCGTTATGGAGGAAAGTATGAGAATTGCATTAGCAGGAAATCCGAATTCGGGTAAAACTACGATGTACAACGCGCTTACAGGTCGTAGTGAGAAGGTCGGCAATTGGGCTGGCGTAACAGTCGACAAGAAGGAGCATGCTCTTAAGGCTGCTTTTCGAAAAGGCACGGCAGTAAGCAAGGAAATAGTGATGGTTGACTTGCCGGGTGCTTATTCGATGTCGCCTTTTACGAGCGAGGAGAGCATTACTAGTTCTTATGTGAAAAACGAGAATCCTGATGTGATTATTAACATTGTGGATGCGACTAATTTGAGCAGGAGCTTGTTTTTTACGACGCAGCTTTTGGAGCTTGGTGTGCCGGTGGTTGTGGCGCTCAATAAGAGCGATTTGAATGAGAAGGCTGGTACTAGAATTGATGAGGCAAAGCTTTCTGAGCTTTTAAAGTGTCCGGTTGTGAAGACTGTGTCGACGCATGCTCAGGGTTTGCAGGCTGCTATTGATGCTGCTGTTGACGCTCAAGGTAAGGTTTGCGAGGCGCCTTTTGTGCAGGCGAAGATTGATTTGTCTAGCAAGGAGCAGGTTGAGGAGCAGGATAGAGCGAGATTTGCTTTTGTAAATGGAATCGTGAAGAAGGTTGAGGTTCGTAAGGTTAGGTCTTCTGAGAAGACTTTTGGTGACAAGATTGACGCTGTGCTTACTAATCAGTGGTTTGGTATTCCGATTTTTGCGCTTGTAATGTTCCTCGTGTTCCAGATTTCTCAGGTGTGGGTTGGTACACCGCTAGCTGATCTGTTTGTTGGCTGGCTTGAGATTTTCCAGGGCTTTGTTGCTGATAAGCTTGAGGGTGCAAATGCACTTTTGCACGCGCTACTTGTTGATGGTGTGATTGGCGGAGTGATTGCCGTTGTTGGCTTCTTGCCATTAGTTATGGTTATGCACTTCTTGATTGCTATTCTTGAGGATTGTGGTTACATGGCTCGCGTTGCGGTTGTGCTTGATCCGATTTTTAAGAAGGTTGGTCTTTCTGGTAAGTCAGTAATTCCGTTTGTTATTACAATCGGATGTGCTGTTCCTGGAATTATGGCAAGCCGTACTATTCGTAACGAGAGAGAAAGACGTGCAACTGCAATGCTTTCTCCGTTTATGCCATGTGGTGCGAAGGTGCCAGTTATCGCGCTTTTCGCTGGAGCATTCTTTGGTGGCTCTGGTTGGGTTTCGTTCTTGAGCTATGCTCTTGGTATCGTGTTGATTTTTTTAGGTGCATTACTTGTCAACGCTGTTACTGGTCACAAGGCGAGAAGATCTTTCTTCATCATCGAGCTACCTGCATATAAGGCGCCGTCGATTTGGGGTGCATTCAAGACAATGTGTAGCCGCGGTTGGTCCTACATCGTGAAGGCGACAACAATTATTTTGCTATGTAATACAGCAGTTCAGGTTATGCAGACATTTACTTGGTCTTTCGCGGTTGCGGAGAATGCAAATGACTCGATTCTTGCTTCTATCGCAGGTCCGTTCGCTTACTTGCTCGTTCCTATCGTTGGTGTTCTTAGCTGGCAACTTGCGGCAGCAGCTGTTACTGGCTTCATCGCAAAGGAGAATGTTGTTGGTACCCTCGCAGTTTGCTTTGTTGGCCTTGAGAACCTTATTGACACAGAGGAGCTTATGCTCATGGAAGGCGCTGGTGCCGAGGTCGCTGGCGTGATGGCAATCACAAAGGTAGCAGCTCTCGCGTACCTCATGTTCAATCTCTATACTCCACCATGCTTCGCTGCGATTGGCGCGATGAATTCCGAGATGAAGAGTGCGAAGTGGGTATGGGCAGGCATCGGTCTTCAGATGGCAGTTGGCTACACAGTTTCGTATTTGATTTACACAATCGGAACGCTCATTGTAGACGCATCAGCTCTAAGCGTTGGCGCCGCAATTGCTGGTGGTATCGCCGTGTTCACGATGGCACTTGTTGTCGGCACAATGATTGTTTCTGCGAACCGCCGCATCAAGCGCGAGTACGCGATTTAACTTCAGGAGGTATATATGGAGGACATTATCATCATTTTGATTGTTGCCGCGATAATTGTAGGCATTGTAATTTATCTTCGCCGCGAGCGAAAAGCAGGCGCAAAGTGTATCGGCTGCCCTTATGCCAAGGAATGTGGCCGCAAGAATTGTCCTTCTTCCGCCTCTCGAAAAAACTAATTTAAGTAAAAATGCAAAGCTAGATGGTCGGTATGTTTTGATGTAAATTTTCTATCTAATTTTGCTAAACACATAATGATTTATACTCCTTAGTAAGCCGTTAGGTTAGTAGCCTAGCGGCTTGATTTTTGCATGTTTTTGATCCTGATTTTATAGACAGAAATGTGTTTGTTATTGTAAAATATATTTGTAAGATTACATCGTAGAGGAGGTATTCCTATGAAGAAATTTCCAAGACTATTTTGTAGTATTTTAACGTTAATTGTAGCCTTGCTGGCTATTTGGTTTGCTCCGAGTTTCCTTGGACTTGAAGATGTGATTTTTGCTTCAGAGACTAATCCAGTGGTAGATGCTGATCCTGGTACTAGTCCAGATGCTGATACATCAGATTCAGACAATACAGCTACTGGCACAGAAGGTAATTTGGAAAATGAAGTCGTTATTACAGGAACATGTACATTAAGAGTAATTGATACTGAAGGTAATCCAGTTCGAGGAGAAATGATAGTTGTTGCCTCAAACGATCGTATGAACACGAGGGTGTTAACATCAGATAAAAACGGATGTGTAACATTAGAAAATATGCCTAGCGGTGTAGAATATACTGTCCAGACTTCTGAATATGATGGGGTTCGTCTTGTAAGCAGTCCAACAATTATATATTCTGAAGGACAGTCAAACGAATATACAGCTGTTGTAGAATTAGCTCGTACAGCAGAGGTGTTAATGCTAACGGCTGATGAACCTCCTCAGTATACAATAGAGCAAATTAGTTTAGTTCTAAGAAATGCCGATGGAAGCGAAGAATATGGAACTTACTATAGTAATGAGAATGGAGTTATTGAGATTCCGTGTTTATTCCCTGGAACATATTCATATGAATTAAGTGAAGGTCAATATTTTGTTCCAATAAATTCAACTGGAACCTTTGAAATAGTAAACGATGATGTAGAAATAAGAATCCTCGGAGAACTTCGTTTTGAGTTTAACTTCATCGCAAGAGATTATTACGGCTATGGAGTTGAAGGTGTAGAGGTTGTTATTACTGGAGCAGGCGACATGACTATTCCAGATGAGAACGGTGTGCATCATAGTCAGATTAGATTGTTTACGGATGCTGACGGCAGTGTTTATATATCAAATCTTCCTTCTCAAACAATACTCACTGTCTTCGACTTAGATGGTAATCCTGTAATAATCGGAGATTCCTATGAGAAACACCTATACGTTGACCAAACGACTGCACAAAACGTTATGTATGTCGAAGCAAATGTGGATGTAAGAGAAGATGTAGTAATTAACGTTATAGGCTTGACTAATTATGGAGAAACGCAGGTTCCGATTGCTGGTTTCCAAATGGAAATAACAAATGTCAATACGGATGAGTGTTTTGTAAGTAGCTCTGATGCTGACGGCATCTTGACTTTCGCGGATGTTCCGTACGGATATTATACAATGGACTATGATCTAGCTACAGTTCCAGAAGGATTTGTGGTATTAGATGGCTCTTGCTATGAATTTGAGCATGGATTAGCATCAGATATGTATTTTTATTTGGATGAAGAAATCTTAGAAGGTGGAGACTCCTCCTCAGAAGGCGGAGAATCCTCCTCAGAAGGCGGAGAATCCTCCTCAGAA
>CALEFT010000007.1 GCA_937876985.1 uncultured Clostridia bacterium | reverse complement strand
CCTCGAATATTTCCTTTGAATTGATGTCGACTAATTCCTTAAATTCATCGCTTTCGATGTAGGCTTCAATCTCTGACTTAGATGTGCTAAGTGCCATACAAATTGAAGCTACTGAGAAACCTACCATTAGGACAAGGCTAGTAACGCCTGTAATTAACATTATCTTATCAAACTTCTTCATGTCTTCCCCTCCTTAGAAACCTTCATTCCAAAGCTTCTTATTCCAGTTAATATACTTCTTTGTTGCAACAATAAGGAGCTTGATGCAGAAGTATGAAAGGATTGCGAGCAAAATTACATTGAGGAATGATGCAATGTGGAACATGATGTAAGCGCCAAGGAATGGTCCAACGAACGCATATGCGCTGAACATCATTACGAATGAAATTAGCTTTGCGATAGCGGAGCCAACTAGAGAGATAGAAGCTGCTAGCCATGCGAGCCAAATCCAAACTGCAACGAAAATGTTGAAGAAAATTACGAAAATTCTACCAAGTGTAGGATCCTTCTCCGAAGCCTTAGCTGCATTTTGGTATGCATTAGAATTATCTCTCTTGAGCACTGCAGGAAGTTGAGCCATACCGCCTTCGATGTATGCTGCGCCAAGTTCTTCTGGACTTCCGAGTTCCTCACAGATTTGCTCCTCTGTCTTTCCATTAGCGATGCCCATGTCAAAATGCATCTTTATCTCGTCTACAATCTCGTTTACTTCACGGTACGAGACATCACCTAACTGTTGAGAAAGTTTCTCACAATATTGTTCCTTATTCATCTTTTACTCCTCCGTCTTCATCCAAGATGATTTCATTCACCATCTTATAAAATCTTTGCCAATCTTCCTTTGCCTCGACTAGCTTTTCTTTGCCACTGTCTGTAATGTGATAGTATTTACGAGGTGGTCCATTTTGTGATTCTTTCAAGTATGTCGTTACTAGATTCTCTGATGAGAGTTTGCGTAATAGCGGATAAACCGTTCCATCTGCTAATTGAATCTTTCTCGAAAGAGCTTCCGCCAAATCGTAGCCATAACTATCACCCTTATCCAGTATTGCAAGAACACACATGTCTAGCACACCCTTTTTGAACTGAACATTCATCAAACTATCGCTCCTTCCCTTAATATTTCTTTTTTTGCTGTCAAACATTTTTCAGTATTGTTCGTTTGACACTACTGATTATAATACAGTACTGAATTTTTGCAAGTACTATTTCCAAAATAATACCAAATTTTTTTCTCCACCAAACTAACGAGAAGTTTTAATCCCAAATCCAAAATCCCATATCTCAAATCGTAAACAAAAAAGCTACTTAGAAAACTAAGTAGCCAATTTACGTTGCATTGCAATATTAAGTATTATTCCAAACGATATGTAATTTACAAGGAGCGCCGTTCCTCCAAGCGAGATAAACGGAAGCGGAATTCCTGTAATCGGGAGAAGACCTACGGCCATACCCATATTCTCGATATAGTGGAATGCGAATGCGGCAGTTAGTCCGACGATAATGTATGAATATGCTGGACGCGTTGACTTCGATGCGACATAGAGACAGCGCGCGAGGAAAAAGAACGCGAGAATTATCACTGCTGTCGTTCCAATGAAGCCAAGGTGCTCTGAGATTGCTGCAAATACGAAGTCACTTTCTTTTACTGGAACTGTGATCACGACACCCGTGTTATTTCCAGATAGTCCTCCAGATGCAATAGCTGCTTTAGACTGAATTAGGTTGTATTCTGCCTGCGGATCCGAGCCCTCGAACACGAGCGATAGAATTCTCTTCTTCTGATAGTCCTCAAGGTAGAAGGACCACACTAGTGGAATTCCGAATACAATTACTGATGAAACTGCCAAGAAGAAATATCTATACTTAAAGCCCCAAACAAATACTATACAAACGAACGAGAAAAGGATTACCATCGCTGTACCGAAGTCAGGCTGACTTGCGATTAGTAGCAACGGTGGGCCATATATGAGAGCGATGAGACCAAGCCCCTTAAGCGGAGATATTTCCTTGAGGTGCATCTTTTCGAAAACGTCGGCGACTACCATTACGAGTCCGATTTTGGCAAGCTCGGACGGCTGGAAGGTACCAACTACTGGAAGATTTAGCCAAGAGTCTGCGCCCCATGTATCCTCGAGAGTAAAGCCGTCAATAGGCACAAGCAGCAGCAAGAAAAGCGCGACAATATAAATTGCCCAGCCAACTAGCTTCATGAAGTGCGTATCAAGAAGACAGATGATAAGCGCGATTGAAATTCCGAGAACCGCCGCGAAGGCCTGGCGATAAAGGTTGCCAGGGTACGCCTCATAGCCGTCCTTGAGAACCTGGTTGAGCACATAGATGCCGATAATCGTAAGAAGCACAACAGGAACGATAAGATAATAGTCTACCGTTCTGAAATATGTGCTGCCTGAAGTTCTTACAATACCTGACTTGCGTCGCTCCATTATTTCACGTCCTCGTTGTTACTTTCTGTGGACATTGCTGCCTCATTTTCTGAATTTGCCTCTAATGTGGAAGACTCGTCTTTTACGTCTTCTACTTTCGCTTCTTCCTCGAAAAGCTTCACATCCTTAGCAAGAATTGCTTCAGGAAGTGGCTTCCTTGTCCAATTAAGCTTGTGTGAAACAATTATCAAAGCAATTCCGCCAATCACGAGAATTAGTGACAAAAGCTGAGATGTGCGGATAGATGTATTTCCAATATAAAGTGAATCTGTTCGAATACCTTCTAAGAAAAAACGAACAATTCCATACAAAATCATGTAGGCTGCTGTCGTCTCATATGCGTGCTTAGACTTCTTGCGGATGTACATAAGCACAAAGAAGATTATAAAGGAACAAATAGATTCATAAAGAAATGTTGGATGAACTGGCATAGTAGAATCTAGTTCTGGACAGTTCATTCTAAGATATGACTGTATTTTATTCGATGTCATTCCCCATGGTAATGTAGTCGTTGTACCGAAGGCTTCCTCATTGAAGAAATTTCCCCAGCGGCCAATTGCTTGTCCAAGTGGGATATATACTACTGCGTAGTCTGCACAAGTAGAGAATGGAATCTTACGAATCTTCATCATTATCGCGTTTCCGAGGAAGGCTCCGAGTACGCCACCATAAACGGCTAATCCTCCATCACGAATTGCGAATATGTCACTAAGATGCTTAGAATAGTAAGACCATTCACTCAACACATAGTATAGGCGCGCACCAATTAGTGCCATTGGAACACTTACAATCATGATGTCGAGAACTAGCTCTGAAGAGAACTTATTCTTGCGAGCTTGATACATTGCCAAAATTACGCACAATGCCATTCCACAAGAAATAATTAGCCCATACCAAGCGATATCTAAACCAAAAATTGTAAAGGCTACACTATCTATATTTACCGATATCCCTAACCCAGGGAAAGAAACTTCTGAACTCATTTAACAAAACCTCATTTCATTCGTTACTTCATTAGTATATAACGCTTCCAGTTATTTTATCACGGATATTTAATCCTTACTACATAACGCTCACCTTATGTCTTTTTTGCCTCATTTCTCACATATTCATTCACAAAGCTTCGCGCCGCCTTCTTATCAAGAAGTACCGTAGACGCGAGTTCTTGCGGCGAACCAAATTTCCTCTCATCGCGCAAAAACTTCAGTATCTCAACAGTCAATTTCTGCCCATATATATCCTTATCAAAATCTAAGATATGTATCTCCAAATTTGCATTCGTAGAATTCTCAACTGTCGGCCTTATGCCAATATTAAGAACGCCGTAATATGCTTCATCTTGTCCCTTATCACCAAGCGTACATTTGCCAACATAGACACCAAATCTAGGAAGGACTCTATCTCTAGGAATCCGAATATTTGCTGTCGGAAAGCCAAGTTTTCTTCCAAGGCGCTTTCCACTTGAAACCTCTCCAGCAAAAACTGGACCTACGCCATTTGTAAGAGCTCTGTAACCGTCGATGTCTCCTTCTTGAAGCTTTTCGCGAAGGAGGCTAGAAGAAACTCGAACGTCGCCTAAGCAAATGTCGTCAAAAACTTCCAGACAGATTTCCTCGCTAGCACAAAATTTCTGAAGGAGTTCCACATCTCCAGCAGCTTTTGCGCCGAAGCGATAGTCTTGCCCGCAGAAGACTGCCGAAGCGTTAAACTTTGCCTTCACTACCTCTGCTAGAAAAGCATCCGCACTCATAGTACGAAGACTGTCGTCAAATTCTAGACATACCAAATCGACATCAGACTTGTCGTCAAGTGATGAGAGAATATTATAACGAATCTCGTTTGACATGAGCTGTTCTGCGTTTTTTTGAGGGAAGTTCGAGAAACTTTGAACTACTAAACGCATATCGCGTTCCTTCGCATATGAGTATGCAGCACGGATTATCTCCATGTGTCCCATGTGTAGTCCATCAAAATAGCCAAGTGCAACGACTGTTGGCATCTCGTAGGAAAGAGAATTAGAAGCGACATTTATGTTCTCTATCAGCATAGAAGCATCCTCTCTATCCTGATTATGTGGTGGGTTTCGCCTGTGGTCTTGTCCTTTTCGAAGCAGTCGTAAACTATTGCGACAAGCTCGCCGTTATGAGTTGCGCGATACTTGGTGCCTACTTCGTGTCCCTTGATATCTCTTGCAAAATACTTCGCGTCAAGCTTTCTTCCGTTACTTACCATTCGGGCCTGCGCGTCGTTTAAGCAAAGCTTCGGCATATGCTCGACAAGGACATTAGCATCAGTAATGAATTCGAAGTTGCCTGCCTTTGCCATCTCTTCGATTTGCTCCATTGTATAGGCATTTTCTACACTTAAGTTTCCGCTTTTAAGTCTTCTTAAGGTCGTAGCAAAAGCTCCACCTAAGCCCGATTTCTGACCTAAGTCCGAGCAGATTACACGGATATATGTGCCTTTCGAGCAGGATACATCAAATTCTACGTCAATTAGATTCGTCTCTTCGTCTCGAGAAATAGAATTTACTTCTAGATTCAATATCTCAATTGGTGCAGGCTTAAGCTCAAACTCTACACCTGCTCTTGCAAGCTCGTATGCCTTCTTGCCATTAATCTTCTTCGCAGAATATTTTGACGGAATCTGCGTCTTAGAGTTCCTAATCTCTTCGAAAGCCTCATAAATCGGAGCAAATCCACTCTCGCGAAGGTCCTCATACTCCTTGCTACTTAGCACAACCTTATCACTCGTTATAGAACCTTCACTATCCATAGTGTCCGTCTCATAACCGATTCTAGCTGTACACAAATATCTCTTGTCGTGGTGTTCTGCAAATCTTAGCATGCGAAGTCCCTTGCCCACACAAATCGGGAGCAAGCCACTTGCAAAAGGATCGAGCGTGCCAAGATGGCCAACGCTCTTTTGTCCTAATATTTTCTTAAGCCGTGAATCAATTGAGAACGAAGTAACTCCAACTGGCTTATCGACCAGAATTAGTCCACTATGTTCCACCTTGTTATTCTCCATCTGCATTTACCAAAACTTCTGCTGCCATTGCTACAACCTTGTCACGAAGCGCATAGATGTCATCGCACTTTATTGTCGCACCAGCTGCCGCGCTATGTCCGCCTCCGCCAAAATTGCTCGCGAACAAGGCTGAATCGAATTTATTTGACGACCTGAAGTTCATTCTTACTTCGCCAGTATATCCGTCCTCGCTTTGCACCTCACGCAAAACCACCGCCAAGTCAACACCCTTCACGTTGCGAAGCTTTGACACAGCTTCACCCATCGCATCTGCTGTTGGCTCATAGTCTTCAAGGAAAGCCTTATCCGCGATAGAAGTCGCGATACGCCCGTCCAAAGCAAATTCTACATTCGAACACAAATATCCGACTGCCTTCAAGTCTGTTTTGTTCTTCAAATCGAAGAAATTAAACATAATCTCCTGCAAACTAGCACCATACTGCATTAGTCTAGCCGCAGTAACCAAAGTCTCAGGTCTAGTATTCGTATATGAGAATCTTCCAGTATCAGTAACCATTCCAACTAGAAGCAAATACGCTATTTTCTTCGTAATCAAGTCCCTGCCCTCTAGTTTAGATAGTTCCTCAATCAAGTAGCACATAAGTTCACTAGCAGAAGACGCCTCTGGCACCACCCAAATGCTGTCGCCGTCAAGCGTCACAGACTTATGATGGTCAATAATCATCTTCCTTGCTTCATCTGCCCCGTCGAAAAGCTCCCCAGCTACAACACCCATTCTGTCTCCAACTGAACAATCCGTCGCGATACAAAGAGAGTTTCCATTGTCGCCCAATTCTTCAGAATCGATATCGTTAGGACTAATAAACAAGTTATCAATATCAAGATATGTCATTTTCCATGGAAGGCTTTCCTCCATAACGACATACGAATCAAAGCCCAAAGAACGAAGTGCCATACAAAGCGCAGAAGAAGAACCAATACAGTCTCCGTCAACGCTCTTATGTATGAATATGTAAATCTTAGAATCGTTGTTTCTTGTGTCGTTTGCTTTTCGCAAAAGGCTTGCTGCTATGCTTGATACCTTCGAATACATCTTTTTGCTCCTTATCCTTAGCTAGTTTGGCTATAAATCAAGCCTCTTCGTCCTCTTGCTTAATACCGAGTTTCTTCTTGCGCTCGATGTCGTCCTGCAAAGTCTTGTCGATAAGGTCATTCATGTATGCGGCATCCTCCAGCGAATTATCGAGCTGAAAATGCAGTTCAGGCGCAACACGAAGGTTAATGTACTTACACATCTCTCTTCTGATGAAACCCTTCGCATGCTCGATAGCCTTGAGACAGTCGCTCTTCGTCTTCTCATCTCCGAACACAGACACGAAGCATGTCGCATGAGTCAAATCAGGCGACATCTTCACTTCTGTGATAGAAGTAAGCAGTGGAATTCTTGGATCCTTTACATCGTTTCCGATAATACGCGAAAGAACCTTCTGCATCTCATCTCCAACAATAACTGCTCTATTTCTACGCATGTTTTTCTCCTAGTATAGTTCTAGCCACTATTGGCTTATCTCTTAATTTCCTGCATCTCGTATGCTTCGATAACGTCACCAATCTTGATGTCATTATAGTTCTCGATAGAAAGACCACACTCATATCCAGTGTTTACTTCCTTTACGTCGTCCTTCATACGCTTCAAGGATGCAAGATGTCCTGTATATACAACGATATCGTCACGTACTACGCGTACCTCACAGTTACGAACAAGCTTTCCGTCTAATACATACGCACCACCGATTGTACCAACACCAGAAACCTTAAATGTCTCACGGATTTCAACGTGTCCGAGTACAACCTCTTCGAACTTAGGTGCGAGCATACCCTTCATAGCAAGCTCCATATCCTCGATAGCCGCATAAATAACGCTATATAGACGAATGTCTACGCCAGCTTCCTTAGCACGATCAGTAATCATCGCATTTGGTCTTACGTTGAAGCCGATGATAATAGCATCAGATACCTCTGCAAGAGAAATATCGGACTCGCTGATTGCACCAACTGCACCGTGAATTACCTTCACGCGTACTTCCTCGTTCGAAAGCTTTTCGAGAGACTGAATAACTGCCTCGACAGAGCCTTGTACGTCTGCCTTGATGATGAGGTTAAGATCCTTCATCTCACCAGCTGCGAGATTTGCTGCAAGTGTATCAAGACTCATTCTCGAGCTCTTACGTAGCTGCTGCTCACGTAGCTTAATCTTACGCTTCTCTACCAAGTGACGAGCTACCTTGTCATCTGTAACTGCGTACAAAATCTCACCAGAATCTGGTACCTCTGGAAGTCCAAGAATCTCAACTGGGATAGATGGACCAGCCTTCTTAATATCTGCACCCTTGTCATCGTACATGGCACGAATATTACCAATCATTGGTCCACATACAACGGAATCACCAGCGCGTAGTGTACCACGCTGTACAAGAACAGTAGCAACTGGACCACGATTCTTGTCGAGCTTTGCCTCGATAACAGTACCCTTTGCCTGGCGCTTCGGATCTGCCTTGAGCTCCATAATATCTGCTGTAAGAAGTACCATCTCAAGAAGGTCATCGATACCCTCACCCTTCTTAGCGGATACTGGAACCATAATTGTAGAACCACCCCACTCCTCAGGAATGAGCTCGTAATTTGTAAGCTCCTGCTTAACACGCTCTGGGTTTGCGCCTTCCTTATCCATCTTGTTGATTGCAACAATAATTTCTGTTCCAGCTGCCTTCGCATGGTTAATAGCCTCAACTGTCTGTGGCATTACACCGTCATCTGCAGCGATAACAAGAATAGCGATATCAGTAACCTGCGCACCTCTAGCACGCATTGTAGTAAACGCTTCGTGTCCTGGAGTATCAAGGAATGTAATCTGGCGACCCTTAAGTCTTACTGTATACGCACCGATGTGCTGTGTAATTCCACCTGCCTCACCAGAAACAACTGATGCAGAACGAATACGGTCAAGAAGACTTGTCTTACCATGGTCTACGTGACCCATTACTACTACTACTGGTGGACGTGGCTTTAAGTTCTCCTCATTCTCCTCGCCCTCGTCAAAAAGAATCTCCTCCTCAGTAACCTCAGTAATTGGCTCTGCAGTGATACCAAAAGCATCTGCGAGCAAGCAAGCTGTATCGAAGTCAAGTTCCTGGTTAAGTGTAGCCATAACACCCATCTTCATGAGCTCCATAATTACATCACCAGACTTCTTACCAATTCCCTCTGCAAAATCCTTTACAGTGATAAATGGTGGAAGCTGAATATTTGTAATCTGTGCAACTACCTGATTAGCCTTCTCGTTTGTCTTAGACTTCTTCTGCTTCTTTCTTGAATAGCCATAATCGTCATCATCACTCATTCCACGATAGTCGTTCATATTACGTGAACGCTTATCTGTTGGATTCATAGCACGGTTATCTCTATTCTCCGTCTTCTTCTTATCAAATGCATTACGCTCAGCAAAATTAGCTCTGCTCTTCTTGCCCTCTTCGATTGGTGACTCAACCTTTGGCTTCTGAACACGCTTTTGAGGCTGTCTTGGTGTCTGATCATCATCCTTGTCCTTCGCAAAACCGCCTCTGTCATTATTTCCGCGACCACCGCCACGACCAAAATTCGAGCCACCGTTGCCAAAGCCGCCCTTTTTATCATCACGACCACCCTGACGGAAATCACCTCTAGACTTGTCGTTTCTGTCGGAACGCTCAGGACGCTCAGAACGCTCACCTCTATTTAAGCGATCTCCACGATCATTTCTAAAACCACCTCTATCCTGACGTGGTCCTCTATCATTTCTATCGTTTCTATCACCACTTGGCTTACGACTGCTATCTGGTACAGAAACAACTGCAGATGAAAGCTTCACCTTGCTCTCGTCAGAAGCTGGCTTTTCCTCCTGCTTATTAGCTGGCGCCTTCTCTGTCTTCTCTGCCTTTACTGGCTTTTCTACCTTATCAGCCTTAGGTGCTTCCTTCTTTGCCTCAGTAGGAGCAGAAGTTGCTGGTGCTTCTTCCTTCTTGCTTTTCGCTTGAGAAGCAGCCGCCTTAGGCTTAGTTTCCTTACTTGTAGCAGGTGTTACTTCAGCAGTCTTCTTTGGCTCAGCCTTAGGTGCCTCACTAGCTACAACTGCCTCGCTCTTGCTTTCTGCTTGTGGCTTATCGTCTGTCTTTGCCTTCTTATGAACACGTCTAGCGCGAAGCTCCTTGCTTCCCGACACGCCTCCAACTACAATTGGCTTATTCTCATTACTATCACTCATTAAGTTTCACCCTCCATCTCTTGGACTTGATCTAACATTTGAACTAACTTTCCAACAAAACCTTCATCGGTTATCGCCACTATTGCCCTACTTGGCTTGCCAATAGCATTTCCTAGCTCGAACATACTCGAAAAGCTATATATCACAATCTCCTTCGAATCACCCTTATCTAGGTAATCCTTGCAAACCTTCAAGAACTTGTCCACTGTATTACTGGACGCATCCTTCGCAAGCAGTATCAGTTTAATATTGTTCCGGTAAAGTTCACTTATCACCTGGTCATTTCCCGATACCACTTTACCTGCTCTAGCAGCTAGTCCAATGAATTTATGTATTCTGTCATTTAGCAGATTCGCATTCATTGCCTTGTTCTTCTCTTCGACACTCATCAAGAATCCTTTCTGCTACTTGCCTTAAGTTGTCATCGTCAATCTGTGCATGTAACCCACGAGCTAGGCGATGTGCCTTAAGTTCTGTCATTATGCAAGCTTCGTTCTTGCACAAATAGCTTCCACGTCCCTGTAGCTTGCCTGTAGGATCATAGGCTGCATTTCCATCTGGAAGAATAACAATTCTAAGCAAATCTCTCTTATTAGCCTTTGTCCTGCATGTAACACACATTCTCTGTGGAATCTTCTTTGTCTTCTGCTGCAAGTAGGTCACCTCCTTTTTTGACTTACAATTTGTAGGTAATACTCTTTGGTAAAAATTATTCCTCTGTCTCTACTACCTCGAAATCATCAATCAACGCACTCTTGTTGTCCTTGGAATAATCAGACTCTGTTCTAATATCAATCTTGTAACCAGTAAGTCTAGCAGCAAGGCGAACATTCTGACCAGCACGTCCAATTGCAAGAGAATACTTCTCATCTGGAACGATAACTGTGGCGTGCTTCTCAATTGTGCCATCCTCATTCTCATAGGAATCTGTCTGTACATCAACTACTGTAGCTGGCTGCAATGCCTCGCTAATGAACTCCTTGTCATCGTCGCTCCACATAATGATATCAATCTTCTCGTTCTTAATCTCATCCAATACCTGCTGAACTCTCTGTCCTCTTGGTCCAACGCATGAACCCTTCGCATCAACGTGTGGGTCACGAGAATAAACAGCAATCTTTGTACGAGAACCTGGCTCACGAGAAATAGCCTTAATCTCTACATCACCGCTATTAATCTCAGGCACTGCATCCTCGAAAAGCTTCTCAATAAATCTAGCATTTGTTCTAGATAGTCTTACGATTGGCTTGCTTGTTGTCTCCTCAATTCCGAGAACCAAGAACTTCATTCTCTTGCCCTGAACATATGTCTCATTCTTAACCTGCTGATCCTTACCCATAATTGCCTCAACCTTATCAACAACTACTGTAACACCACGGTTATCTCTTCTATCAACGATACCAGTAACAAGCTGACCTCTCTTCTCTGTAAAAGTCTTCATGATTGTTGCGCTCTTCGCATCACGAACCTTCTGAGAAATAGCACTCTTTGCAGCAATAGCAGCAAGACGACCAAGCTGATCTACCTCGATACCAACCTCAATCTCGTCACCTGCATCAATCTCATCGTCATCGTAAAGCTCACGAGCAGCCTGAACAGTAATCTCGTTCTCTGGGTCCTCAACCTCTTCAACAACTTCCATGAGCTTATATACAAAAATCTCACCATTCTCTCTATTAATCTCTGCAGCAACGCTACGAATATTTCTAGAAGAGAACTCACGACGGAAAGCCGCAGCCATACCCTCCTCAACAGAAACGATTAGGTCCTCTACATCAAGTCCCTCTTCCTTAGCCAAATCATTAATGGCCTCCAATAAATTTAACTTTTGCTCTTCCTTCTTCTTTGGCATTGTTATTTACCTCCATAATTAAAATTCAATATGTCTAACCGCTCTTGAGAGCTTGTCGTAACCAACCGTAATCTTCTGCTCCGAATCTTCGATAGCGAATGTTACATTCTCCTCTGTCGCACTAACAGTCTTACCCAAAAAGTTCTTCACTCCCTCAATCTCTGCGAAAAGCGACACTTCAATAACCTCATCCTCGTACCTCAGAAAATCTTCCATCTGAGTTAGCGGTCTAGTAAGTCCCGGTGAAGAAACCTCAAAGTAATCCGCATCATGCACAAGCTTCTCATCTAGTATAGGATCAATCGTCCTGCTAAATGTCTCGCAGTCATCAATTTCTAATCCACCCTTCTTATCAACGAAGAGTCTTAGAAACATTGACTGGCCTTCTTTCTTGTACTCCGCATCTACAAGCTCTAATCCCATCTGCTCTGCCACGGGCTTAGCAATATCATAGGCCTGCTGTGCGATCTTAGATCTCTTAGCCATTAACGCCTCCTTAAATCTCCTGATTAACATAAAAAAACGGACCTTCAACCGAAGAGCCGTTTACCTAAGTAAATCATCTAACACGCAGATTGTAGCACACTTTCTACAAAGCTTCAACCTAATAAAAATAATATTCATTTGATTCGCTTGATTCGCTGAAGTAAGCTACACTGTAATGCCTTACTCATATAATTTTTCTATTTTGAGTTTTTTATATAAGTCGGAGTCTTACAAGATGTAACTGAAGGCTGACAAAATGATGTACTACGATAAAATCTTGAAAATTACATTTTTATCGTAGTCCTGCCGCTAGTTAGCAGCCCCCTTCAGGGCTCAAACTACGATAAGAATTGAAAAAACACATTTTTATCGTAGAAAAAACACGCTCCTTCAGAGGCTCTATTTCATTCAAACTACGATAAAAAACTTAA
>CALEFT010000006.1 GCA_937876985.1 uncultured Clostridia bacterium | reverse complement strand
GGCTTTAGAAGCCGAAGGTGTTAGCTTCGAGTCGCTAGAAAATGGTGGATTAGAGATAAATGCAGATGGTGTTAATGTTCACATCGGCGCGGATGGAATACACGTTGAAGACAGCGAAGGTGGCGACATCGTTGACATCGGCATAGGCGGAATACATGTAGAAGACAGTGACAGAGGAGAAGTAGTAGACATTGGTCCTGGCGGAATCCATGTTGAAGAACCAACTGTAAGAACTAATGTTGTAGTAGATGTTGCTTAATCACTTGTACAAAAATAAATTCGCACTAAGACACTAGATGTTGTATAATACAAATGTTGCTATACGAAAAGTATAGAAATGGGATAGAGGAATGGAACGGAAGTCCGTCTGGTTTATAACCAGGCGGATTTTCTATTTGCTTTGTTTTTATGGGAATAGCAAAAAGCATACATAAATGTCTTATGTATGCGACATAAGCTTGTAATTGAAATCAGATTCGCTTCAAAACCTGAGTTATGGCTGTTGATGTTCACTGGTAGATGAAACGGTAGAAAATGTATGGGCTAATCTGTTGACAGATTTGTTGACAAAGGCTCCGTCAACAGTTTCGTCAACAAAAACGGGCTAATCTGTTGACAGATTTGTTGACAAGGGCTCCGTCAACAGTTTTGCCAACAAAATCGGGCTAATCTGTTGACAGATTTGTTGACAAGCATCGCCCAATTCTTTTTCAGCAGAAAGTTCACCCAGGAGACCCTGTTTTGATGAACCTCTTGCTGCGTTTCCTGCTGACAACACAATAACTCAGCGCGACATCAGCGCACATCAGCGCCACACATAAACATTATTTATTCACGACAACAATCATTATCTCTCCAGCTTGCAAAGTATGTCTGCGGATTCTATTTGTTAATTCAGTTGTTCGGATTAATTCTCCTGAAGCAGAATATCTCTCGAGCACTGCTCCATTTAGGGACAAATCAATACCGTCCATTGCAAATTGTTGCTGCTCGCTACTTGGATTTGTAACAATTAAGGTGTATGCAGTGCTATTCTCGAACAGATATACTCCGACGTTCTGATTAAACTCAGAAAGAACTAGTTCCGGATCAAAATCAGGGTCACTACTAAGTGGCATCGAGACCTCAGAAGCAATTCTATTACTGCCTCTTATAACATCTAGGATTCCAAGCACGTTAAGTTTTGTCTGTTCATTGTTTGCAAATACTTCTCGCTGAACTGTAGTTCTGCCTTCGACAACAAATCCGAAGCCGTCTTCATAGCTTGCCGGATAGTGTGAAGCCTCAATATTTATCAAGGTCATCGCCGTATAATAGCTCTCGCTGCTTAGGAATGCTGTCGCCCACTGTCCAGCAGATACTGTAAGAATTGCTTCGTCATCAGTAAGCTCAGAATTCATCATTTGCGCAAAAGTCGCCGAACGAATGTATTCACCTGCATTTCCATATTCTCCAGGAACTCGTGGCGAGGAATAGTTTGCTTCCGCATATTGCATGTTCATCTCGGAAAGCGAAGACAAAATAAGTCCCAAATCACTACAATGGTGGTCTGCTCCAGAGAGCATCACTCCGCCTTCATAGTGCATTCCGTCTAATAGAACAAGCCTATCCTTTATCTCCAAATAATATTCCGACTGACTAATCAACCCAATTACATAATTCACGTAACTGCTTCGCTGTATGTCGCTTGAGAAATTTCCGCCAGCATCATTTATCTCGATATAGATAGTCTCAAACTGACGTCCCCAAGGAAGTGCCGTACCATTATCAGTACGAAGTTTTCCATATTCACTCGACACCGAACCGCATAGGTATTCAAGCAGCACATTGACCGTAGCCGCATCAGTATTCGCGCTAAGCACAAGCCAAGGGTTACTTTGGCAATCTCGAACTAGCCCAAGACTCTCTTCGAGAGACTTTCCTGCTTCGACTAGTGTTCCAACCTCGTAAATCGTATCATTTCCTGCTCCATCTCGTCCAAAATCAAGATTGTTGAGCCTAATCGCACTCGGTCTTGTACTAATCAGTCCCTCTCTAAAAGCATCAGGAATCAAAGAATTATCTGATGAATATCTATCTAATCCAAGATAAACAGAATCTACAAAAAGCTCGCCTTGTCCCTCGAATGCGATGTTAAGTCGAATTGGACTTGTCGCATTAAGCATCTGTGAGTTAACAGCAAAGACATTAGAATATGAAGTCATCTTGTCTGAGCAATTCTCGATAACGAAGCCAATGTCATCGAAGTCTTCACAAGAGAGCCATACCTTTACGACTCCATCTTGGATATGGTTCTGTCTTAGCGACAATTCAATTCGCAAGAAGCTATCTTCTGTGAAAAGGTCTGCGCCCGTTCCATCTAACTGTTGTGATATAAAATGAATCCCGTTGGAAGCACCAATCAAGCGTGCACTTGTTTCCGCATTTCCACTTTCGCTTGTAGCATCACTACCTTCGTTAACATATCCTAGTAATGAATCCTCACCATATACTTCCCAGCAAGTATTCTCGTTAACGAAGTTTAAGTAACATATGTCGCCTGAATGAACCTGTTGCTCGCCAATTGTCTGGTCGATTTCTAGTGCCACATAAATGCTACTCGTTGACAAAGAATAGTTGCGCCTAGCAATCACTTTGTTATTGGGCGCAGCAAAAAGTCTTGTAACTTCAGATCCTTGATTTGTTAGGATAGCCGATTCGTTCGTATCTCTGTTGAGCAGATAACATATCCCGAATTGGTCTACGAGAATTATTGAGTTGTTCTCTAATATGACGACATCCGACAAGGAAACGGACACATCGTATTCGTTTACATATGTACCATCTGTGGCATTTTTGCCAATAACGAAAAGCTCTCCTGTCTCAAGATAGAAAGAAAGCTCGCTTTTCGAGGTAGAGATAATGCTAAAACGACTATTGGATGCGTATACTTCGCTAATAATGTCGGAAATCTCTTCGTTATAGGAATAAACAAGGCCGTTCATCGACTCGTACACGCTGCCGTCTTCAAGAGCTATATAGATTGTAGTGTTAGTCGCTGTGACGAAGCTTACGCTTTGCGAATACATTTGTGTGCTGTAGGTCATATTTGAGCCTGTGCAAACCATGTATGAGCCGTCGGAAAGAACTGCAATTTGAGTGTTGTTACAAGCAGCAAAAGAAGTGACGGTCACGCTGTCAGATGCAAGGACATCCTCATAAGAAGGCTCGCTAGTTGCACTAGCCTGCAAAGAAAAGGTCTTTCCATCGACAGAAACGTATATGTCGCCTCTTGAAGTAATTGCGTTAATTGCATTCTCAGAACGCGCAATGTGCGTAAAGAACGTCTCTTCGTCGCCATACACCTTAGAAAGCTGGCCGTTAGTGATATCGGTGAAGATTTTACCATCCCTACTAAGCGCAACGACGCTGTTATCTATATACTCAATATCGATTACTTCCGACTGAGACCAGAGCCAGTTCTCGTCAGCGAGCTGTGAAAACGAACCAAAGCGAGCCTGACTATAACCGCTTACGCTTGCTTGAAGCGAGGTGGACATAACGCCATTTTCGTCAATTGATAAGATTGTCATGTCGCTTCCAATTACGTTATCAAGATTTACACCATTAGTTCTAACTGCCTCTGTATCGAAAAACACAGTGTTGTCAGAGCTATCTGCGACAGAAAGCATCTCGTAGTCAATGCTGTTTTCGAATGATGGATCATTTATGATATTCACGTCAGGAATATAATCAAGATTGATTCCGTATCCAGACATTGTCTGAAGTGGCGTGTTAGAATCCTGTATTTTGATCATACAAAGCTCGGCACCAGTACCAAAAATTCCTAGAGTACCAAGAACGCCGAGAGAGAGCATACTAATTATAAGCAACGTAATGAGGAAGACGACAAGTCGTCTTTTTTTGAAACGAACATGATCATTAGAAAGCTTAAACAAAGCATCAAACCATCTCATTAGCTATCCACCTCGTCACCACTATCGTCACCGTTATCGTTACTTATATCGTAACTACTAGTACCTTCTTGACTATTTGTAAAATCATCTCCTTTTACAAACTTTATTGTACCACCAAGAAGCTTATCATCGCCAAAATCTATTCTCTTTCGTTCAAGATATAGAATAATAAACATGATTATCATCGGAGCCAACATAAGGATACAGAAGGAATTAATGTGCATAAGCACCGTATTAATTATCTCTTCACTTACTCCAAAGTCTTCGAGAATATATGTCAACGTACCACCAAAGAAATTGAAAATAGCATGCATCGCAATAGTCGAATAAATACTACGAGTAGCCCAATAAACAAAACCGAATATTACACCTGCAAGTAGTGCATATCCAATCTGTACAGAGATTCCGTGCATTAGACCAAAGACCAAAGCAGAATACAATATCGCAATCCAAGGCTTATACTTCTTAAGCATTTCTCCAAGAATAATGCCACGGAAAACTAATTCTTCCATTATAGGCACCATGATAAAAGTAGAAATGTAATACAAAATGTTGTCGATTGTAGGGATGCTGCTTTTCGAGATGGTGCTGAAGCGGTCTACTGTCTCGGAATACTTCTCCATTTCTTCCTCGACCACCTCTGTTAGTTCAGACAAATACGCGACAACGACCATATAGATTGTGACCATGCCGATAACGCCCAAAGCAATTACAACAATCGGCAGATACTGCGCACTAGTCATTTTGTCGCGAAGAACGCCAGACTTATTGTCAGCGTAAAGCTTCTTGGCAATTCGAATCTGGAACAAGAGCAGAGGAATACAAATAAGCGAATATGCAAAGCTAAACGTGCCATTATAGACATCATAATCTATATCAAAGCCGACAAATATAGCAGCAATTACAAACTGCGAAAAAAGCATAAGACAAATCGCACTAATTGTCGTTAGAAAAGGCAAAACATATTCAATTTTCCTGCCGTTATTTGTAACTTCCATCATCTCTCCAATGTTAAGTTGGCATAAAATCACAAAATTTAGCCCATCTTCGGACCACTTGAATAGGACATATCCTCAGGATGAGTATATAGGAATGCGTTCTTCCTACTTCTGTTCTTCTGCTCGTTCTCATAAAAACGCCTAATAAAAGCAGTAAACGCCGCCTCAAGTTCAAAACTATCCTTAATCGAATAGAATACCTGCCCTGTTTTCTCAGAATATTCGGTACGCATAATAACGAGCTCAGGCTTAGCGTGATTGCCATCGTCTGGCTCGTAATTGTGCATAACAACATATTCATTTTGTGACATCACAAAAGTATCTATAACCGCCAAGTAGAACTCTCTTCCACTTGTAACATCACTAATTACAATCAAATCATCTTCATCAGTGCGCTGCTTGTTATAGTTATTATCAACCTTGAACTTACTTAAGAACTTCGAGAACTTACTCTTCTGCGTCGTCTTCATCGTCTTCGTCGTCGAAAAGGCTATCGTAATAATCGTAAATAGCGTCCTCTTCTTCCTCACTTAGAGAAAGAACCTCAATCTCGCCAGCCTCATTCTCACATTCTTCGCAAATAACCATCTCTGGCTCCTGATCCAAAGTAATAAGAACACAGTACTTCTTATCGTTAAAATCAAATTCATCAACAATAGCAAACTCGAAGCTCTCACCTGTCTCCTCGTCAACCAAAGTTACGATGCTATCCTTATCAATCGACTCGCAACCTTCGCAACCCTCGCAAGAATCACAGTTGTCGCAGTCCATATCACAATCTTCATTCATCTTAAAATTCTCGTCAGCCATTGTAGCTCACCTCCATAAAAAATCTAATCTATTATACCATCTATTAGCCAATAATGCTCGCACCAAACTCAGAACATTCTGCCCTGCTCCAAATACTCCCTAAGAATAATCTCCGCAGCCACCTGGTCGATTATCGCCTTCTGTTTCTTCGCCTTAATATTATTCTCATGAAGCATCCTCGACGCAATCACTGTAGTATATCTCTCATCTCGCATACTAGGCTTAATCGAAGTTGCCTCCTCTATCTCCTTCGCGAAAAGCATCGCCTTTCTCTCCGACTCACTTTCAGTTCCGTCAGTCCTCGATGGCTTGCCAAGAACAATCTCCTTAACATCCATCTCCTTTACAATCTGTGCAATTCTTTCTACCGGCTTATCAACATCAACACCGTTCCAATTAACAGTCTCATATCCATTTGCCGTAATTCGTAACACGTCAGACAAAGCAACACCAATATGCCTCATACCAAAATCTATTCCCATCACACGTCCTTGATTCATAGTCTTTCCTCCACAATACTCATCTTGTATCAGCTATTAACTACACCATTATATCCATATCCCCTTCGAACTTCCACAAATTAACAGTGCCCTCGCATTCGAGAGCACTAGTCTTCGTATATCAAAATCACAAATCATTGCTTAAGTCGTGCACAATATTCCGAGATAATCACTTCGAGGAGTTCATCACGCTCGATTCTCTTAATTACTCCACGAGCTCCCTTGTAGCTTGTGATATATGTTGGATCTCCAGAAATAAAATATCCAACAAGCTGATTGATTGGATTATAGCCCTTCTCCTCTAATGCCTGAAGAACATAAGTCATTAGTTCCCTAGCATTCTCTGACTTATCTGTTGAGAAATTAAATCTTGTCGTCTCTGAACTTATCATATGTGCCTCCCTTGATTCCTTTTTTGTATTTTATCATACTTTTTTAATTTATAGTTAGAGAATATCAATTTTACAAATCAAATTTGCATCATCGGCGGTAACAACTAATGCCTTCACGATTTCACCAACTTTATCAAGTTCCATTTTCCTTACTAATTCATCCTCCGAGCGGCAAATCTTCGAATATACGTATTCCTTGCTGTAGCCATACATATAATTGTCGTCGATTTGTTCTACTAAGATTTCTACGTTTCTTCCTACAAAGTGATTAGCAAACGAGACCTCATGTCTATCAGAAATCTCAATAATCTCTCGAGCTCTATCTTTCTTTGTTTTCTTATCTAACTGGGCCATCTTAGAAGCCTTTGTTCCCTCTCTAAGAGAATATGGGAAAACATGGAGCTTAGCAAATGGCAGTCTATCGACAAACTCTAGCGTAGCCTTATGCTCCTCATATGTCTCTTCCGGAAAGCCAGCGATGACATCAGTAGTTAGAGAGAAATCTTCCCACAAGGATTCGATTAATTTAACCTTCTCGCTATACTCATCCGTATTATATTTCCTGTTCATTCTTGACAACACTGTATCACATCCACTTTGCAAAGAAATGTGGAAATGCGGGCAAAATTTTGGATTATTTGCAAGACTTCTTAGGAATTCAGAGCTAAGTGTCTTCGGTTCAAGAGAGCCAAGTCTAATCCTCTCGACACCTTCGATTTGGCTAATTTTCTCAACGAGCAATCCGAATGCGCCAATTTGTGCGAAAAGCTGCTTTTCGAGAGGGGTGAGTGAAGAGAATAATCCGTGCTGGTCTTTATCTAGCCCATAAGAGCAGAGGTGGATTCCAGTGAGGATGATTTCCTTGTAGCCCTGTGCGGCGAGGTAGGCGACTTCGGCGAGGATGTTGTCGGCGTCGCGGCTTACAACGCGGCCTCTTGCGTATGGGATTATGCAGTAGGAGCAAAAATTGTTGCAGCCGTCTTCGATTTTGACGAAAGCCCTAGTGCCAGTTGGCGACAAAGTCGTGCCAAATTCCTGATAAGTGTCCGTGGTTGAAACTTCTGGACGAGTGTGGTGGACGCCGCGGCTAGATGTGGTGTCGTTTGGATTTGTGCGGATTGTAAGGTATTCCTTGACCTTGCTGACGAGCTCATGCTTGTCGCGAGTGCCACAGATAATGTCCGCGTCGACTACGCCATCGGTCATCTCGACTGCGCAGCCCATGGCACACAAAATTACGTTGGGATTGAGCTTTAGGCTTTTGCGGAGAGTCTGCCTTGACTGGCGGTCTGCTTCCGAAGTAACTGTGCAGGTGTTAACTACAATGATGTCGGCCTTGTCGTTCATCTCGCTAGGGACGGCCTCGAAGCCATTCTCGATGAATTGCTCGCGAACAGCGTCCGTCTCGTAACGGTTCACGCGGCAACCTAGAGTAATAAAACCAACCTTCACTTTGTTAATCCTCCACTAATGTGATAAACTATGGCAACATTATATACTATTTTGAATGATGTGGAGGCTACTATGCTATATACAAAGATCAAATTGTCATCTCTTCCAGACGTGAAATGCTTCGTTAATGCAGCGAATCAGTGTTCTTTCGATATTGATGTTATCAACGGCCGCTACATTATTGACGGCAAGAGTATCATGGGCATGTTCTCGCTCGACATGACTAAGCTTCTTGAAGTTCATGTGCATGCTGATATGAAGAACGACGAAGCCGAACTCCAGAGTTTTGCAGACGCGATTAGTCATTTGGTTAGCAAGGAATAAAGCTTTTGTTTGTTCTTAGGCTCATTTTCGAAAAGGAGCCCGAAGCAAATTACAATTAATACTCTATTTCACCTATTGTGAAAACGATTTCATCTGCTTCAAGAAAAATATCATGGATCAGGCATATTTGTAGTAAGCCAATATTTTCCTCGTCAGAATTCGCTACACAGACATACATACTCATATAATCTATCTCCCCTAAATCAAAAGGTCCAAATTCAAAACCTAAAACATCATATGTATATTCACCATAATCCCAAGCTCTATTTCGCGGACCAGAGTAAGTCGGGACACTATCTCTGTCCGAAATAGCATAATCACCCCATATCTTGAATAGTTCATCTATTTCTTCATCAAAATTATCAGAATTCCTAACGTTTTCGCTAAATAAAGCTGTCAAACCTTCTCTATCACCTGCTTCAAGACAATCTAAAACTTGATTTTTATAACGAGCATAAATCGTACTTTCAGATTCATAACTCTCGAGCTGATCCCTTTTATCTTTTATCATGCTACATCCCACCAGAAGAATTGTGAGGGCTATTAGGAATGATATTAATAATTTTTTCATGATTAAATCTCCTAATTAATGTGATCACTAAAATCTATTTTTGCGATAAGAAGCAAATTATTAGTATTTGGACCTAAATCGTTTTCTACCTCGGCGAGCATTTATTTCTTCGCGCATCGCAGCCTTCGCTTGCTTTTTGGCCTTCCTGCGACCAATCTTGGCGTGACCATTAGGATTCGACGAATTATCAGAATTAGATTCATCAATAATGAAGTCAACTCGGTTAAGGTCTGTATCTACGGAAGCTACTTCTACATTTACTTTCTGACCAATCATGAGAACATTTCCTCGACGACCAACCGCTCTCATATTACGCTCGTCGAAGAAAAAGTGATCAGACATCGTCCTATATGCGACAAAGCCTTCGACAGTATTTTCGAGCTCGACAAAAATTCCAGCAGAAATAATTCCAGAGATTCGGCCAGTATATTTCTCGCCAATCTTATCTTGCATATACATTGCAATTTTAACTTGGTTAGATTGTCTTTCTGCTTCTACGCTATTACGCTCCATGTCGGAGCTGTGCGCACTAACCCCATCAACAATCGCTGCAAAATGCTTGCGCTCCTCTGGGCCATTAGCTAGATAACTCTTTATGATTCTATGAATCTGCGTATCTGGATAACGACGAATCGGACTAGTAAAGTGGCAATAATATTCCGAAGCAAGTCCAAAATGTCCCATATTCACAGGCGCATATCTAGCCTTCGCCATCGAACGAAGAAGCAACGTGTCAAGCGCTGGCTTAACCTCTTCATTTGTAACCGTCGACATATAAGTTTTAATCGCAAGTGGCGTAATCTTGCCACGAATTGCGCCCATCGCACCATAGCTTCTAGCCACAGTACAAAATCTAGTAATCTTCATCTTGTCCGGCTCTTCGTGCACTCTATACACAAACGGATAATTCATCAGCGCGAACTTCTTCGCCACGAACTCATTTGCACAAATCATGAACTGCTCAATCATTCCATGGCAGTAGTTTATTGGGTACGGCATAATCTTCACTGGATTTCCCTCAGTGTCAAGCTCTATCTTCGTCTCAGGGAAATCGAACTCTAGCGCACCAAGTCTCTTGCGCCTATCGTCAAGCCTATCAGTCAGTCCCTTCATAAGCCATAGGGCATCAATTAACTCAATCTTGTCTGCATCCTCTTTCCTAGGCTCGAAAAGCAACCTATAACACTCATTATAGCTCGTTCTATGGTTGCTCCTTATCACACTCTCATATATCTCTCCATCAATAGTCTCGCCGTCCGCATCAATAATCATATCGGCAGTCATAGAAAGTCTATCCACATTCGGATTCAAGCTACATAGACCATTTGATAGTTTTGGCGGAAGCATTGGAATTACTCGGTCTACAAGATATACCGAGGTCGCACGAAGCTTCGCCTCTTCATCAAGCGCAGTGCCTTCTCTAACATAGTGTGTAACATCTGCGATATGAACTAATAGTCTCATCTTGCCATCCTCTAGTGGTTCTATCGAGATAGCGTCATCTAGGTCCTTTGCCTCTTCACCATCAATCGTGATAGTGAACATATCTCTCAGGTCACGTCTTCCACGAGCAATTTCTGCTTCGATGTCTGCTTGTTCAGGATTAAAAGGAAGTGGGTCCACCTCATCTCTTACCTGCTGTGGGAATGTCTGACTTAATCCAAACTGTCTTAACACAGCAAGCATTCTTACATCATTATTTCCAATGTCGCCTAGGACCTCGATGATCTCTCCTCTATATTCTCCGCCATCCATGCTTGGATTAAGGACCTTCGCAACGACAACCATATCAAATGGTGCACCATTAAGCTTCTCCTTAGAAATTCGTACCATGCCAAAATTTGCTTCCTTAAAAGAAGCATCCGGCACAACAACACCACCTTCTCCAAGGCTTCTTAAATATCCAACTACTATATTCTTCGCCTGCTCTGGCCCACGTGGCATAAGCTCAGAGAAATTCTGTGGTCTTGTAGGATCCTTCTCGCTCATAGCAGCATTTCTTCTCTGCTGAACGAGGCTCATATTTATCGCAGAAGGCGATACTGGTCTATTAGTTCTTAAATGTCTCTTCTTCATATATATCACCTATATTCCTTTCACTATAAATTTTAGTCACATCTACCTCTATTATACTAAACTTCCTCTTCTTTGTACTACCTCTCGCATATCTCCCAAGCGAAAAGCAGGGCCACCTTAACGGCAGCCCCACTACTTAATTATTCAATTTCTGTATGCGATTTTGACCTTGCTCGTCTTAAATATCGAGCGAAGAATCAGAACGTGGCTTATCGTCAAACTTATCAACGATAATCTCTTCCTTTGGCTCCTTCTTATCCTCATCAGCCTTCTCATCAGAAGCCTTCTTATCGGACGTATTCTGATTATCCTTATCAGCCTTAGACTTAGCTCTTGCTTCCTCATCACGAGCACGGATACTAGTTAGGTCACCGTTATTTGAATAGATTTCTTCGAACTCTGGACCATCAACCTTCTCAACCTCAAGAAGTCTTTCTGCAAGGCCTTCTACAATAGCACGCTTCTCGCTAAGAACTGCGATTGCTTCATCGTAGCACTTTGTAATAATCTTCTGAATCTCATCGTCAATCATTGAAGCAGTCTTATCGGAATAGCTTTGAACTGAACCGTAGCTACCACCAATGAAAACCTGCTCGGACTCGTCACCGAATACCATGTTCTTGAACTTTTCGGAAAGGCCATACTTCTTGATCATGCTAGCTGCAAGTCTATTACAGTGCTGCAAATCATTCGATGCGCCTGTGCTAATATCGTCAAGGAAAAGCTCCTCAGCCGCACGTCCACCAAGAGAAACCTTGATAGAAGTAAGAATCATGTTCTTTGTGTAGTAATCGAAGTCCTCAATTGGCTTATATGAGGTAAATCCGCCTGCGCCACCAACTGGGATAATTGTAACTCTGTCTACCTTCTCTGTGTCGGAGAGTGCGCGAACCAAAACTGCGTGTCCAGCCTCATGATATGCTGTAAGCTTACGAGACTTCTCGGATGGAGACTTAGACTTTCTTTCTGGTCCCATCATTACTCTATATGTAGCGTCTGTGATTTCTAGTGGAGTAATCTCCTTCTTGTTACGACGAGCTGCAAGAAGCGCTGCCTCATTAAGAAGATTGGACAAATCTGCTCCAGTAAATCCTACTGTATTAAGAGAAACATCGTGCAAATCAACTTCCTTGCTAAGTGGCTTCTTACGCGCATGAACCTCAAGAATTGCCTCTCTTTCCTTCGCATCAGGCATAGAAACCATAATCTTTCTGTCGAATCGACCAGGACGTAAGAGCGCGTTATCAAGAACATCTGCTCTGTTCGTAGCAGCCATTACAATAACATTTGTATTTGTATCAAAGCCATCCATCTCTACAAGAATAGCATTAAGTGTCTGCTCTCGCTCGTCATGTCCGCCGCCTAGTCCAGAACCACGCTTACGGCCAACTGCATCAATCTCGTCAATAAAAATCAAGCTTGGAGCCATCTTCTTAGCATCAGCGAAAAGGCTTCGTACTCTCGAAGCACCTACACCAACAAACATTTCTACGAAGTCAGAACCAGACATATAGAAGAAATTTACGCCTGCCTCACCAGCAACAGCTCTAGCAAGAAGTGTCTTACCAGTACCTGGAGGGCCTGACAAAATTACGCCCTTAGGAATCTTCGCACCCATCTTGTGGTACTTATCTGGATTCTTCAAGAAGTCAACCATCTCGGATAGTTCTTCCTTCTCCTCTGCACAGCCAGCTACATCACTGAAGCGAACCTTGTTCTTAGAAGGATCAGATAGCTTAGCTCGGTTGTTACCGAAGTTCATTGCATCCTTGCCACCGTTTTGCTTCATAGTAAGCATGAAAAACATTCCGGCACCAACAATAATAAGAATCATCATGATTATTTCAAGGATAACGCCGTAATCGACTGGCTTCTCATATGTAAAGTCCTCAATGAGTCCTTCTTCCTTAGCCTCATTAAGCGATGTAATAAGCGAATCAATATATTCTGATGGAATACTCTTAGAAGCCTGACGCTGTACATTATCTGCATCCCTGTAGATCATTGTAAGCTCTGTTCCGTTAAGAACTACTTCTTCTATCTTAATATTCTCTACACTATCGTCTTCTACCTCGTGCTCTACATTAAGATATTGAAGCATGTCGGACAAATTCATTTCTTCGTCCTTAACAGAGTCGCCCCAAATAGAAGAAGCCAAATAAACTCCAGCAATAATCAGGATTAAATAGATAAATCCGAAGCCCATCTTTGGTGGACGATTTGGTGGAATTCTTCCGTCTCCATTATTTCCATTAAAGTTATTCTTGCTCATTAGTTACCTCCATCAATTGACACAACACAAATATCCTTCAAATGACGATATTGTCCGTCGTAATCAAGTCCATATCCTACTATAAATCTATCCGGTATTACGATTCCTCGATAATCTGCTTCCATGTCATTAACACGCCTAGATGGCTTATCAAATGCTGTAACAATCTTAAGACTCTTTGGATTTCTCTGCAAAAGAAGCTCCTTCAAGCACTTAAGTGTATATCCAGTATCAATAATATCTTCTACAATGAGAACATTCTTGCCCTCAATGTTTACACTTAAATCCTTCTTCACGTTGAGTTTACCCATTGAAGTAGAACCAACATAGCTAGATACCTGCATAAAGTCTACTACCACAGGCATCGTAAGACGTCTAGTCAAATCCGCTGTAAAGATGTAACTACCAGTCAAGACACCTACTACGATAAGTTCCTCGTCACCAAAATCTTCATTGATTTGGCTTGCAACTCGCTTTACCATTTCCTTGATTTCTGCCTCAGAAATCATAATCTCAGAAACATCAACGCTCATCTTGACCTCCTACTTCTTCATCTTCTCTTCCACCAGCATGTCCGTCAATCTCGATACCAATTCGAACGAATCTGTCATATGAAGCAAAGTACTTCTTCCTTGCCAAATCATTTACAAATCCAATCGAACAGCCAAGCCCTGGAACCCACAAGGCCTCCCCTGCCTTCGCCACAAATACTAGATGGCCTCTAACCAAACTAGTAATCTTCGCGTCAATGAGTGTTCTATTAAGAGTCGCAGCATGCTTGCTGCCAGCTCTTCTGAACATAACCGTGCCGAGTAAATCTTTGTTCTCATAGCTATTGCCAAGCCAAAGCTCGCTTAATTCCTGATACTGCTCGACAGGCAAAAACCACGAAAATTTATTATACTCTAAACCCTCTATATTCTCAACGATACTAGCAGATATTTTAATAGTCGAATTAGGCATTTCTAGTGTTTTTCGCCAAGAAGCAAGTCCAGCAATATCCGTAGAAACCGCGTCTTCTAAGAGAAGAAAGCCTCTTTTCGCATACGTCTCGAAAAGCACACTCTCATACATTCTTCTCTCACAAAAGCCGAACGCACCGCTTAAGATATAACAAATTCTGTCAAAAGGCAGATCGATTGTCTTGCCCTCATGCGCATTATTTGAGACCAAAGCCTTCACGCTTTCTACATGCACGCTGCCAAAATCTACCGTCTCTCCGAAGGTCTCCTTATATAGTTTCCTAATTATTCTCCCTTTAATCGCAGGTTTCAACTCATTAAAGAGAGAAATCTGTATGTAGTTACCTCCGTCTTCAGACACCACTTCAGAATAAACGCTGTCTACATAATCTTCAATAATCGCCAAATCCTCTTGCAAGAGCTTTCTCGTACAATCCATAGCATCGATTGGATCTCTATCAAAACCCTTTTTAAGCTTAGGAATAACCTCATTACGCACAAAATTACGAGTATAAATCGCCTCATCATTCGAGGTATCGACACAGTATGAAATCCCTCGACTATCAAGAAATTCCATAATCTCAGCCTTGCTAACGCACAGCATCGGACGAATAATCCCACTAGACAAAGGCTCCATACTAGAAAGCCCCTCAAGTCCAGTTCCGCGCATAAGATTAAGCAGCATCGTCTCCGCCGCGTCATCCTTGTGATGAGCTGTCGCAATATTAACCTTGCTACCATCTGCTGCTAACCTATCTCGCACATCCTTAAATGCGCTGTATCTAACCATTCGCCCCATTTCTTCAAGCCCACGCGAATTATCCTTAGCTAGCCTTGGCACATCCTTGCTAACCACAACAAGCTCTATAGAACGCTCGTCGCAAAAATCCCTCACAAACTTCTCATCAGCAAGCGCATCCTCGCCGCGAATATTGTGATTAACATGCACTGCAGTAATCTGAAACTTGCGTGATAGTCGTTTGCTAATCTCGTCAAGCGCAACAAGTAGTGCAACAGAATCAGGCCCACCCGAAAAGCCAACAACAATCTTGTCGCAATCTAGTAAGCCTTCTAAAATTGAATACTTCTCAACAATCTCTATTAACATCAAAACATGTCCTCTGGAAAATCCGTAGAAACTTCATCACCAAAAAGGTCATCATTCGCAGGATTCGACTCAAATTCTTCTCCTGCATCATAATAGTTATCCCCACCATTATCAGAATAACTGTCAGAATAGTTATCAGTATAATTGAAATCCGAAGCCTCCTCTGGTGGTGGCTCCTGCCCAAAAGTATCTGGCATTGGACCTTCATTTGCAAAATATGCATCATTCTCTGGTGCATCTGCTATTCTTGTAACACTCTCACCACTTGACTCTGCTACACGCTCAGCTGCTGGCTCGTCTACTGGGGGAAGCATCTCATCATCAAACTTATAGTCAGATGCTTGCGCACCCTTATTCTTAAAGGTAGATGGATCTGGTCTTGGATCAATCGAATCACCTTCTCTATCAGGCTCTAAGAACTGTGTCTTTGCAGCACGCCAAATAAGTGTGATAGTTCCAACACCGCCATGTCTATTCTTTGCAACAACAAGCTTCGCCTCAACAGAAGGAACATTCTTGTGTTCCTTGTCGTAGTAGGAATCTCTATCAATAAACCATACGCTATCGGCATCCTGCTCAATCGCACCAGAATCTCTAAGGTCGGATAGCATTGGAGTATGGTCTTCTCTCTTCTCTGCACCACGTGACAACTGCGACAAAGCAATTACTGGAACCTCTAATTCCTTAGCAAGCAGCTTAAGATGTCTCGAAATATCAGAAATCTCTTGCTGTCTCGAATAATTATTGCCCTTACCTGGCATCGTCATCAACTGCAAATAGTCAACAATTACAAGTCCAAGTTCACCTCTACTCTTAAGCTCCTTACATTTCGCAAGCATCGAGATAGGCGTAACAGTCGCATTGTCATCAACATAAATCGGCATCTCCGACATATCGTGATAAATTCTCGTAAGTGCAACTAACTCATCTTGTGAGAGCTTACCCTTCTGAAGCTGCTGCGAACTAAAATCAGTAAGCGACGCTGTAATTCTATTAGCAATCTCCTGCTTACTCATCTCAAGCGAGAAAATATTAACCTTCTGCCTATACATCGAAGCCGCATTCGTAGCAATATTAAGCACCAAAGAAGTCTTACCCATACCAGGTCTAGCCGCAAGAATATTAAGTGTTCCAGGTCTTAATCCGCCAAGCATTCTATCAAGCTGCCTATATCCAGTCTTATATACCCTAGCATTAACCTTACCACTAGAAATAAGTGCAATCTCATCGACATTACGCTTAAGAATCGCACCGAGTCGCTCAAAGCCAACACCCTTCGTGTCATCTCTGTAATTAGAAAGCTTACTAATCGCAGTCTCAACAATAGCATTAACATCGCTATCACTGGCATACGCCTGCGCAGTGGTATCTCCCAAAGTCTTAATAATTCTTCGCATCAAGCTCTTCTCTCGAACAATATCGCAATACTGCTCAATATTCGAAGGAATCGCCATCGTATCTGTCAAATCAAGAATATACTTCTGTCCACCAGCCTTCTCAATCTGCGCCGTCTTCTTCAAATAGTCATTAACTGTATAAACATCAATCTTCGCAGAATCAAGATAAAGCTTTGTAATCGCCGCAAAAATCCTCGCATTCCTCTCGTCATAGAAGTCGTCGCTAATCAAAGCCTTCGTAACAACATCGTTAAGGCCCGGAATATTCTTAAGGCACAGCGAGATAATGGCGCACTCACTTTGTGCGTCATGCGGCATCACTTTCGTCCCCGTCAAATCATTCGTGTACTCTCTTGGCATATCAAAACTCCTATGTTCTATGCGTCTTGCACGCGTACTTTTCGCAAAAGGCTACCTATCTTCCCCTCTCGAAAAGCATCAGCCTTAAGCCAAAGCCTCAACCTCGATAAAAATCTCGCAGCTAACTTCTGTATGAAGCTTAACCTTCACTGAGAAAGTTCCAACACTCTTAATCTGAGTCTTGAGAACGATATTCTTCTTATCAATATCAAAGCCGTTATCCTTAAGAACCTGAGAAATATCAATAGCAGTAACCGCACCATAAAGCTTGCCACCAGCACCACACTTTACCTTGTGAGTGAACTTCTTGCCGTCAAGCTTAATCTTAAGCTCCTTCGCAGCCTCGAGTTCTCTTCTAGCATGCTCAGCTTGTGCGCCCTTCTTCATCTTCACATCATTAAGATTAGCTGCAGATGATTCACGCGCAACGCCCTTCTTAAGCAAGAAATTACGAGCATATCCGTCGTTTACATCAACAACATCATTTGTCTTACCTAAACCCTTAACATCCTTAAGTAAAATTACCTTCATATCTTAATAAGCTAGTCTACTAGTATCAAACTAGCTACTCCCTTCTAGTAGATTAAAAAACAGGCACCTCCGCAAGCCGCGAAGGCGCCTCATTATTATATACCAATTTATGGCACTTTACCACTTCGCAATTAGTCAGCGATGTATGGAAGAAGTGCAATCTGGCGTGCACGCTTGATAGCTGTAGTAAGCTCACGCTGGTGCTTAGCACAAGTACCAGTCATTCTCTTTGGAAGAATCTTACCACGCTCAGAAACGTACTTACGAAGCTTAGCGGAATCCTTATAATCAATAACCTCTACCTTCTCTGCGCAGAAAGCACAAACCTTTCTACGGGAACGTCTTGGTCTCATACCACCAAACTCACGACCTGCCTTAGGTGCTCTATTGTCAGCCATGTTTCTATTCTCCTTTACTAAAAGTTAGAAATCGAAAGGAAGTACATCACTACCCTCGGTCTCTTCGAAGCTTGACGTATCCGGTGCTGGAGCAATCTGTGTTGTTGGTGCAACTGGAGCCTGAACTACTGGAGCTGGTGCAGGTGCACTGTAATTAGCTGCTGGAGCTGGACTACCGAAGCCACCCTCATTACCATTACGCTGTGAAGACTCGCAGAACTCTGCCTCATCTACTACAACCTCTGTAACATAGTGCTTCTGACCCTGCTGGTCGTCATATGTTCTAGACTGAATTGAACCTACAATTGCAATCTTAGAACCCTTGTGGAAATAAGAGCCAATAAAATTAGCTGTCTGTCTCCAAGCTACACAATTTACGAAATCAGCCTGACGCTGTCCGTTTGTGTCTTTAAAACGACGATCCACAGCAAGTGTAAAATTACAAACCGATACTTGATTAGCTGTATTCTTTACTTCTGGGTCTCTTGTCAATCTTCCGATCAAAATTACTTTGTTCATGTTCTTTCCTCCGTGTGTCTAAGCAATTACTCTTCTACACGAACTACTAAGAAACGCAAAACGCCCTCTGTGATACGAAGCACACGCTCGATCTCCTTTGGGAATGCTGGTTCAGCAGAGAAATTGAACTGAAGGTAATAACCCTCACTACGATAGTTAATCTCATAAGCCAACTTCTTGTTGCCGAGAACATCCATGGAATCAATAGTAGCGCCGGACTCAACCTTAGCCTTAACTGTTTCTGTCAAAGCGTTGAGAGCCTCTTCACCCATGCTTGAATCAAGGATTACCATCATCTCATACTTATTAGTCATTGTTCTTCACCTCCTTATGGACATATGGCCCGACACTTCCTGTCGAGCAAGGATACTGTCCCATTGACAGCGGATAGAAGAATATCACATATAAGTCAAATAAGTCAATAGTCTAAGCATGAGTTTGAGCAAGGCATTTTATTATTCTTGCTCAAACCAGTTTCTTCGTTTCAAATTAATCCGTGTTATCTAAATTCTTACTAGTCTATTTTATTGCTTTTTGTGTTATTTTGCTAGTAGTTACCGTGATTTTGTATGGGATAGAAATCCAAGTGAACATTCGCTGAAACTCTTGCTGATTTCTTATACCACTTACATACGCTCAGCCTGCAAGTCTGCAAGGATATATGGGAACATGAGTTCTATCCAGGCTGCTAGTGCCTTAACCACATGGATATGTGTTGCAACTGTTTCGCCTTCTGGTGAAGGGATTGATAGAGAAATGACATTACCCTTGTCGTCTTTCATGACGATTCCTTTTCGAGCGAGGTAGCTAGAGAAGGAGAATACGCGGCCTGACAAATCCGGGAAAGCTGACAATATCTCAGATGCTTGGCTGTCACGCATTGTAAGGATTAAGTCGGATTCGTCATATATGCTTGCGCAGGTTCTTGTCGCAAGGTAATAGGATGCGTCGATGCCGAGGACCTCTTTGATTGCCGCGAGAGTGTTTTGGTCTGGCTTATCGCCGTCGGATGCGTAGATTCCAGCCGACTCTACATAAAGCTCTGCGCCAATTACTCCGTCGTAGGTATGTGTATCTGCCATTTTGTATGGAGCCTTCTCGGAGAGGAGTTTTTTCATTATTACTTCGCTAATAAGGCTCATCGAGCGTCCAGAGTCGCATACAAAAAGCACCTGCGCCGTAATAACCTCGTCGCAATCAGTCGCGCTTAACTTTGTCGTGGTGCTAGAGCTTAAGTCATCTTCCGACTTGCTAGCGTTATTAGGAGCTTCGCCATCGTTTGTTGCAGCCTTGCCGATTCGGTTCATGTACGCTACAGAAAGTCCGTCACCAGCAAAAGATGGAGCCAAAATCGCACTTACCCCCTGCAAATCCAAACAGCGAAGTCCATCAAACAAGAAGTGTGAAGCAGCCTTGACATCAAGCGTCTTGCCATATGTGTAAAAGTGCAAGTGAGATACCAAGACCTCATCGCCTAACAAATCGAACAAGCCTTTTACCTCTACGCCAGCGAACACACCTATACGCATGAGTGGGTTTTGTGAAAGTAGCTCTTTTGCCTTGAATATAAAAGGCTTTGCTATCTCGAAAAGCGTCCGTCTTTCCTCCTCACTTAACTCACTTGGCTCGTTTGCCTCCGACTTAGCATCTTCTATTTCACTATTAGCAAAAGTATTGTCATGGTCATTTAGCAATTCGAGAGTATCAGAAATTGGGCACAAGATAACCTCTGCTTTAGGTGCATAATGACGATATTTCATACCTGGCGCAGCTGGAGTCTCACCTTCTTCTGCCTTACTACGTGAAGAAGCATTTGAAGAAAGAACCTCGTCGATTTGTGCCTTAGTAATTGCGCCTGGACGCAAAACCACCGGCTCTTCACCTGTCGCATCGACTACTGTTGACTCTAATCCAAAATCACTGTCACCGCCGTCGATTACTGCGTATACATATCCGTCCATATCAGCCATTACATGTGAAGCCTTCGTTGGAGAAGGACTTCCAGAAAGATTTGCCGAAGGTGCTGCGACTGGACAAGCACACGCCTTAAGAAACTTATTTGCTGCCAAAGAAGCTGGCATGCGAATACCAACCGTGTTAAGTCCAGCCGTCACATTAGATGGGATTACGCTGGACTTCGGCATAATGACCGTAATCGGTCCTGGCATAAAAGCGTCGATTAGCTTTTGCGCCATTGGAGTAACCTCCGACACGAGCTCGGCAATTTGACTTTTGTCAGCGATGTGAACAATCAGTGGATTGTCGCCAGGTCGTCCCTTCGCCTCATAAATCTTATTCACCGAAGCTTCGTCAAGAGCGTTCGCGCCTAGTCCGTAAACAGTTTCTGTCGGAAATCCAACTACCTCACCGTTTCTTACGCGCTCTCCTGCCTCTTTTATCGCCGCGTCATCTTCTATCCTAATCAGCTTTGTGCTGTCATATATTCTCTTTCTTTCCATTATCCTTACCAAGCCTTCCCGAAAAGCATCGCCCCCGCTTTGCATTTCTTTGCTCCTCGCCATAATTGTTATATTCCGTTGTTATTCGTCGCCTTGTTCTTTGCTGTTGGCAATAATAAGTGCATCGATAAACTCATCTAAGTCACCTTGCAAAATCTCATCGAGGCGATAAAGAGTAAGTCCAATTCTGTGGTCCGTAACTCTTCCTTGATGGTAGTTATATGTCCTTATTCGCTCCGAACGGTCACCTGTGCCAACCTGTCCTCGACGTTCTGCGTCTTCAGCGCTTTTCGCTTGAGTCTCGGCCATATCCCAAAGCTTCGCCTGTAGCCAAGCCATTGCCTTGTCGCGATTCTTGTGCTGGCTTCGCTCGTCCTGACACTGAACGACAATTCCTGTAGGAAGGTGCGTAATTCTGATTGCAGAATCCGTTCTGTTTACATGCTGTCCACCTGCGCCTGACGCACGATATGTGTCTATCTTGAGGTCTTCTGGATTGATGTGCACCTCTGTCGCCTCTACCTCAGGAAGCACCGCAACGGTAGCTGTCGACGTATGCACACGTCCGCCAGACTCTGTAACTGGTACTCTTTGCACGCGATGCACGCCCGACTCGTACTTGAAGCGGCTATACGCGCCCTTACCATTTATCTCGATTACGACCTCCTTGATTCCGCCAAGGTCTGTCTCGTTAATGTCCACAATCTCCATCGTAAAGCCATGCGCAATCGCGTAGCCCTTGTACATCTTCATCAGCGTCGCCGCGAAAAGCGCAGCCTCTTCACCACCAGCTCCGCCACGTATTTCCATGATTACATTTCTGTCATCACGCGGATCTTTCTCCATCAAGGCCATTGTTAATGCCTTGTCAACCTCCGGAAGAAGTTCCTTCGCACTATTAAGCTGCTCTTGCGCTAGCTCGTGCAAATCCTTCATATCAGAATCGCCAAGCATCTCTTCTGCCTCGCTTATCTCGCTGAGGCAATTCATGTAGTTATTAATTGCCTCGACCTTAGGCTCTAGGTCTCCAAGCTCCTTCGTAAGTGACAAATATCTATCCTTGTCATTAATCACATCAGGGTCGCCAAGAAATGACAACACCTCGTCATATCTATTTCGAATTGAATTTATTTTCTCTTCCTTAACCGACATTTGTGGTTCCTCTCTATATTTGATTCTCTTTATAAATCTTTGTTATCTGCATCGATATTCGCATCTATGCCACAGCAGAAGCTGTCGCTTCCTGTCCTTCAAGGGCCGTCTGCTCCGAAGATTGTTCTGCCAAATATTGTTCTTCTCTCGCCTGTTCCTCGCTTATAAAGCTTTGTAGCTGAGACTCGTTGCTGATAATTATAACCGAAGTCGTCCCCTCTATCTCACTACTTTCTGCAATAGACTCGCCACTAGGCAAAGTCTCATCTATGCTTGAGGTATCATTTGTTGACTCTACTACGGCGCCAGAAGAAACAGTCTCGTCCGCTCCAAGTGTAGCTTGTGTCGCATCCAAAGTTGTCTCAAAATCCGAACTTATGCTCGATTCAGTACTGGACTCATTCACCATCCCCAACGCATTTTCCACGAGAATATCAGTTATCTCCTCCAAAAATGCCAAGTAGCATATTCTATCATCAAGATTCTCATATGAACCTTCCTCTAACGCGTCGAAAACCCTATCTAACCCATTTGGACTTGGATTAAGAAGCAGTGTATTCGGAATAAATTCACCTTCACCACCAGAAAGTGCAGCTTCGTCATATGGAATCGACCAGTTATAGTGTGAAGCAAACTCTTGAACCATAAGCGGACCAATAACAAGAATTGGAACATCATTATTAACAGCACAAGAATTCAAAATATCATATTGCTCGTCCGTTAGCTGTCCTAGTGCCGTCTCATCGATAACTATCAGCATACGCCAAGCATAATCTCTTGGCTCATATGTCTCAACAATAGAGCCCTCAGTATCCTGAACCATAATCGGAGCGATATTGAAATTCGGAATCGGCATCGTATCCTCGCTAACAACCGACGGCAAAACACAAGTAAAAATGTCCGTTCTATCAAAATAAACAGGAACCTCTGTAGATATATAGTAAACCTCGCTATCGAGCAATTCGAGCATTTGCTCCGAGTCTTCCATATTCTCCCCAAGCCTTCGGTTCTCATTAAAGCCACTCATACCGCCAAGATAAGAGAAAAACAAAAATGGGCTAACAAACACAGCCATCGCGATTAATATATACACAATCGTCTTTACCTTATCCATATTCTACTCCTATCTTTAAGCATACCCCATTATTATAACAATTTTTATGATTTCCTCCACCCTCCATCGAAAAGAAGCAAAAGAAGCAAATGCAAATCAATTGTTGCTAATTTTTATAAAAATGCCAAAATTTCTGAAATTTCCAGAAAATTCCCTGCACTTGGTGGTGTATTTTTTTATTCATACTATTATAATAGACAAAGTGCGTAATCAAACAGCACTTATTATTCTCGAAAGGGGTTAACATACATGATTAAGACACATGAAGTTGAACAAATGACTTGTATTGCAAAGGGCTGCAATCATGGTCCTGCTCCAATTCCTGAGGAGGGCAAGTGGGTTCAGGCAAAGGATATTAAGGATATCTCTGGCTTCACACACGGTATTGGCTGGTGTGCTCCACAGCAGGGTACATGTAAGCTTTCTTTGAACATCAAGGAAGGTATCATCCAGGAGGCTCTCGTTGAGACAATCGGATGTACTGGTATGACACACTCTGCAGCTATGGCTGGTGAGATTCTCCCAGGTAAGACAATCCTCGAGGCACTTAACACAGACCTCGTTTGCGATGCTATCAACACAGCTATGCGTGAGCTTTTCCTCCAGATCGTTTACGGACGTTCACAGTCTGCATTCTCTGAGGGCGGTCTCTCCATCGGCGCATCTCTTGAGGACCTTGGTAAGGGACTTCGTTCACAGACAGGTACAATCTTCTCTACACTTGAGAAGGGACCTCGTTACCTAGAACTCACAGAGGGTTACATCGTTAAGCTCGCTCTCGACGCTGACGATCAGATTATTGGATATCAGTTCCTCAAGATCGGACCAATGCTCGATCAGATTAAGGCTGGTAAGGATGCTAACGAAGCATACAAGGACAACCTTGGCACATACGGCAGATTTGCTGATGCAGCTCGTTACATCGACCCACGTAAAGAGTAATAGGAGGACAAATCATTATGGCATTATTTGAAAGCTATGAGAGAAGAATCGATCAAGTAAACGCTGCTTTGAATGCAAATGGTATTGCTTCTATCGAAGAGGCAAAGAAGATTTGCGACGAGAAGGGTATTGATCCATATACAATTTGTAAGGAAACACAGAACATCTGCTTCGAGAATGCTGCATGGGCATACGTAGTAGGTGCTGCTATCGCTATTAAGAAGGGCTGCACAAAGGCTGCTGACGCTGCTGAGGCAATCGGTATTGGTCTACAGTCATTCTGTATCCCAGGTTCCGTAGCAGACGATCGTAAGGTTGGTCTTGGACACGGTAACCTCGCTGCAATGCTTCTTAGAGAAGAGACAAAGTGCTTCGCATTCCTCGCTGGTCACGAGTCATTCGCTGCTGCTGAGGGTGCTATCAAGATTGCACTTACAGCTAACAAGGTTCGTAAGGAGCCACTTAAGGTTATCCTCAATGGTCTTGGTAAGGATGCTGCTTACATCATCTCCAGAATCAACGGATTTACATATGTTCAGACACAGTTCGACTACGGTACAGGTAAGGTTAACGTAGTTAAGGAGATTCCATTCTCTACTGGTGACAGAGCAAAGGTTCGTTGCTACGGTTCTGACGATGTTCGTGAGGGCGTTGCTATCATGCACCTCGAGGGCGTAGACGTTTCTATCACAGGTAACTCTACAAACCCAACAAGATTCCAGCACCCAGTTGCAGGAACATACAAGAAGGAGTGCACAGAGCTTGGCAAGAAGTACTTCTCTGTTGCTTCCGGTGGTGGTACAGGCCGTACACTTCACCCAGACAACATGGCAGCTGGTCCAGCTTCCTACGGTATGACAGATACAATGGGACGTATGCACTCTGACGCTCAGTTTGCTGGTTCTTCTTCTGTACCTGCTCACGTTGAGATGATGGGCTTCCTCGGCATGGGTAACAACCCAATGGTTGGTGCTTCCGTTGCTGTTGCAGTTGCTGTTGAGGAGTGCATGAAGTAATTAATACTTCTACATTCTTCGGAAATTGTAATTAACAAATAATATGACCTGCGAGATTCTAATTAAATTTCTCGCAGGTCTTTTTGTTGGTTCTATTATTCAATAGACACATGATTCCGTTTGATTTGTGACGGACAGTTTGACCACTTCTGGAAGCAAAACAGAAAAAATATATGCGTGATAATAATTGCGTTATCCAAATTCATATTTTTTTCGTTTTTGGGAAGTGGTTATTTGTTCAGTAGCCAATCTGCCACGTCAACAACTCTAACACCCTCATATTGATATTCAGGATTCCTTGTTCGTGCTATAACCATCTTGGGATAGGCATCCTTTATTTTGAGCAGAGGATCCACTTCTCTCTTAAAAGTATCGGGATGAGTAATATTGTCCGAAACCTGAATATAAATTTTCTCGTTTCTCTTCAGAGCCACAAAGTCGATCTCTTTTTTATACAGCACACCGACATAAACCTCGTATCCACGTCTGAGCAATTCCATTGCAACGATATTTTCGATTACTCTGCCATTATCTAAGTTCTTCGTACCGAGCTTGGCGTAGCGGAAGGTATGGTCGCTTAAATAGTACTTATCGTTGGAAGCAAGGTATTTTTTGCCTTTAATGTCATATCTGCGAAATTTGTAAAAAGCAAAAGCATTGCAAAGATAATTCAGATAATTACCCACCGTCTTATGATTGATTTTATCTTTATTAGATGTAAGCGTATCGGTGATGCTTCTTGCCGAGGTTAAGTTGGACACGTTATCCATCAAGAATTGAGATATACGATCAATTAAAGCAGGATTTTTGATATTATACTTTTGACGTATATCTCTTAAAATCAACGTATCAAAGACGGTTCCAATGTAATCGTATTTATCCTCTTGCTCTTTATACAAATAAGAGCCGGACATACCGCCCTCAAGCATATAGTTATCAAAAGCAGCATAATTATCTGTTAGTCCGAAATAATGTACATATTCGGCAAAGGAGAACGGATACACCTTGATTTCAAATGTCCTGCCAGTAAACAATGTTGCCAAGTCCGAGCTGAGTAGAAAAGCATTAGAACCCGTGATGTAAATATCGTACATCTCAGTTGCGTGGAGATTGTTTATGCACAGCTCAAAATTATCGCACATTTGAATCTCGTCAATTAAAACGAAATTTTCCTTGTCTTCTGCATAGTTGTTTTCGATATATTCGTTAAGTGCTTTGTATTCTTTAAGGTTGTCATACTTAGACAGATTAAAGTTGATATGGATAATATTAGCGTTAGCAATGTTCTTTTGCACATAGGCTTTGAAAGCTTCGAGCAACTTTGACTTACCCGAACGTCTCACGCCTGTCAAGACTTTAATATCAGGAGTTCCGATAACACCTATCATTTTATCTAAGTATTGTTTTCTTTCAATCAATTTCATAGAAAATCACCTCGCAAAGTTATTATACAACATTTGTTTCCCAAAATCGATAAATTTTCAATTTTGGGAAACAAGTTTCGGAAAAGTAATGAAAAAGGTGTAACCCCATTTATGAGGTTACACCACATTTTCAAAAATACTTCCTTATTAGCACTCAGCTAACTCCAAGGGTCATTTAACTTATTAAAACTATAAATCAATCACCCAACAAGCCACTTGTACTTCTCAACGGAGTATAGCGGAACAAGTGGTAAGAGAATTGGTGTCTTCTTCACATATGCTTGATATTCAGGATCTGCACCATAGTTTTTGTTCTGACGAATCTCGAGACGACGCGCTCCACCAAACATGATGTAGACGATGCATAAGTATCCAAATAAAGCAGCTATCCACTGCCATGCGCTTAAGTAGATGTTAATGCCAGAAACAAATACTCCAGTCCAGAAAACGACCTCACCAAGATAGTTCGGGCAACGAACGATTTTGTATAGGCCACTGTCGCAGAAGCGATTTGGATTGGCCTTCTTGGCCTTGCTTTTCTGGAAGTCTGCAAGGGATTCGAGGATTATGCCAAGGAGCATGATAATGCCGCCAATTAGAGCAATTACATCAGTCTTGCCCTCACCTTCCTTATTGTCATGAATGAATCTAAACAGGAGCGGAGAAACCTGCAATACATATAGGAGTGCGCAGCTTACCCAGATGCTGAACTTCGCGATGAATTTCATCGTAGAGCCATCCTTGATTTCCTTCTTCATTGTGCTTCTATATGAAGCGCTCTTTATCTCGCGGATAAGCAAGTAGCCGCCAAGGCGCATGCCGTAAATGAAGAATAGGATGCCGATCAAAATTGTGCAAAGGCTTAGCACATCGTGATTCATGATGAGCATTGCTATGCCCATTGCTGCAACAGAGAAGCCGTAGCCAAGTGAGATGAAGTAAACATACTTATAAAAACCGATGCTACTTACAACTAGACAGATAACAAATAGGATTACAAATCCTAGACCAAATGACTCAATAAAGCCCATAGAAATCACCTCCAAATAGTTGCTAATATTATAACACTTATGAAGTGAGCAGGAGAGTTTACTTTGGGCTTTTGTGATGCTTTTCGAGAGGGGAAAAGCAAAACCCAGAACAAAAAGCTAACACTTCTCATTCTGGGCAGTTTGTTTATAGCAAATGCTAAAGCTTATATTGATTTGTTATGCTACAAGCGATAACAAAAGTGCGTAGAGGCCGGCTGCAAGAATTGCGCCTAGCGCGGAAAGGATGTCGACCTTCTTGATTCTCCAAGTTCTTCTGAAGATGATGTAGTACACATAAAATCTTGGGAGCATGAAGAGTAATGCGACTATCATTACTAAAAAATCCTGGAAGAAACTTTGGTATTCAATCATCGAATAGATTGGCATTACCGTTTCAGTAAAGATCAAGATTGGAATGAGCGTCCTGTATCCGAAGATAGATAGTGATGGGCCTTCTGCCTCGTATGCCTTTTTGCGATTGAACATTTTGAATAGAAGGATTCCAGATACTGCAAAAATAACTAGCATGAGCAATGTTGCCCATAGTGGTGGAAGTTTTGTATCAATAATGAATGGAGAATAACGTCGATAATCTTCGTTACTCATTTTTATAAACAAATCATATACGAAGCCACCTGCGAATATCGTTGGAGAATAGCTAACTTCGAAAATTGTTCTGAAAACTCTATCATCAAGAACACGATTTAGTGGTGCAATGAGTATTTCGACAAATATCATTGGCAACACGGTATATGCAATCGCAAATACAAATGCGTCGAAGGCATTATTTGCGATATTTACTACGAACATAACAAATAAACATGATAGAAGTGACGCTATCAAAAGTGCGAAAAAGCATAGGCCCAAAGAGCCAATGTCAACCATATCGGAGAAAGAAGCATCCTTCTTTCCGCATTCATTTGTAATCGAGATAATAGTTCCAATAAACTGTGTTCCCACAAATAACAGCACCTGAATCACCGCATTTGTTATGTGTGCGGATAGGATTTTCGTCCTAGAAATTGGCAGCGAGAACCACGAATCCAAATTGCGCTTATTAAAAAACTTGTTCAATTCCAAGAATGCGATTACGTACACCGCCAAAAACGCTGGAAAAACAATTGAACTATAATCAAGTCTCAAATATTGATCGGACGTATCCATCACCGGGGAAATGCGCGCAACTTCATACACGCTTACCATCGCGAACATAATTAGCACAATGTACTTAATAATATTTTCCTTGATTAAATACTTCAAATAATTACTGTAAGAATGCATAGACTTAGTTTCCATTGCTATCACCTCCAGCATTTTTTGTTAAGGCAAAGTCGATAAATCTCTCCTCATAGGACAAATCGATTTCTTCGACGAGCATCGGATTTAGCACAGAAAGCTTCGTCTTCACATCCTCAACATCGCCATTAAATACCGCTGTCACAACTGAAGCAGAAACCTTAATGTTTGTCACCTCTACCTTTGCTCTCTCGAAAAGCATCTCGTAAGTCTCGCCCTCCTTTAGCGGAAGAACAATCTGAAGTTTGAAACGCTTAGAAGATTCTAGTGTCTTATCTAGTGGAGTCAATTTCTGACCATCAAGCATAACAATCTCATCGCATAGTCCCTCTAATTCAAGAAGCGAGTGACTAGAGATAATGACAGTAATCCCCTTCTCTTTTACTAATTTCACAATGTAATCCTTAAGATATGCGCGTGCCTTAGGATCTAGTCCATCGAATGCCTCATCCAAATAAAGATACTTCGGAGCAATTGCGAAAGAAAGTGCGACATAGCCTTGGCGGCGCATGCCTTTCGAGAAAGAGCGAACTGGCTTCTTTGGATTAAGCTTGAAAAATCCCAAAATCTCATCGAACAAGGCTCTATCCATATTCGGATAGAAAACCTGGTACATCTTGAATATCGAATCGAGAGTATCACTATGTGTGTAATAAGGGTCGTCTGACAAGAAGAAAATGTCCTGTCTGCACTCCTCATTTGCTGGACTTAAGCCATCATAAGATACACTTCCTCGACTAATCTCATAGACACCCGAAAGTAGTCTTAATAGTGTAGATTTACCAGCACCGTTGATTCCAACAAGGCCAACAATTCTACCATTCTTTATCTCATAATTCACTTCACTTAGTACGTCATACTTAGGGTCGAAAGCATGAGAAAGATTAGAAATGGTAATCATATATATCCTCCTTCCATCTCGTGAAGAACATTCTTCACATATTTGCTTTATTACAAATATTTTTGAATTATAACACAGACGACTAAGAAGCTCAATTATTTTATCGTTTTGCAATAAATTATCACCGTTATACGTGACAAGTTTTGTCTGGTAGAAGGAACGGTAGAAAATATTGGCGTTTTATCAACCGGTTTGTCTACCAAGGACTCTAAAAGGGTCACTATATTCCAAGCAACATGAACAGTTATGCTATCGCATCAACAACACCGTCGAACGCTGGCTTTCTTGATAAGTCGCCGAAGAATAGTAGCGGCTTTTCCTGAGCCTTCCAAGACAGGTCATCAGTTAGTCCCCAAACTGTGACATTAGTTAGTGGCGTTCCATTATCAACAGCCTCTATTAATGCTTCAAAAAACTCTTCGAAGTATTCGCCCTGAGCCTGTAATCCGTCGCCAGTAGTCGGTATAGAACAGTCAAGCTCTGTCACATGGATAACGACACCAAGCTCGTCAGCGTAACGATTCATCGAGTTTACAAATGTCTCTGTAGATAAGCCAGTATAAATGTGAGCCTGCATTCCCATTCCATCAATTAGGCCTGCCTCAGCTACTGGTGTTAGAAGATCAATAATCATATCTTGCTTGCCAGATTGATACTCATTGTAATCGTTATAGAACAAAAGCATATCCTCTGGTGCATACATTCTCGCAAACTCAAATGCCTTGTAAATATATTCTTCGCCAAGGATTTGTGACCAGTAGCAATCTCTTAGACAATTACTGTCATCGACTGCTTCATTTACTATATCAAAAGCATATACAACACCAGGATAATTCGTATCTACCCATGTAAGAACAGACTTAATATAGTTTTCCATTCTAGTAAGCATTAGCTCTGGACTAGCAAGTTCTCCATTTACATCGTAGTTCTCATAGAAGAACCAGTCTGGCGTCTGTGAATACCAAACTAGCACATGGCCTCTCACTTTGATTTGATTCTCTGAAGCAAAATCAAGAATTGGAGTAACGGCATCGAAGTTTACAGCAGGACACTCATTATATGCATCAAGATCGGAAATACACGCCTCATAATCGAGCACGTTTTCTGGCTTAAATTCATTTTCTGGAGTAATCGAATTAAACTGGTTTATTAATAAAGTCTGATAGTCAGTATTCGCATTATTTGGAATTGTGCCTGGAATTGCACAGCCAAAGCTAAAATAATCTGCGTAAAGCTCCTGCAAAGACTCATAAGACTCCACATCCACAGAAACAGTCGTCTCCAAAGTCTCCAAGGATGGCGCAACATATTCACCTCGAACAGTGATTTTTATCTCATCAACAGTAAAATCACCGATAGAAGTAGACTCTAGATATACATATGCATTCGTCGCATTCGATGGAATATCGATAAAGCCTGTTCTTGTCGTAAACGCACTACCATTCAGATCCATATCAGTAATTGTCGTATAGATAGTATTTCCATTTATATCGTATTGAAGGCTTACGCGAACCGAACGAAGCGTAGAGCGAACCGTCGCATCGACACTTATGCTATTTCCAATAAACTCGTCGACTCTGAACTGAACTCCCTCGTGACCTGCGGACCTACCCGACACACGAAGTGCGCTACCAGTTGACACCTCGACATATTCAAGAGTGCAATTGCCGCGTGGCTCGAAGAATTCCTCATCCCCCTCATCAAAGTCCAGAATCAAATACGGCCTACCCTCTTCATCGAATGGCAAACGAGATTCAGTCTTCTTGCAAGAAATTGCAGAGCACGCTACCACCAGTATCAACAAACATAGCAAAAACTTCTTCATGAATCTCATCCTCCATCGAAAAGCAACATTTGATAAAACATCTCTACAATTTATACAATAGTAATAGGATTTTTTCAACATAAATTGCTTTTCGAACAAGAAAAAGCGACTAAGAAATACTAGTCGTTTCCTTTGGAGTCATCGATGCGAAGCTGTGTCTTGTAAAGGCTGCTGCTACCAGAAACCATATAAGTAATGGCGATTATCACCATGAAGTAGAGTGCATACTCGAAGCCGCAGAGCTCGCACGCGATAAGAAGGCTGGCAAGCGGACAGTTAGTCGCGCCACAGAAAACGGCAATCATGCCAAACGCTGCACAAAGACCTGGTTCGAAGCCAAGAACCGCGCCGATAGTCGCGCCAAGCGTCGCGCCGATAAAGAAAGTCGGAACAATCTCGCCGCCGCGAAAGCCAACAGAAATAGTGATAATCGTGAATATCATCTTGAGCAAGAAGGCATACGGAGTAGCCTTGCCAAGATTAATTGCTTCGGTAATGATGGCGGAACCTAGTCCGTTATAATCCGTACCAAAAATCATAGTAAGAACGACAAGCACGACGCCGCCAACAAAAATTCTGAGGTAGGAGTTTTGTACATGCTTTTCGAGGAGGGTCTCGCCATAGTGAAGGCCTCTAATAAACAGGATACTGACTACGCTTCCAAGCAAAGCACAGAGCGCGAGAGCGGCATAGCCAACAAGCCCAAAGCTAACGTCAGTAGAAAGCAAATACGCCTCATGGCCCACACCAAAAAGCAAAGCAATCTCGTGCGCCACCATAGAAGCAATTGTGCAAGGAACCAGTGCCGAATAGCGCATGATGCCGACACTAACGACCTCCATTGGAAAAACAATCGCGGCAAGCGGCACACCAAAAACAGCAGAAAACGCCGCCGACATACCGCTCATAATCATGACCGACTTCGCCTTACTGTCAAGCTTAAAAAGCTTGCCAAGTGCCTCGCCCAAGGAACCACCAAACTGCAAAGCCGCGCCTTCTCTGCCAGCCGAACCGCCGACAAACTGCGTCAAAACAGTCGAAATCCAAATCAAAACCGTCGTGCGAAGATGAATCTCCTCCTTATTGCGAACCGCCGCAAGCACAGCATTCGTACCGCTGTCACTATCGCGCCCACAAATTCGATAAAGCCACACAATCAGCATACCAACAAGCGGCATCAGCAGCACAACCCACCAATTCGCCTCGCGTATAGCCCCAACAAAAGAAATCGACTTGACAAGCGCAACACCAACAAGGCCTGCAACCACGCCAGTAATCGACGCAAACAGCACCCACTTCACTAGTTCAAAAAGCCTCTTGAATATCCCACTTCGAAAAGCCATATCCTTACTCATTCTTTACGCTTGTCCCCTCTTTTTCGAAAAGTCTCCAGATATTTTTCTCCATATTATCAACCCTTTTTGCCCGATAATCAATAGAAAGAGAGAAAAACTGTGCTACAAAAAAGAGACCAGAAAACCTGGTCTCTTGAATGTCATTAATCTCGTTCTTGTGACGAATGATAAGAAATTACTTTCTCTCCATTCTCTTCTTGAACTTGTCAACACGTCCGCCTGTATCAACGAGCTTCTGCTTACCTGTGTAGAATGGGTGGCACTTAGAGCAGATATCTACACGGAGCTCGTCCTTAGTAGAGATTGCTTCGAATGTCTCACCGCAAGCACACTTAACCATAACAGTGTGTGTTGTAGGATGTATTCCTTCTCTCATGTTCTCACCTCTCATCAAAGATATAGCGCGTAATTCATTAATCACGTATGCCATACCGGATTTAAATGTAGCCCGATTATATTACTAGTCTATTCGAGCAATGTCAAGCAATTTTTGTCTATAAAGCTTTGGCGCGGATGCTTTTCGAGTTGGGCAAAAAATCCATTCCCAAAACTTAGTCTGCCGAGAAAGACTTCCTTATGGATGCAACAAAGGACGCGTTCGTCATCGTCTTCTCCATGAAGTTCAGCACAGCTTCAGTCGCAGCAACCGTATCAACATCAGCAATTCGCTTACGAAGCAGCCAAATCGCCTCGCGCTCCTCGTCTGTAAGGAGCAAATCCTCGCGTCTAGTACCAGACTTATCCACCGCGATAGCTGGGAACACACGCCTATCCGCAAGTTTACGGTCAAGCACAATTTCCATGTTACCTGTACCCTTAAACTCCTCGAAAATGACCTCGTCCATCTTAGAGCCAGTCTCTACGAGAGCAGTCGCAATGATTGTAAGCGAACCTCCACCCTCGATATTACGCGCTGCACCGAAGAAACGCTTAGGACCATAAAGAGATCCTGGATCAAGACCACCAGACAAGGTTCTACCTGTCGGATTGATAGTCAAGTTATATGCACGCGCAAGTCTCGTCATGGAGTCAAGCAAAATTACAACATCTTCGCCAAGCTCTACCATTCTCATTGCGCGCTCAAGTACGAGCTCAGTAACACGAACGTGATTCTCTGGCTTCTTATCGAAAGTCGAATATACAACCTCGCCAGTGATGGAACGCTGCATATCAGTAACTTCCTCTGGACGCTCGTCGATAAGTAAAACGATGAGCTTGCACTTTGGATTGTTTGTAGTAATCGCGTTAGCAACCTTCTTAAGTAAGACTGTCTTACCAGCCTTAGGTGGAGACACAATCATACCACGCTGACCTTTACCAATTGGTGAGAAAAGGTCAATGATTCTCGTCGAGAAATCGCGCTTCTTATTAGGATTATATGGAGTCTCAAGAGAAAGCTTCTCATCTGGATAGATAGCTGTTAATCTTTCAAATCTTGGTCTCTTCTTAAGTAGTTCTGGCGTAGTCTCCTCATCATAAGGAATGCCGTTTACTTCAAGGATTTTCTTAAGTGGAGCATATTTCTCCTTTGGATTCTTGTTGTCTACTACAAGGCACTTTACATAGTCACCACGTCTCAGACCATTGCGGCGAATGATGTTCTGTCCAACATATACATCACCCTCACCTGGCAAATAATTTGTCTTGTGCAAGAAGCCGTTTCCATTTCCATTTCCATCACCCTTGTCACTAGATGGAATAGAAAGCACGCCCTCTGCTTCGATCATTGTGACAACAGGCTCTGCTGGAACAGTAGGAACATCTTCGCCTTCTGCCTCATTATTTTCGTTAGAACTATTCTCAGAAGTAGTCTCTACAAGATTTGCACTATTTTCCATAGCACTAGTATCCGGACCAAAAGTAAAGCTTCTCTTGGCACTTCTACCATTATTCTTATTCTTCTGAGCTTTCTTAGGAGAAACAGGAGTCAAAGTCGAAGCCGTTTCCTTATCATCTTCAGTTGTCTCTAGTTTTATCTCTTCTTTTTCTTCACTAACAGAAACTGAAGTTTCTTCTACATCCTTCTTGGATGTCTTCTTTGTCTTCTTGCTAGAAGATTTCTTATTAGACTTGGAAGACTTATTGTTCTCTACATTCTCTTCCTTTTCTGAAGTATTTGTATCTTCTGTTTTTTCTATATTGTCTAATTGTTCAATGTCTATTTGTTCTGTCTTGTCCTTGGCGTCTTTATCTTCCTTCTTAGACTTAGTAGCCTTAGAAGACTTAGAACTCTTCGTAGATTTGGACTTCTTAGCTGGCTTATCACTTGTAGTCTCAGAAGCAACATCAGTAGAAACAACATTAGCAGATTCTACATCTTGTTCTGTTACAGGTAAATCTTGAACCACAATATCCTTAGCATTCTTGGAGTTGTCAGTAGTTTCTTCTGCCTTATCGGACTTGCTTGCCTTCTTAGAAGTTTTCTTAGTAGAAGTCTTAGTCTGCTTAGTCTCAGATAAACTATTATCTGTTTCCTCTAATGCTTCAGTGGACTTCGCCTTCGTAGTCTTTGTGGATTTTGTTGTCTTAGAAGACTTAGAACTCTTTGAAGAAGGCTTAGATTCCTTATCTTCAGTCTTCTTGGAAGTCTTAGTAGACTTAGTAGCCTTCGACTCCTTTGATTTCTGCTCTAAGTTGTACTTAGTAACGACATCCCTTAACTCGCCAAGAGTTAAGTCAGAAGCCTTGTCAGCTGGTAGTATTCCTAATACGGTAACTAATTCAATAAGTTGCTCGCGTGAGTAACTATTAACTACACCGATAGGAAAGTCATTTCCTTTAACCATATATACCTCATATTCTGGAAATAAAAAAACACGTAAGCGTAGTGCTCGAACGCGCTTATCTTATTACAAAGATAAGTTTGTTGTCAAGAAATATTTGTGAGCATATTTACACTCGAAGGTTCACATAGTATGTGGTAGATGGAACGGTAGAAGATATTGGCGTTTTATCTACCACTTTGTCTACCAAGGCCTCAAAACAGCCTCTGGTTTGCAAAGTGGTATCGGAAATCAGCAATAATCCATACCGTTATTCAAACCAAAGCCCACTAACATATCTAGTCTAACAAAAAACCGCTTGTGAACTGACTTAACATCTCACAAGCGGTCTATGTCCTACCTAATTATCTTATAGAAATAATTTCTACGTTTCACGAATTACTTAGCTACAATGTTTGCAAGTCTACCCTTAACGTAGATGAACTTAACAATACTTCTTCCAGCAAGTGCTTCTTCTAGGCGGCTATCGGAACGAACTTCGTTCTCAACGAACTCACTAGTTGCATCTGTTGGAATGTCGAGCTTGAAGGAAACCTTACCGTTAATCTGTACTGCAATCTCGATTGTGTCGAGTACGAGAGCTGACTCATCGAACTCTGGCCACTTCTGATTGAAAATAGAATAACCTTGTCCAAGCTTTTCCCAGCATTCCTCTGCGAAGTGTGGAGCAAATGGTGAAACAAGCTTGAGGAGTGTAAGAACTGTATCCTTAAGGAAGCTAGTTGTCGCATTTGTTGCCTGCTGATACTTGCTAATTGCATTGATGAGCTCCATCATACGAGCAATTGCTGTATTGAACTGGAATCTATCGATGTCGAATGTGGCACTCTTAATTGTATTGTTGAGTACGTAGTTTAGATCCTTCTCGTTCTTACCCATTTCTACATCTACAATAGTAGCCTTAGAGATTTCTTCTACCAATCTCTCGATACGAGAAATAAACTTTACGATTGCCTGCAAGCCAGCGTCGTTCCATGGGCCACCCTCTGTGTATGCGAAGCCGAACGCGAGGTATGTTCTAAACACATCAGAACCATACTTGCTTACATACTCATCTGGTGCAACTGTGTTTCCACGAGACTTACTCATTCTGTTACCGTCTGGTCCGAGAATGATGCCCTGGTGAACGAGAGATGTAAATGGCTCGTCGAAGTCGAGAAGTCCCATGTCTCTCATTGCCTTACAGAAGAATCTTGTATAAAGGAGGTGCATTGCAGCATGCTCTGGACCACCAACATACTTATCTACTGGACACATCTTGTTGATGAGTTCCTTGTTGAAAATCTCCTTATCATTCTTGTTATCTGGATAACGGAGCTGATACCAGGAAGAGTCAACGAAAGTATCCATCGTGTCTGGATCACGGCGTGCATCACCACCGCACTTTGGACACTTGCAATTCATGAAAGACTCACACTTAGCAAGTGGACTTTCTCCGTCTGGTGTAAACTCTACATCGTATGGAAGTAGAACTGGCAAGTCCTCGTCTGGTACTGGTACGATTCCGCAAGACTCACAGTGAATCATTGGAATTGGTGTACCCCAATAACGCTGACGAGAAATGAGCCAGTCACGAAGTCTATAGTTGACCTTCTTCTCACCCATGTTCATTGTAGCAAGCTTATTTACTATAGCGTCAATTGCAGCATGCATTTCGATTCCATCGAACTCACCAGAATTAACGAGGATTCCCTTCTTCTCACAGTATGGTAGCTCGTCTTCGGCACCCTCGGAAGATGCAACTACACGAATAATGTCGAGACCGAATTTTGTTGCGAATTCGAAGTCTCTTTCGTCGTGTGCAGGAACTGCCATTACGATACCTGTACCGTAGCCAGCGATTACATAGTCGGATGCCCAAATTGGAACCTTGCGTCCGTTTAACGGGTGGATAGCGTAGGAGCCTGTGAAGACGCCAGTCTTTTCGCGAGTGGTGGACATACGGTCGATGTCAGATGCCTTACTTGTGAATGCTCTGTACTCTTCGACTGCGGCGCGCTGCTCGTCAGTTGTGAGCTTCATGCACATCTCGGACTCTGGTGCTACTACAACGTAAGTTACGCCCATGAATGTATCGGCACGAGTCGTGAACACGTCAAGCTTAATTGGCTCGCCGTTCTCATCAACCAAAGTCTTGCCGTCCTTCTCGCAAGTGAAAGAAACCTGTGAACCTTCAGAACGACCAATCCAGTTTGTCTGAATCTTCTTTGTCTTCTCTGGCCAGTCAAGGTCTGGGAGGCAATCAAGGAGTTCTTGCGCATACTCAGTAATCTTGAAGAACCACTGTGTCATGTTCTTACGGTTAATATCGGAGTCACATCTCTCGCACTTGCCGTCGATTACCTGCTCGTTTGCAAGTACAGTCGCACACTTAGGGCACCAGTTAACAAGGGCATTCTTACGATAAGCAAGTCCCCTCTCGTACATCTTTGTGAAAAGCCACTGATTCCACTTGTAATACTCTGGCTGACATGTCGCGAACTCGTAGTTCCAGTCGTATGTCGCACCCATCTCCTTGAGTTGCTTCTCCATCGTCTCAATATTCTTAAAAGTCGAATCCTGTGGATGAATTCCAGTCTTAATTGCATAGTTCTCTGCAGGCAAACCAAAAGCGTCAAAGCCCATCGGATGGAACACATTGAAGCCCTGCATTCTCTTCATTCTTGTCCAGGAGTCTGTAAGCGAATAGTTGTACCAGTGTCCAAGGTGCAAATTCGCACCAGAAGGATATGAGAACATCTCTACGCAGTAAAGCTTCTCGCCTTCCTTGTTCGGATCGTACTTATAAAGCTCCGTCTCCTCCCACTTCTTTTGCCACTTACGGTCTATATCAACAGAATAAGCCATCGTAAACCTCCCAGGGCGCCTCGCCCATATAAATTATTAACCAAAACATTATAGCACCCCACCCCAAATAATAGAAATGCTTTTTTGCCAAAAACCCCGCCAAAACCTTAGCGCTTTCGCACCATCTTTCCTCTCCCTTCTCGAAAAGTGTCACTCAATTGTAACGCGCCGTGCCCCAAAAAGCACAATTTGCACATTTGAATATATCGCATCTTATTGTATAATTCTTTATGGCGTAATGTGCATTCACCGCCCTTTCTAGCTTCCTAAGCTGTTTAAGATGTGCGTGGATGCTTTTCGCTAGAGTATATGACTTGAGATTTTGCGAATTCGCAGATGGTGCTTCTACCTATCGCGAGCCTTCTGCAGTTCGAAGTTGATTTATAGGAGATTAATATGGGTCTAGGAATGGAAATTGGTATCGATCTCGGTACTTCTAGTGTTTTGATATATGTTCGTGGCAAGGGAGTTGTGCTCAAGGAGCCATCCGTTGTTGCAGTTAATGTTAAGTCTGGTACGGTTCTCGCCGTTGGTGAGTCCGCGAGCCTCATGCTTGGTCGTACACCAGAAATCGTTGAGGCTATTCGCCCACTTCGTGAAGGAGTTATTTCCGACTTCCGTGCGACAGAGGTAATGCTCAAGGCCTTCATTGGTCGTGTATGCAGCGGTTTTAGGGCAACATACTTTAAACCGACAATCGTTGTTTGTGTACCATCTGTAATCACACCGGTTGAGCAGCAGGCCGTAGAGAATGCTTGCCGTCACGCAGGCGCAAAGGACGTTTTCCTTATCAGAGAGCCTATCGCTGCAGCGATCGGTGCAGGTATCGATATCACAAAGGCTTGCGGTTCAATGGTAGTCGATATCGGCGGCGGTACAACAGATATTTCCGTTATCTCACTTTGCGAGCCTGTCGTAGATGCATCTTTGAAGGTTGCAGGCGACAAGTTCGACGAAGCTATAATCAAGCACGTTAGAAAGAGACATAACATCCTCATCGGTGAGAAGACTGCAGAAAAGCTCAAGATCGAGATCGGCTGCGCTTATCCGAGAGATGAAGAGCTCACATTGGACGTTCAGGGAAGAAACATCATCACAGGTCTTCCTTCAACAGTTACGGTATCTTCCACAGAGATGCTCGAAGCATTGGAAGAGCCTATCACGCAGAT
>CALEFT010000005.1 GCA_937876985.1 uncultured Clostridia bacterium | reverse complement strand
GCTGATAACCCCTAGTTCAGCAAGAAGTTCATCAAAACAGGGTCTCCTGGGTGAATTTTCTGCTGATAAATAACTTGCCATAATTTCTCAACAAATCTAATCCCACAAAAACGTGAAGAGCCATAAAAAAGCTTCAAAATGGTACTCCCAGCGGGAATCGAACCCACAACTAGTCTTTAGGAGAGACTTGTTATATCCATTTAACTATGAGAGCATTTTTGAAGCGACTTAATTCTATAAGTTTTAAGGGTTATTGTCAATCAAATAAGCTAATTCGTATATAGTACAAAAACAGCTAACGCTACTTATTGCACATATCGCTTGCATAACAAACTATGCTATAATTAGCAAGCTGTCTGCGGTCGGGAAAGCCGCAGATTTTGTATAGAGGTAAAGGCGGTTAGGATTCATATGAGATTTGTGATTCAAAGAGTAACAAGCGCAAGCGTTACTGTCGAAGGCGAGGTAACTGGCAAAATTGACAAGGGTCTTCTCGTGTTTGTTGGAGTAAGTGGTAGTGATACAGAAGAAATTGCAACGAAGATGGTAGACAAGCTTGTTAAGATGCGGATTTTCGAGGACGAGAATGGCAAGACGAACTTGGCACTTTCGGATGTTGGCGGAAAACTCCTCATGGTGTCGCAGTTTACTCTCTACGCGAATTGCCGTCGTGGCAACAGACCGTCCTTTACTGACGCTGGCGCACCCGAGATGGCGAACAACCTTTACGAATTTTGCATGTCCCAAGCTCGAAAAGCAGGCTTTGAAGTACAGCATGGCATTTTCGGAGCAGACATGAAGGTGGATATTCATAATGATGGGCCGTTCACGATAATCTTGGATTCTGATGAACTCAACATTTGATATTGATTAATTGTCGAGATGAATTTTTGTAATTTGTGTCGCTTAGATTATTTATAAGTGTTATAATTTAATCACAAAAGAATTTGCGCGAGATAGTCGCGTGTGAATACGGAGGACATAGATATGTGTGTTAAGCAGCTTAATGTATTTTTGGAGAATCAGTACGGAAGACTTGCAGAGGTTACAGGTAACCTAACTAAGGCGAACATCGATATTCGTGCTCTTTATATTGCTGATACTACTGCTTTCGGTATTTTGAGAATGATTGTTGATAAGCCAGATGAGGCAATTAACGTTATGCAGGAGGCTGGCTTTGCTGTTAGTCTTACAGATGTAATTGCTATTGCTATTCCTGATAAGCCAGGCACACTTGATAGAGCTCTTGGAGTATTGTCCGAGAATGAGATTTCACTTGAATATCTATATGCTTTCGTTGGTAGAGCATCCTCTGATGCAGTTGTAGTTATCCGTGTTGATAATTATGAGTCTGCACTTAAGATTCTTAATGATAATGATGTTAAGGTTCTGTCCGCTGAGGAGGTGTATGGAATCTAATGAATTCTAATCCTTATTCTATCTACGGAGTAAGCGACAATGCAGCCGCCCTCGCAGCTAAAGCGGAGGAGGCTGTTTCTGTTGTGTATAGAGAAATTGAGGCTACCAGAGAATATAATCAACTCCGTGTGCTAGAAGCGTTTCGTAAGCACAGATTTGCAGAGACACATTTTTCTTCTACTACTGGATATGGTTATGATGACATGGGTAGAGAGAAGCTTGAAGAGATTTTCGCAGAGGTTTTCGGAGCAGAAAGTGCATATGTAAGAATGCAGATTTCTTCTGGTACTCAGGCTATCTCGAGCATGCTATACGGAATTTTGCGCCCAGGCGATGAGCTTCTTGCTGCTACCGGTAGACCATACGATACTCTTCTTAAGACTATCGGCGTAGACACTGGTGATGGTGAGCCAATTTACGATGCGTCACTTAAGGCATACGGTATCACATATGATGAGATTGATTTGCTTGAGGACGGTACTCCAGATATCGATGGCATTATTAGCAAGATAAACGATAGGACTAAGGTAGTATTCATTCAGAAGTCTCGTGGTTATTCGACTAGACGAGCATTGATTAGTAAGGATATTTCCATGATTGTCGAAGCAGTAAGAGCACATGAGCAGAAGATTGGTCGTAAGCTAATAATTGCAGTAGACAATTGTTATGGTGAATTTGTTGAGAGAATGGAGCCACCAGCATTAGGTGTTGATATTTGTGGTGGATCTCTCATTAAGAATCCAGGTGGCGGATTAACGCCGACTGGTGGATATGTTTGTGGTAACAAGGATTTGGTGGAGAAGGTTGCACAGCGTCTTACGGCTCCTGGCCTTGGAAGTCATGTTGGTCCAACACTTGGCTTTAATAGGATGCTTGCTCAAGGCCTATTTATGGCACCGACAACTGTTGCGGAATGCTTGAAGGGAGCTGTTTTTGCTTCTAAGATGTTCGAGCTTGCTGGTCTTAACACTTCTCCTAGTGCGGAAGATTTACGTGGTGACATTGTTCAGACGATTACCTTCGGTGATTCAGATAAGCTTGTAAACTTCTGCAAGAAGATACAGTTCTGTTCTCCAGTTGATTCGTTCGTTGCACCAGAGCCATATGCGATGCCTGGCTATTCTGACGAGGTGGTTATGGCCGCAGGTACTTTCGTGCAAGGCGCAACAACAGAGCTTTCTTGTGATGGACCTATAAGAGAGCCATACATTGCATATATGCAGGGCGGCCTGGTTATGGAGCAGGCAAAACTCGCGGCAATGCTCGCGTTATCGTAACTAGTGGCGTACATAGAAGAACTAAGAAATAGAGAAATAAAGAAATAGGATTTAAGAAAATGGCTGAGAAGAAACCTAACAACAAGATAAAGAAAACTCACAGCAAGGCTACTGATTCTAAGAAATCTAAGAATTCCAAGAGTTTTACGAGTTCTATGAGTTCAGCAAACTACGCTCAATCTGCGAACTATGCTGCTTCTTCGAATCCTGCACCTTCTTCGAAAAAGAAACTTGGCTCGCGCAAGTCTCGTGCAGGTAAGCGTGCACTTCGTGCTTTTTTCTATGGAGTATTGATTGTAGCTGTTTCTATTGTTGCTTTGTATGCCATTATCTATCACTTGAATAGTTTTCTTGCGTCTAAGCCTAATTTCGAATTTGTTACTGTTGGTGAGGTAGAGCATACTATTGGTGCTACTGCATTAGTCGTTCGTGATGAAGTGGTTGTAGGTAATGGCTCTACTGGCTCTCTAATTACTAGGGCAACAGAAGGAAGCCGTGTCTATACAGGACAGCGTATCGCGATGGTAGTTCCTTCCGATATGGAGTCTGTAGTTGGAGATCTTCGTAATACACAGTCTCAGATTTCCGAAGTGCAGCAGGAATTGATAAACAGTGGACATGGTGCAGGTGCTGAGGTTATCTATCGCGAGATGGATTCTGAAATTGAACCGATGGTCGATATGATGCGCCTTGATGCAAGCAATGGAAATATTAGTGACATGTCTTCATATACTGCATCTATTTCTGTATTGTTAGATCAAAGAGAAGAAATGCTCGCCGCGATTGATTTTAATGACGAGAGACTAAGCGTTTTAAGAAGCGATGAGGCTAGCTATGAAAACCAGCTTGCAATGAGCGCATCTTTGATTAGTGCGCCACAGCCTGGTGTTATTTCGTATAAGCTAGATGGATTAGAGGGTGAGTTGAATTACGACACATTCCTATCTATGTCTTCAAGTCAAATTCAGCAATATATTGATGGTGATAGTGGTGTTATTACTTCTGACATGACAATTGAGGCCGGAGAGTCAGTTGCAAGAATTGCTCATAACGAGTCGCAGTATTTGGCAGTTGTGCTCGAGGGTGAGGAAGGCTCTATTAACGAGTTTGCTACAGGAACTACTCACGATCTAAATATTGCATCCGAAGGTATAGTAATCGAAGATGCTCTGGTAGAAAGAGTCGAGGTCGCAGATGATGGCCTATTGATAATCTTTTCTACTACAAGATATGTTGAGAAGCTAATCGACATTAGAACAGTAGATATTGAGATTGTAATCACTTCAACAGAAGGACTTCGCGTTCAGACATCTTCACTCGTAAACCCAGATTACGAAAGAGGTATGGCGAGCATCTATATTAATAAAAACGGTTATGTAGAAGAAGTAAATGTCATCATTACTGACTACGATAGAGAATATGCAATCGTCGCGCCTATGGGCGATACAGGTGTACCAAATACTCAAACGGTAATTATCACGAATCCGTCAACCGTCAAACCTGGAGATAAACTGAATTAGTTAAATGCTTAGTTTGATTGGAGGTAAAAAATGGCATACGTCGATAGCATCACAAATTATAGTGAGATTTACAACATGATAAGAAACAATCTCTCCATAGTCCGCGAGGATATTAGTGAGATTTGTCGCGCGTGTAGCCGCGACGTTTCAGATGTGAATCTAATCGGCGTTTGCAAGGTTTTTCCAGTCGAATATGCTATCGCAGCCTACGAATGTGGCCTTCTAGACCTCGGCGAGAATAAGGTTCAGGAAATGATTCCTAAGGTTGAGCTTTTCGAGACAGAAGCGAAAAGCGCGAACTGGCACCTAATTGGAACACTCCAACGTAATAAGGTGAAATATGTTGTAGGCAAAACAAACCTGATACACTCCGTCGACACGCTTGATCTTGCCAAAGAGATATACAGATTGTCCTGCAAAAACAATCTGAAGACGAGAATCCTTCTCCAAGCAAATGTTTCTGGCGAGGAGAGCAAGCACGGTTTTAGTCCTGACGAGTTGAAGGGTGCGATTGACGCGATAAATATGTGGAATGCTGACGCAGAAGCTGGATTAGGACTTGAGGTTGCAGGTCTAATGACAATGGCACCGATTGAGCAGTACGAAGGGCAGGCTCGATTTGTTTTTGCAAAGACAAAGGAAATATACGATGAGCTATCTTCATATGTAGAGGACAAGAGCAGGTGGAAAGTGCTGTCTATGGGCATGAGCCAAGATTACAAGGCTGCGATTCAGGAGGGGTCTACTCATATCAGAATTGGCACAGCGATTTTTGGAAATAGGGCAGAGTATCTTGCAAAATAGTTTGCTTCATAGTATGCTTACTTGTCAGTGGATAAGCATAACTTAATAAAATTTTAGGACGACAATTTGACAAAAATGCACTGATTTTGACATATCTTTTGTTACAAGTTGTTACAAAAGCCACCTAAATATGTCGTTATATTTCAATTATAAGTCATAGTTTCTTGAGTTATTGTTAGGAAAAAAACGTAGTGGTATTATCTCACCATAAGCAAAAACCCAGTGGTGTGGGTAGATAATTCTAGGAGGAAAAATACCATGGCAAAGTTATTCGAGAAGCTCGCAAGTTTTATTTATGCAGATGATCAGGAATATGATGAGACATACGAGACAGAGTACGATTCAGAGGTTTACGAGGCAGAGGATGCATACACAGAGTATGATAATTATGCTGATATGAACACAGCAGTTAATCAGGAGCAGACAGTTTTTGAGCAGCCAGTTGCTCAGGCTACACAGCCAGTTTCTACTCCAGTATATCAGCAGCAGGCTTCAACAGTTGTAATGCTTAACGCTTACGATATCAGAACATCTCAGATCGTTTGTGATCACATTCGTCAGGGACACATCGTTATTTGCAGCCTTACAACAAAGAACACAGTAAACGAGTCAGAGGCACAGCGTCTACACAGAATGCAGCGTGTAGTTGACTTCATCAGTGGTTCTGTATACGCATTGGATGGAACAGTTAAGCCAACAAAGGTTAACACAATCTTCCTTTGCACACCTAACAACATTAACCTCATCGATTCTACAGAGTCTGAGGATGCTGATGTTACTAAGGTATCTGCTATCTAATCTAGCGAATTCAATAATATTGACATACTTTTACTGCAAGAGCCTCGACTAGAAATAGTCGAGGTTCTTTATTGTTCCGTTAAAGTCGCAAAATATAAAACTCCGTGATATAATTCTCCTAGTAATGTGATTAAACTATTTGGGGGAATAGGATATGTTACCGGCTGTAAGAGATCGTATTTTTGATGTGTTAATTAGTCTTTCCGACCTAGTTGTAAAAGAGACTACAATTCTTTGTGAGGTAATAGATTTTATTTCTGATGCAGAAACAATCGCGCGTCGCGTTTCAGTAGTCGAATCTGAAGCAGATAATCTTATGCATTCTCTTGTAGTACATTATCGCGACAACGATTTGAGAAATGATGATGAAGCAATGGTTTATTTTGAAATTGCTCGTTCTCTCGAGACAATCACTGACGCAATTGAGAATCTTGGAAACACGTTAGTTGCATATAATGTAATTGAACTTCGTGAAGATATAATTGCATCTCTTTCAAATATTAATGGTGCAAGCAAATACCTAATAGAAGTACTTAATGATATTCGCTACAACACAAGCAAGTGGAATTTGCAAAAGCACATTATCGAGATAAATGAATTGTGCGACGAAGGTGAGAGATATTTTTCTGCTTCTATGCGACGTTTGTTCGAGGTAGAGAAGGACGCCATTGAGATAATTAAGTGGAAAGAAATTTACACTTTGACAAATGAGTCCTTACACGAATTTGAACACTTCGCTGATAGATGTGAAGTATTTATGTTCAAGAGCTAAGTATTAGCTGTCCCGCGAGCCATATAATATTACTTGAAAAGTGATGATAAAGCTTGTTTTTGCAGTATTTTCAGCAAATTCAGCATTTTGATAAAAAGTGCTTAAGTCAATCTTGATATTATAGCCTTTGTATATTTAGATATTTGTGTTGTCATCTATTGCAGGTGACAATTATTATAAACGTTAACTAGATGATTATTGGTTCTTGCCAGATGAGGAAATCTACGTATATGATGTTGCACCGTATGAACTACCAATGCAGACAAGCTTATATTATGTTCCTAGTTGGTATGAAGCCGAGGATGA
>CALEFT010000004.1 GCA_937876985.1 uncultured Clostridia bacterium | reverse complement strand
TACCAATGCAGACAAGCTTATATTATGTTCCTAGTTGGTATGAAGCCGAGGATGATTATGACACCCTTGGAATTCATTTTTGACGATGAGGCTCTTTCTGTGTATATTGTATTCAGTGACCATATTGGTAAGGAGAAGTAATTATGAAAAAGATAATACTAGCAATACTATTAATGCTCACACTTCTTCTATCAGGATGTAGTGAAATAAAACTTAAGATGGATCAGATTGAGAATTATGAATCCTCAGAGTCTATGGGCGAGCGCTATGCATATGAGATATTAGACTATCTTGAGGCTGGAGACAAAGAAGGATTAAAGTCTATGTTCTGTGAAGCCGTGAGGGACACGGATGACTTCGATGAAGAAATAGATGAATTATTCGAAATATGGGGCGATTATACGATAGAGGATAGAGAAACGCTTGATTTGAGCATAGGTGGAAGAAATCGTGCTTGGGATTACGGTGAGTGGACTAGAGATATTTTAGGAATCCATGTGAGCAATTTGAATAATGGTGGTCTGACCGAATTTACATTCAATGTAGTATTGGCTTATTCTGAAGACGAAAGTATTATCGGAATGAATTGCATACGTTTATGGGGCAATGATGAGCTTATCTTACTCGTAGGAGAAGCTCAATATTAATTATCGTTATATCCTATAATCCAAGTACAAAGCAAACAATTTATTTAAATATCTTCCTTTATTTATCCACGTCTCTTCCAATCCCCTTCACCATGTAAAATAGTAACCATACCAACCTATAAGGAGTCGAGTAAATTGATTACATTACGCATCCAAACAGTAGACGGAGTAATCGTAAAAGAGATCCAGCAAGGCGAAGTTAAAATCCAGACATATATAGGAGACAAAACGCACATCGAGAGGAAAGATATTAAGCGACTAGGCTACAAGAGTGAAGAGGAGTTAATCGAGGCGTTAAAGTTTTCTGGATATGAAGAAGTAAAATAGTAGCTACGAGGAGAGTTAGATTATTCCAGCTTTTTGGTTAGTTATTCGTGGAATAAGTAAAAAATATACCCGGAATGCCTCTACGACTCCGGGTATTTCTCCTTCGGATTTACATCTGTTTATTTGTTGGTATTGTCTTTTTTCTTTTTTTAATCTTTCTAATAATCAATGAGACACATAATAAGACACATAGAATAATTATTAGAACGATAATAAATGCGATTACTAACTCTGTATCCCGAAAATAATCTAATATAGAAAAATCATTGACAAACGTTGGTCGTGTCCCAAACACACTATCGCCAATTGAAGTAACACTTTCTGGTATTACTACATTCTCTAGCGATGTACAATTATAAAAAGCTCTGTCCCCTATAGCTTCAACACTATTTGGGATAGTGATATTCTTTAGAGATCTACAATAAAAAAATGCCTCCTCACCAATTGAAGTGACACTATCTGGGATTGTTATGTTCTCTAATGATACACAATGAGCAAATGTCGAATATTCAATTGAAGTGATACCTTCTGGTATTGTGATATTCTTTAATGCCCCACAAAAAGAGAATGCGCTCGGACCAATTGATGTTATACTATCTGGAATTGTTATGCTTTCTAAAAAATAACAACCACTGAATGCACTCTGACCAATCGAAGTTACAGGCTTCCCGCCTATTTCTGCTGGTATTTCAAGATTAGGATTTAGATTTAAGTCATAAAAATCTATTATGTTTGATCCAAAACAACCTGTTATCGTAATAGTATTATCAGCATTAACTTCATACTCAAAATAATCGTATGTACCTGCCGTAACACTTCCTCGTGAAGTTACAGGAATCAATATAATCATGAATATAGCACAAATTAAACAAGTTATTATCTTCTGAAATTTTATTAAATGTGAAATGTTCATTGTCCTGCCTCCTTGCTAATAGAAAAAGCATCGTTAGCGTTAGTCGCTTAAGCCTATAAGTATAAAAAGATTAGAACTAACAATCTCGAGAATCAAGTCTGTAGTGCTAATTACAAGATGTTGTTTGCAAATCATTCATAATTTTTAATAGCACTCGTCATGCCATAAGGATGTTTTAATTCTTTTTGATTGAAAATATTCGTGGAATACAAGGAAACAAATCTATCAACAAAAAGGCCTCCAGGATGCCCTGGAGACCTTAAATGTTCAAATAGGTGATTAGCTAATATATGTTATTAGCCAATAGTTGTGATGTCCTCGCCGAACCACTCGATAGAGATTTCTGCGAGTGTGCCATCTGCTGCCATTTCCTCAAGTGTAGCCTGTACCTGGTCACGGAGCTCTTCGTTTCCGAGGAGGAAGCCTACGCCATACTGCTCAGAGGAAATTGCCTCGTCAAGAATTAGGAACTCGCCGTCAGCAGCTCCGCACTCATAGAATGCAACGAGCTCATCCATTACTACTGCGTCAACTGCACCAGACTCTAGCTCCATGATTGCGTTCAAATATGAATCTACCTGAATCAAGTCACCGAAAGTAGCTGTTAGTTCTGGGTTGTCCTCAAGTGCTGCAAGTCCAGAGGAATCCTTCTGTACGCAAACGATTGCACCCTCAAGGTCTGCAAGTGTTGTAATTCCGGAATCCGGGCGAACGAGTACGATCTGTGCGTTGTCCATGTATGGCTCAGACCATGTGTACTGTGTCTCACGGTTGTTCATTGTAAAGCCGTTCCAGATGCAGTCAATGTTGCCGGACTCAAGCTCTACGTCCTTCGCGTCCCATGCGATTGGCTGTGCAACAAACTCCATGCCAAGTCTGTTTGCAACTTCTTCTGCAACGTCGAGGTCAAATCCAACGTAGTCGCCGTTCTCGTCAACAAAACCCATTGGTGGGAACTCTTGGTCGAATCCAACAACTAGCTTCTTGGAATCATCTTCCTTGGAGCAGCCTACGAGCGCACCGCATAGAAGAACTGCACTAAGAATTGTAGCTAATAACTTCTTCATGTTTTTTCTCCTTCTCGAAAAGCATTTGCTTGCCTTCATCCCATACCTACTGTGCCGTTTCGATATTGTAAGAATAATCGACTTTGGGTTTGATTTGGGATGAAAAATACTAGTTGATTATATTAGAATTGCTTTTGATAGTAAAGTATAAAAGGCAAAGAGACATATGTCCAAGAAAGAATGCGAAAGATTTTATTTGGAACAATTGTTACGCTTTTCGAGGGGGCAGTTGTGTTAACTTGCTAGTAGAAAGAAATAGCAAAAACTGGAGAGACAAATATGGTTAGGCAGATTAAGTTCAGTGTTTCCGGAATGAATTGTGCGGCGTGCCAGGCGAGAGTCGAGCAGGCGGCAGGCAAGGTCGACGGAGTTTTGTCGGCGGTAGTGAATTTGTCTCTTGCGACGTTGGAGGTTAGCTTCGATGCTGACGGCTTCAAGGCTTCGGATGTTCAGGCGGCTGTGCTCGATGCGGTAAGCGGCGCAGGCTATCCGATTGTGGTCGATGACAAGACTTTCAAGGACAAGCTTCTTAAGATGGATGCAGAGGCAGTTGACAGGATTTTGAGTCTTAGGTGGCGCTTTGTGTGGTCGCTTTTGTGCCTGATTCCGCTTAATTTTCTCGCGATGTACGAGATGTATTTTGGCTGGTTTGGTGTTGAGCCGCCAAGGTTTTTGGTGGACACTTTTGGTGGTACCGAGAACTTGGTTTTGTATGGTGTTGTGCAGCTTTTGCTCACGATTCCGGTACTCATTATTAACCGAGAGTTTTTTGTTGTCGGCTTTAAGCATTTGTTCAAGGGGTCAGCGAATATGGATACGCTCATTGCTCTTGGCGGCGCGGCGTCTGTTTTGTTCGGGCTTTATCAGCTAATATATATCGCGATAAATCTTTCTGCTAACGATGTTGCAGCGGTGGAGGCGTTCTACCATGCGTACTATTTTGAGTCGGCGGCCATGGTGCTCACGATTGTCTGCCTTGGTAGAATGTTCGATGCGATGGCTAGGCGCGGTACGAATAATAGTCAGATGGCGCTCGCGATGCTTTTGCCTTCAAAAATCACTGTGGTCGACGACGAGCAGGGCTCTAACCCGACTAAGGTTTCTCCGAATGTGCTTGAGGTTGGCGATTTGTTCTTGATTTCTGCTGCGGATGTTGTTCCTGCTGACGGCATTGTTGTTAGCGGTCACGTGTTGGTCGACGAGGCCTTCATTACTGGCGAGAGCATTCCTGTATCGATTAGTGCGAACAAGTCTAATGAGAACGAGCCTAACGGGAGTAAGCCTTGTGCTAATGACACGAGATGTGATGTGGTATCTGGTACGGTTGTAACTTCAGGTAACGCCATCGTTAGGTCGACGGGTGTTGGTTCTAGCTCGACCTTGTCGCGCGTAATTGAGCTTGTTGAGACCACCAACGCTCGAAAAGCTCCAATCGCCAACATCGCAGACAAGGTGGCTGGTGTATTCGTTCCAGTTGTTATTGGTATCAGTATCGTGACGGCGATTGTTTGGGCGCTTCTTGGTCAAGATATTGAGTTTGTGATAAGCAGAATGGTAGCGGTTTTGGTCGTGTCGTGTCCATGTGCGATGGGACTTGCGACTCCGCTTGCGATATTGCTTGGAACAGGTGCTTCTGTTAAGAAGGGGATACTTTTCAAGTCTGGCGAGGCAGTCGAGCAGTTAGCTCGCATTAGCGATATTGCACTTGATAAGACTGGCACCATTACGGTCGGTAGGCCAGAGGTCGTGCTTTGCGATGTTGACGACGAGGTGCTACGTGACGTTGCACTAATTGAGCAAAACAGCAGTCATCCGCTTGCGAGGTCAGTCGTTACATATGCGAAGGATAAGGGCGTATTTGATGCGACTAAGATTGAGAAATTCATCGAGGTTTCCGAGATACCGGGTAAGGGTATGGTCTCGACAGTAGACGGACACAAGTATTTGGTAGGAAACAATGCCTTGCTTGAGGATAATGGAGTGCTTTTCGATGGGGTGCTAAGAAGATTAGAGACTAGCCTACTAGTGGCGCGTGACGGGGAATTTGTCGGTGCGATTTATGTTGCTGATAGTGCTAGAGAGGATTCTTCGGGCGCGATTGGAAAGCTTAGCGAGATGGGCATAAATGTCTACATGATTACTGGCGACAAACAAAGTGCGGCTAGGCTGATTGCCGATGAGGTCGGAATTGATGCCGATAGGATTGTTTCTGAGGTTAGGCCAGAGGGTAAGTCGGAGGCGGTGTCCTCTATCAAGGACAGAAGCGAAGGCTTGTTAGCGATGGTCGGCGACGGAATCAACGACGCGCCAGCATTGGCTGCTAGTGATGTCGGAATCGCGATTGGAAGTGGAAGTAATATCGCAGTAGAAAGTGCGCAGGTAGTCTTGATGAATAGCAATTTGTCTAGCCTAGTAGACTCGATAACTATGTCGCGAAGAATGCTTCGAATCATTAAGCAAAACCTGATGTGGGCGTTCTTGTACAACATTATTCTGATACCAGTTGCGGCAGGGGTTTTCGCTGGGCTTGGGCTTGTTATGAGTCCGATGTTCGCTGCCGCCGCGATGGGCTTTAGTAGTATAAGTGTAGTGCTTAATAGTTTAAGATTGTCGCGGTAGATTTTTGCGAGAGAACTTGCCACAAAGAAGCAGTATTTTCGAATGCGAAAAAGCTACAATACCTTTATAATATAGAGAGAAAGAACAAAGCAGAAAGGGGAACAAAAATGAAGAAAATTACAGAAAACATTTATTATGTAGGTGGCAGTGATCGCCATTTGGATTTGTTCGAGGGAGCATATCCTTTGCCAGCAGGAGTTACTTACAACTCGTATCTTATCGTCGATGAGAAGACGGTGCTTATGGATGCGGTAGACCTTGCAATTGGAAGAACGTTGATTGATAACGTAGAGGAGGTCCTTGGCGACAGAGGATTAGATTTTCTTGTGGTTTCACATATGGAGCCAGACCACTCTGCGACAGCTTATATGGTGCTAGAGAAATATCCAGAATGTAAGCTCGTGATTTCTGAGAAGGCGTTTAGGCTTTTCGAGCAGTTCGAGGAAGAATTAGCAGCAAAGCTTAAGGCAGACGACAGATTGCATCTTATCAAGGAGGGAAGTGAGCTAGAGATTGGAAGCGACAAGCTCATGTTTATTGAGACTCCGATGGTACACTGGCCGGAGGTTGTGATGTCGTACTTGCCTTCTTCGGGTGTGCTCTTTAGTGCTGACGCGTTTGGTAGCTTTGGCGCGGACGATGGCGAGCTCTTTGGAAGTCGCGAGATTTTTGACGAATATGTGGGCGAGGCGAGAAGATACTACACAAATATCGTTGGAAAATACGGCCTCCAGGTAAAAAATGCACTCAATAAGGTTGTTACAAACTTCAAGGATATTAAGATTGTTGCACCACTACATGGACTTCTTTGGAGAAATGACGACGAGGGCGGCTTTGGCCTATTCCTTAACAAATATCAGGCATGGGCAAGTTATGAGCCAGAAGTAAATGGCGTGCTTATCGTGTTTGGAAGCATCTACGGAAATACTGCTAAGGCGGCGCTAAAGCTTGCTAGTGACTTAAATGACAAGGGCGTGAAGACAAAGATTCTCGACGCGACAAGAATGGATGTTTCTTATATTGTGTCGGCTGCCTTCGAATATAGCCATATTGCAATTTTGTCCATCACGCATGACGCGATGCTATTTACACCAATCGCGACACTATGCGAGGAACTTAAAAATAGACAGCTAGCTAATAGGACATTCGCGCTTGCAGAGAATGGTTCTTGGGCACCAGTTGCAGCACGCGGCATGAGAGAAATCTTGTCAGGCCTTAAGAATTCAACAATTCTCGACAAGGATCTATCATTCAAATCTAGTCTTAAGTCAACAGATATGGCAAACTACGAGGAGTGGAAGAATCAGCTTCTTGCAACAATTCCTGCACCACTTTGAAGGGCAGATGAAGAAAGAGGTTTAATTATGAGTGAACAAGTTAACGCAAAACTACTATTTAATGTTCCATATGGCCTTTATGTTCTAGCAACAAGCGAGGGCACAAATAGTAACGCTTTGAAGGCAGCGTGCATCATCAACACGTTTGCGCAAGTAACCGACACTCCGCTTCAGGTGAGCATTGCGGTCAACAATTCTTCGCGTACCGCTGAGCTAATCAAGCAAACGGGCAAGTTCGCGGTATCCATTTTGTCCACGAAGGCAGGCTTTGACATGTTTAAGCACTTCGGCTTCGCGTCCTCGCGCGACACAGACAAGTTCACAAACTACGACAAGCTAAGCTATGCTGACGACGGTCTTCCATATCTTAACGACTGTGCGAACGCTGCGATTTTCTGCGAGGTGGTCTCTTCTAACGACCTTGGCACCCACACGGTTTTCTTCGCCAAGGTTACTGCTACCAAAGAGCTTAGCAAGGATCCGTCCATGACCTACATGTACTACCAGTCGCAGGTTAAGCCAAAGCCCGCTTCGGCATCTTCATCAGAATCCTCCTCTAAGCCAGCCTCGAAAAGCACCAAGTACGTTTGCACAATCTGTAATTACGTGTACGAATGTGCAGAGGGCGAAGAGATTCCAGAGGATTTCATCTGCCCATGGTGCAAGCATGGCGCTGACGCTTTCGAGAAAGTTGAATGAGAACATAAGCAAATCCAAAATCATTGTTAGTGAATACAAAAATGCAATGCTTTTCGAGAGAGTTTTTGTAAAGAAAACAAGTTGGTAAATAATTTTCATATGGTAAGATAAGCGTAGAGGGTAATTATTGTTAGGAGGTATCTCATGAGAGAGTTTAATCCTGGAAAGTGGTCAAGCCACATCAATGTTAGAGACTTTATCGTAAAGAATTATACGCCATATGAGGGCGACGAGTCGTTCCTAGAGGCGCCTACTGAGAGAACCAAGAGAATTTGGGCGAAGATTATAGATTTGATGAGCAAGGAGCGTGAGAAGGGCGGCGTCCTCGATATTGATACGAGCACGATTTCCGACATTAATGCATATGCTCCAGGTTATATCGACAAGGACGACGAGATTATCGTTGGACTTCAGACGGACGCGCCGCTAAAGCGTGCGGTTATGCCTTTTGGTGGTATGCGCATGGTGAAGAATGCTCTTGGTGCCTACGGCTATGACGAAGACGAGCGTATTAACGACATTTTTGATTATCGAAAGACACATAACGATGGCGTGTTCGATGTATATACTCCAGCAATGCGTGCTGCTCGTAAGAGTGGAATCATTACTGGACTTCCTGATGCATATGGTCGTGGACGAATCATCGGAGACTACCGTCGAGTTGCACTTTATGGTGTAGACAAGATCATTCGCAACAAGGTAAGAATGAGAGACGACTTCGACCATCCATACATGAGCGACGAGCACATCCGCGAGCGCGAAGAGCAAGCAGAGCAGGTACGTGCACTTTATAAGCTCAAGGAGATGGCAGCTTCCTATGGCTACGACATTTCTGGTCCGGCTACTGATACGAAGGAAGCCTTCCAGTGGCTATATTTCGCATATCTTGCAGCAGTTAAGGAGCAGAACGGTGCGGCTATGTCACTTGGCCGAGTTAGCACATTCCTCGACATCTATGCAGAAAGAGACCTCGAGGAAGGCCGCTATACAGAGGCACAGATTCAGGAAATCGTTGACGACTTCATCATCAAGCTAAGAATTATTCGTTTCCTTAGAACTCCAGCATACGATGAGCTCTTCAGCGGTGACCCAAACTGGATTACAGAATCCATCGGAGGCGTTGGTGCAGATGGCCGTCATATGGTAACAAAGATGAGTTATCGCTTCCTCCATACGCTTACGAACCTAGGTCCAGCACCAGAGCCAAACATGACGGTCCTCTGGAGCACACACCTTCCAACAAATTTCAAGAGATATTGTGCGAAGATGTCTATCGAGACATGCTCCATTCAATATGAGAGTGACCGCTTGATGCGTAAGCGCTTTGGTGACGATTACGGTATCGCTTGCTGCGTATCTGCAATGGTCATTGGTAAGCAAATGCAGTATTTTGGTGCACGCGCCAACCTCGCAAAGGCATTGCTCTACGCCATTAACGGTGGTCGAGACGAGCGTACTGGTGAGCAAATTGGACCGGAGCTTCTTGCATGTCGTGGTACATATCTTGAATATGAAGACGTAGTAAAGAAGTACGACGCAATCCTTGACTGGCTTGCTGCTCTATATGTGAATACACTTAATGTAATTCACTATATGCACGACAAGTATTGCTATGAGAAAATCCAGATGGCACTTCACGATACAGACATCGACAGAACACTTGCTTGCGGAATTGCTGGACTATCAGTAGTAACAGATGCACTTTCTGCAATTAAGTATGCTAAGGTAAAGGTAGTTCGTGACGACAACGGCCTCGTAACAGATTACATCGTAGAAGGAGACTATCCGAAGTTCGGAAATAACGACCCACGAGTAGACTTCATCGCAGTAGAAATTACACGCCGCTTCATCTCTAAGCTTAAGAAGGTACCATCCTACCGTAATGCGCGTCACACAATGTCGATTCTTACAATCACATCCAATGTCGTATACGGTAAGAAGACTGGTTCTACACCAGATGGACGTAAGGCTGGAGAGCCATTTGCACCAGGAGCAAATCCAATGCATGGTCGTGACCAAAATGGTTCAATTGCTTCTATGCTTTCTGTAAGTAAGCTCCCATACGAGTTTGCAGAAGACGGAATCAGCTATACATTCTCCATCGTGCCAACAGCACTTGGTGCAGACGAGGATTCAAGAATCACGAACCTTTACACATTGCTTGATAATTACATCCTAGAGGATGGACACCACATCAATGTCAATGTACTTAACCGTGAAACACTAATTGACGCTATGGATCACCCAGAGAAATATCCACAGCTCACAGTCCGCGTTTCTGGATACGCTGTAAACTTCATCAAGCTCACACGTGAGCAACAAGAGGAAGTCATCGCACGTACATTCCATACAAAGATTTAATATGTTTCGACTTAAATTAGATGCCACAAGAGTTTTGGTTCTTGTGGCGTCTTGCTTTTCGAGAGGGGATAAGGATGCAAGGTGCAAATATAGGCTACGTTCATTCGATAGAGACATTTGGTACGCTAGATGGTCCAGGAATTCGTTACATCGTCTTCCTTACTGGCTGTCCGCTGCGCTGTAAATATTGCCATAATCCTGACACTTGGACAGGCAAGGGGCAGGCGAAGCTGTCTTCTGAGATAATCGCGGACGTTATGCGCTATAAGGGCTTCTATGCAAATGGTGGAGTCACAATTTCTGGTGGAGAGCCTATGTATCAACATGATTTTTGCCTAGAGCTTTTGCAGGGACTTCGCGAGCGTTCGATTCATACTGCGCTTGATACTTCAGGAGCGATGCCACTTGAGAAATCAAAGGAACTAATTGACGCAGCAGACATGCTACTGCTCGACATAAAGTCAGCTGACAGCAAGAAGTTCGAAGAAATTACAGGTGCGCCGATAGATAACACTCTTGCGACCTTGGATTATTGCGAGGCAACAAACAAACCAATATGGATTCGCCATGTTGTCGTACCAGGACTAACCGATTCTCGTGAGGACATTGTCGCACTAGGAAAACTTTTGTCGCGCTATCGCACAATTAAGAAAATTGAACTACTTCCGTTCCATAAGCTTGGCGAATATAAATGGGAGAACTTGGGACTAGAATATACGCTCACTTCTACGCCAGAACCTACGCATGAGCAAATGCTAGATGTAGTAGAAACACTCGCTGATTTTGGACTTGTTGCAACCTTCAATTCATAAGATGGTTTGTTAGTGGCTTGCTTGTTTGTGGTTGCAAGCTAATAAAGCGATGGACTACGATAAAAATCTCAAAATTAAGTTTTTATCGTATCGTCGCAGCTAGTTAGAAGCTATCTTAATGGTTCAAACTACGATAAGAATTGAAAAAACACATTTTTATCGTAGAAAAACACGCTCTTCTTAAGGCTCTATTTTATTCAAACTACGATAAAAATCAAGAAAATGAATTCTTATCGTAGTCAGCCTCTACAAATAGGCTCATTCATAATAAAAACACTACGATAAAAATCAAAAAAATGATTTTTTATCGTAACTCAAGCTAAATCACAAGCAACAAACCACTGCTCCGACTACGATAAAAACTAAGAAAATGAGTTTTTATCGTAGACAGACTCCCTTGAGGACCAGCCACACTTGACAGCATGCTATAATAGAAGCAGATTAAAATCTCACAAACAAGTCACACGGAGGAACTAAAAAATGGAACTTCAAAGCCTTATATTAGTTATCGTAGGATATCTTGCTCTAATTAACGTCGTAGCCTTCGCTTTATTCGGTATCGACAAGTTTAAGGCAAAGCACAACATGTGGAGAATTCCAGAGAAGGTCCTCTTCGGCTCAGCTTTCCTTGGTGGCGGCATCGGCGCACTTCTCGGAATGAATGTCTTCCGTCATAAGACACAGCATTTAAGTTTTAAGGTTATAATTCCTCTTGCTATTGTTTGCAACGTGCTTATGGTTGGCTTTATTATTTTCTTGGCTCTCAAATAAACTCTCGCATCTATCATTTAATCAACGCCTTCCTCGAAAAGCATCAGCAAGCACAACACTAGGAGGTGATTTGAAGATGTGTATGAATAATGACGTTTTGCCAATACATAGAATGCGCTGTGCTACTTGGATTAACAAGAGACATCAGGAAATAATTAATGCGCTGCTTAATTCAAATGGACATATGATTACTTCTTGTGAAGATGTAGCTAATCAGCTTAATATTCCAGTTGATCGAGTCATTCCAGTTAGAAATATGGTGTTATGTCAGTATAAATATACTGAACAAATGAATCGCTACATAAATTAGATAAACAATCACCCCTTGGCAAAATATTCTCTGCCAAGGGGTATCGTTTATAATAATCAATTCGCCAATCTAAATTAGCTTTTTAACCAACTTATCTTGCTACACGATAAACAGTGCAGTTGCCAGAGATATAAGCTGGCGAAGCAACCTGCGAGATGATGGCACTGTTGTCGAAGCCGTATTTTTCGCGCTCGAGGTCGCCTAGGATGATGTATTCGACATTATATTTGTCGAGGAGGCTTCTGACATAGATTGGGTCTTGCGATGTGTAGATTGCAAGTAGGTCGTTACCACGAGGTGAGAGGTAGTTGGCCCATACGTCGTTTTCTGGGTCTGAGATGAATAGGTCTGTCTCTTCGTCGACTATTCCGTGGAATCTCCAGAGCCACTCATGTGTCTGCCAGCCAAGAACGGTTGGTAGTCCAGTGTAGGCAGATACCATGTTGTAGTCTGTGTAGGATAGTCCGTTAGCTTCGCAGATTACTGGAGTGCCCTCGACATTGTCGTTGAACCAGTTGATTACGTTTACGTAGTCGATGAGGTTTCCTGCGTAGTATGGATCTTCTTCGAGTGTTCCGAACGCTGGGCTAGCATATGTAGCTAGGTACGCTGTGCCGTCGAGTGTCTTGAAATTCTTTTTGATTAGCTCGCCTGAGCGCTGCGGGAGTGCTGCGAATGGATAGAATGCAGGCATGAGTAGTAGAACTACGGAGGCGATGGATAGGATCATTCCAGCGGAGTTCGGATTGTCCTTCTTGTCGCGTGCCCAGAAGTATCTAAGCACAATGTATGCGATGCTTAGCGATAGCAAAATGAATGCAGCAAAAGTGAACTTGAACATCGTGTTCGAGCGTAGATAGCCACTTGTGTAGATATCGCGTACATAGATTATCTCTGGCGCGATTAGCATCAAGATTCCGACAACGGAAAGTCCGCATACGAATACATCTGCGATGTTCTTTTCGCCGAAGAAGCGTGAGACTACGTTGGTGTAGCCGCCAGAAGGAGTGCCGAAGGTAGGCTGCCTGGAAGAGCCAGTGTTTGCGACCACTTTGGTGAGCTTTTTGCCCTTCACGAAAAGGTAATTCTTACTAAACACAGTATAGATAATAAATGAGACTGTGATTATTAGGTGTGTGCCCCACAAGATGAAGAATTGGAATGGGGACGACGTGTTTTGTACGAGAGCAATGTCGTTCGAGATCATGTCGAAGTTTAGGTTGAATGTAAGCGACACGATGTGTGCAGAAGTAAATAGGAACGACAATGCAGTTGTTGTGTATGTGAGTGCTACTGGGAAGTAGTTCAAGAGAACTACCATGATTCCGAGGAGCATTAGCTGCAAGAGTAGATGCACGAGTACAATCTCAGAGGAAATCATGTAGATTGCGAGAATTCCGCCAAGCTCCAGGAAGAAGAAAATCGCGCCTGGAATGGAGGAGAAGTCTTTGGTTGTAACTGTAAAATATACAAGAAGTGTCATCGCGCATACGATGAAGTAAATGAGGAAATCCCAATAGTTTGTCATCGAAGCGATTCCGAGCAAAATGCCGAGTGCGACAAGCTCTGGAAAGATTGGCTTAAATGCATCAAGAACATTGCGGGTGTTGTATTTTAGGATGTTCATGAAGCTAATAGTTCCGTCCAAAGCTTCTGCGTTAGCCTTTGCGTCCGAATCTGCATTTGCGGTAGCGGCAGCAGAGGCAGCTTTGTTGCTAGAAACAGAGGAATTAATCCTGCCAGTGTTACGAAGTGTTGTCGCCTTGTCCATCAAGACAATGCACAAAAGAATAATAGTCATTACTACAATCATCGAGATTACATGCGCATGTAAGTCTCCGACAAGATATGAATAAAATGGAAATTCGTGGATAGTGTAGTCGCCTAAGGACCCGTTTACTGCCGAGTCAGGATTATGTCCAATGAAGCGAGTGCTGTCTGGGTAGAAGAAATCATCTGTGCGTCCAACCTCTACTCCACGAGTCTGAAGCCAGTTAAGAATTTTGTTTCCAGGGTAGGCCTCGTTGTAGAAGAAAGAGTGCGAGTTACCGAAGATAGTCGTCGTAAAGCCAGCAAGTATTCCAACTACGTACTTAGTTAGGAAAGAGCACTTGAAGTTGTTTTTTGTAGCAAGCTCGATAAGCATCGCGCCGATTGAATACGCCAGAGTAAAAGGCAATGCGATTGAAGTACACATAGAAATTGTGTATGCGTAGCCGGAGCCGATTCCGCAAAGCTTCGTAATCATCGCGTATAGGTATTGTCCAAAATAATAGTAGTTTATCGTCTCGCCAGCAAGCCACATGTCGTTTGCAGGAAGTGTGTCTGCGCGAAGCATTGTCATTAGGAAGCCATAGTCCATGACTTTCTCTTGACCATTGATGTCAGGGAAGAAGCCCTTAAAGTAGCATAGGATAATGAGGACTAGTAGGAATAGGCCTTCTTCGAAAAGCATGTTTTTCGACATAGAAGGAGACTTCAAAGAGTAAACGAAATTGTCGCGGACGTTTTTATTAAGAAGTGGCAAAATGAACATAAGAATCATTGTGATTACTATGCAAAGCGCGTTAAGACGCATTATGCCGATGTGAGTTAGTGTCCATACGACGACGCCTGTAAGAAGAATTCCGATTGGCTTACTTGCGATGTGCTTTCCTGCGTCGAAGCCTCTGAAGAAATATGTCGTGATTGGAAGCGCGAGGCTGCCAAACACGAGGATTGTAGCTGCCCACATAAGCAGGTTGATGGTGTTTGTAAAGCCCATAAGGACGTAGCTTAGTAGACCAGCTAGCAAGAATATAATTGGTAGTCCAAGATAGAAATAATATGATAGCTTGGCGTTTTTAAGGCTTAGCTTGTGGCCACCAAATTTGAAGCCGCCTTGAACGCTAGAAGTGTTCTGGTTTTGCTTGCTTTTTGTGGCTTTATTCTTGTTTTGACTCATTTATACTAACTCCTTTGTCCGATTCTATTATCATGTTGCAAATCTTGTTCGCGATGTTGACGCAGATGTCCATTCGATTCTCTGGCGACGGCTTTTTTGCTGTAAGCGACGCGCTCTTGTTAGACGGCGGCGGTACCTCGCTTTCCAACCTAAGCGCCGACGAGCAGATGTAGCAGTTCTCTATTGGCGAGATTAGGCTAGATACAGGGAAGTGCGTTGAATATGTATAGCGATTCTTCTTAAGTCTCCACGCCTTGATGTCGTTTCTTGTTACGCTTGGGAAAAGCTTACGATACGAATCAAAATACAAATCCTTAATCTTCGCATCGGACTCAATCCATAGGCTGTCGGATACAGAACAATCGCCAACGAGATATACTACGTGTCCTTCATAGTTACGCTCTCCAAAGCAAGTCGTGTGGTTCACAATCCTATTAAATGGCAACGAACTTAGTGTCTTCTGGAAATATACTTCGGAAGGCTTTGTTTTGAGAACCATCATGAGTGAAATCTCAGCCGAATACTTGATATCCATCAGCTGGTCTCTTATGTCGATTCCTATTGGAAGGGAATTGCTGACATTGATAAAGTTGCGGCAGCTCGTAGCACAGATTACATAGTCTGCGAAAAAATCCATTTTGCTCGAATTATTGAGTACGCAGCTAACGATGAATTCCGGCTCGTTGGCGGTATTGTTACTATTCGCATAATTTGGATTTCTAGTAATCTCGGCAACAGTAGCTGAATATCCGATAGTTCCGCCAAGCTCTGTAATCTCATTCGTTAGACGAGAAATCAAGGTGTTAAAGCCGCCTTCAAAATATCCGAGCTTTTTACGCGAAGCTCTTCCATGCCAAAAAGAATCAAACCACTCAATGGTATCGTTAATTCCAAGCTCCCTGCAAAGTGCGAGCAAGGCCTTATCCGAACGCCTTAAGTGGTGTGGATTTGTCTCTAGATATTCTCTTCCGATTCTGTTATAGGATAGCTGACCGCCTGGGTATGTGAGCTGCTCACTGATATTTACTTCGAAGCCAGCTCTTGCCAAACGCATACCACAAACTAAGCCGGATAGCCCAGCTCCAATAATGAAGACCTTCTTGCCCTTCTTGCTAGTAGTTTGTAGATTGATGTCGTCAGCCATACCGTGGTCAGTTCCTCAATAATCAATAATTACTTAATAATTAGCTTTGCCTCGAGATAGAATCTCTTCTCAAAAGCCTCTCCCATCGAGAAAGTCTTTCTTGGGAATACGCCGTCAGCAGCGATTGTAGAGAAGAAAGCATTCTTATAAACAGGTGGCAAAATAATTCCGCAGTTGCCCTTTGTAGCAAGCTTTGTAACGGAATCCTCGCCGTGAATGTAGTCGATTTCTACATCCTCATTTGACTTCGCGATATCGTCGAGGAAGCCCTGCGCAGAACCTACGCTTAGAGAATGTGTTGGCTTTGATAGTGTAATCACCTTGTTCTCTAGGCCTTCTTCTACGACTACCATATACTGTGTTCCATCAGTTGGAATGTCCTTAGCAATGCCAAAGCCCATGTCCTTGAAGTATTCCTTCGCTGTCGCGATAAGTGTCTCTGAATCTACGCCAAATACTACGCGGTGGATAGGCTCGAAGTCTAGTCCAGCATCGTGAATATTTACTACCTCAACGAGTGCGTATCTAGCTGGGTGGTCGCCTCTGTCCTTGATGTCGAGGTCGTCCTTAATCGTATCCCAGTACTTCTTCGCAGAAGCAAGCGAGTGGTTTCCATCGCCCACAGCGAAAAGCATTCCATCCTCACTCTTATCAAGTAGTTCTGCAAGATTATTTGTTACCATGCTGAAGATATCTGTCACAGAATTGATGAAGTATCCTGTCACATGTCCACTATCCTGCATAAGGTCTGTATCGTAAATTGGCTTATTCTTACGCTCTACACAGATATCCCACGCCTTCTCGATTACCGTCTTGTCCGGGTCATCAATAAGTAGCATTACATGTGGCACCTCAACTGGTGAGCTTGCACGAATCTTTACGCGTGGTGGAATTCTGCTGATTACTGTTCCCTCTGTCGCACGAATCTTCTCCTTGTTACCTGGTTCGTAGCTATACTGCTCAAGGTCAATTGCAACAATCAGTCCCTTACGAGATGGATGTGCAGGTGTACTTCTATCAAGCACGATAAAGCCATCTCCAAGGCTCTTCCATACGCCGCTCTCAAGATAGTTCTCCGCAGTCGACTTGATCTTTGCTAGTCTACCAGAAATCTCGTCCTTGCTCTCCTTGCCAAGATATACCTCCGGCAAAATCAAGCGAAGCGCAGATGGTGCATCCCCAACTTCTTCCTCAACCTGCTGCCAGTACTCAAGCTCAGATGTATATTGGTCGCAAGCGATAACGGACCACTTCTTAAGATCAGTGCCCTCCTTAGGTAGCATAATCTGTGGCGCCGCAATCGCGATATGATCTAGAACCTTCATAAAAACTCTCCTTTAATAGTATTTATAAAAAATAAAAAGCTTATCTGTTATTGTAGCACGCTTCCGCCTTCTTTGCCTTATTTTCTTCCTCGAAAAGCAAGAAAAAACTTTTGTCTTTTCCGCCTCCCCTCTCGAAAAGCCCAAAAACCCTTATCCACCAGGCGTTCTCCACCCATTTCCCACTTCGCCCATTTGTCGTTTTTTGTCTTTATTTGTCGCATCTTTTCCCCACCTAAACATGCTATGCTATTCATAAGTTCTAGAACAATTTTCACTTTAATAATTTTTACAAACTTACAAAGGAGAACACATTATGTCAGAAGAAGATATCAAGACTAATGCTAACACATCGTCAGCTTCCGATTTGCCATTCGAGCTTAACGATGACGACGAAGTATTTGGCATGGAAGATGAATCAGATGAAGTGATGGAAGAACAATTTGATGGCCTTTCAGAAGAACCATCGTCAAATTCAGATGCTAACCAGAAGCGCACTACAAATTCAGTCGTTTCTGTGAAGGTCTCGACACACAATATGAGCATGGAGAACCGCGAAGAAGGTGAGCTCCGATTCCTTGTCAAGGAATTGTCTATTCTCGTCTTCAAGCAAGTCGATGAATTGCTATCCCAAGGCTACGAATATCTAGCACATTCACTTTACGACAACATGCTCTCATTATGCTACGCATCCAAGTTCTCTGAACGTGCGCTTGATCGCTCTAAGTTCTATCAGCACCTACTCGATGGATACTATTCATCTGGTAAGATCGAAGAGACTATCGACTACTGTAAGCGCATTGGACTTACAGGTAACCGCATGCAGAAAATCGCAGACGAGGCAAGCAAGATTCATCATAAATTCGCTGCATCCATTATCACATATCGCCGCCATGTCTCGGAGGCATCAGCAGCAAGACAATCTAAGACAAGGAGGTAATGATCATCAAATACAAAACACCGATTTTGATTTTTAGTTTGAATATTTGCACATACATATAAACCCATAAAAGAAACGACTCTACATAAAGCAGACGCTACCGCTGGTCACGCGAAGACGAATGCTTTGTAGGGTCGTTTTGTTGTTTGAAACACAAGAACAAATCTTAAATACACACTTGAACCTTAAAAAACGGCAGTATTATTCCAGAATGCATAAGTTCTGGATGCGAGATGACAAATGGTGCGCAATTAGTTAGAATTAATTCGGATGGAACAGAGGAGTTAGTTGGTGTGTTTGATAGAGAACGTTTCAATATAATATGAGGAGGAATATAGAAATATGACAGTGATTTCTGGGAATTTTGTAATGTATCAAGATAAGTTTTACTCAGGTAATGTGTATTTTGATAAAAATAGAATGGGTGAGAATATAAAGTTTGTTGAGATGTTTCTAAATTCCGATGATAATGAAGACATCGAAAAAGGGTTTATTGAAGACAAGCCTAATAAGATTTCTAAATACTGGAAAAAAATGACCACTCTGGATATAGATAACTTATTTGAAAGAGAAACAACAGCCATCTACAACGGAGATAGGTTTGATATAAGTACAATTCATGATAATCAAACTACAATGTGTACAGATAGTGGAGAATTATATGAGGAATATAACTTAGAGATGTATAATCGAGCTTGCTTTTTTCAAATAAAGCCATTAAAAGAAATTCCTACCTTTATTCAAGTGTGGAAGCCTATTGATTTAACAAAGTTTAATATTCCTAAAGTAAAGAAGGGGTCGAATGTTGTAAAGGTACAAGGCAAATTTGCATTCATGAATGATAGAGAGTATGAAGTGCAGGTAATAGAAGATGACAAGCTACTTCTTATCTCTAGTAGTAGAACAGATTTGGACTATGGATTTACTAAGGTTGACGAGAAGCGATATGAGAAGATAGTGTCACCAAAAGAAGTGGGATATGTATTTGATAGGAAAACTGTCGTCAAGTACAAATACTTTAATTATATTGGTACAGTAATTGTTGGTAATCAAATTAAAATAACAACAAACAATGTGGCACTAGCAATTACTAATTTCATGAAGAAGGATAAAGATGGAGGTTTTTATAAATTCATCAATCTTATGGACGTACAACTACTAACGCAGACGTGGACACGAGACGATGAGCATAATTAAGAGTTCATGCAATTAAGGAGCGCAAATGAGAGATTATCTTAGTTTTGAGGATATAGATTCTAGAGAAACATATCTTGCACTATCAAGAAGAGATACTAGCGAGAAATCCATAGAAAGTGAAGTATAAACCCTGATTGAATCATACCGATGTTCAGGTATTAACTATATTATTATAAATAACTTTGACAATATTTACGCCACAAATGGTTATGCCGATAGGAGATTAGCAATGGATAATAGAATGAATAAATTTAAACTTACTGTTGCACATGGAAAATGTTTAAATTGCGGAACAGAGCGTATCTTATATTTTACTTCCAACGCTACATATGGTGAAAGAATTGTTTCTACTAAAAGCGGGAAGATATGTGCTTATGCAAATATGCTTAGCGAAAGTATTACACAAGAATTAGAAAAATATTGTGCAGAATTATGTTTGGAAAATGGAATAAGTATATCGTCAAGCAAATTAGCGAGAATTGTATCAAGTGTATACGGAATAACATGTGATGAAGTTGACGGTGAAAAAATAGATACTATTCCTAACACAAAATGTCCCAATTGTCTTGAAAGAAAAATGATAGAAGATGATAAGTTTGGAGAGCAATTAAAAGAAATTGAAGCGTTTGAAGTAACACATAATTCTTGGGAAATATTAGAAGATAACGAGCGTAAAGAAAAGATTAATCAGGAGTTAAGGAGACAAGGATATTTGGAATAAAAGACATACTGCTGATTTTTTGTCTGCTTTTATAAATCAGCCAGCTGCATTAACAGAGAAAAACAGAATTGCATGCCCATGCGAAAAACAACTGCTGTGTAGGCCGATTACTGTGCTTGGATGGCATCTATCCACAGGGTTAGGAATGGACTTAGATGATGCTTCAAACGGTCTATTTTTAAGAACTCCTGCAGATGACATAAGTGCTATGTCAAGACATAGAGGATACCATTCAACATGCAACGAATTTGTTAGAACTCAACTTGATGGAATAGATATTAATCAAAGTGTTGAGGCATTGCAAAAACAAGTGTATGATTTACAACAAAATTTAAAATATTTACAACAGAGCGGATTGCCATTATATCCAAGTCAAGGTGCAACTGTAGATTTGTGGCAACGTAGCTTAGAGAGGATTCAATAAATGGATGAGAATAAAATTTCAAGTGTAAAAGCATTATTATACGATACTGATAATGATGAAGTAAAAAGAACTATATCTCAAACAGAAGATCAAGAAATTTTATATGTCTATGCTTATAATTATAACTGGGATAATGGTTTTGATATTCCACAAGCAGTTTTAGATAATGAAAAATGTGATTTAAGTATAGCGTTATTAATTTTTTATAGGGCTGATGGATTAAGTTATTTAGAAGAAAAATCTGATAATGCCAATTTACCCCAATGGTCTTCTTTTATAAAAAGATTATATGGTTCAATATTAACAGGAAAGTATCAAAGAGGAGAAATTGAGTTTAAAGTACCATTGTCAAAAGTTCAGCTCTTTAAATTAAAAAAAGGAATAACAGAGGAAGAGAATATTTTCATTGAAAATATTGAAGGGAAATGCTTAGATTTTGATTTTTAGTTTGAATATTTGCACATACATATAAACCCATAAAATAAACGACTTTACATAAAGCAGACGCTACCGCTGGTCACGCGAAGACGAATGCCATGTAGGGTCGTTTTTGTTCGAAACATATGGGGGAAACAGAAATAGATAGTGCAATGATTATTAACATATCTGTGCCTAAGTTAAGTTTGGGTTCGCAATATACAGGTGGTGCAATCAATGATATATTTATATTTAAAGAATTAAATTCAATGTCAATAGAGATTAAATACTAATAAGGTTTTGAAATAGTATGAGGAGGAATATAAAACATGACAGTGATTTCCGGGAAATTTGTAATGTATCAAGATAAGTTTTACTCTGGTAATGTGTATCTCAAGAAAAGCACATGGGGTGAGAATATAGAGTTTGTTGAGATGTTTCTGAATTCCGATGATAACGAAGACATCGAAAAAGGGTTTATTGAAGACAAGCCTAATGAGATTTCTAAATACTTCAAAAAAATGACCACTCTGGATATAGATAATTTGTTCTTTAGAAAAACTACCGCAATTTATAACGGAGATAGGTTTGATATAAGTGTAATTCGTAATAATCAAACTACAATGTGTACAGATAGTAGAGAATTATATGAGAAATATAATCTAAAGATGTGGGATAGAGATTATTTTTTTATGAAAATGAATCTTAAAGAAATTCCTACTATCATTCAAGTATGGAACCCAATTGATCTAAGAAATTTCAATGTGCGCAAAATAAAGAAAGGTTCGAATGTTGTAAAAATGCAAGGTAAATTTGCATTCATGAATGATAGAGAGTATGAAGTGCAGGTAATAGAAGATGACAAGTTACTTCTTATCTCTAGTAGTAGAACAGATTTGGACTATGGATTTACTAAAGTTGACGAGAAGCGATACGAGAAGATAGTGTCACCAAAAGATGTGGGATATGTATTTGATAGGGAAACTATTGTTAAGTATAGAAATGTCGAGCATATCGCGCCAGTAATCGTTGGTAACGAGATTAAAATTACTACGAAGGACCAAGAACTAGGCGTAAAGAGGCGCATG
>CALEFT010000003.1 GCA_937876985.1 uncultured Clostridia bacterium | reverse complement strand
GTTATCAGCAGAAAGTTCACCCAGGAGGCCCTGTTTTGATGAACTTCTTGCTGAAGCACGCGCTTGCGTAAGATTTAGAACTATTGCTAATCCTATAAAACGAAGAACTAAAAAGCAGCCTTCTAAAAGAAGACTGCCTTGCTGATGTATCAATAAATGTTTTGATCTCGCGATTTGATTATGCCTTCTCGGAGAATTGGTCCTTGCCAACGCCGCAAACAGGGCATACATAGTCGTCTGGTAGATTCTCGAATGCAGTGCCAGGTGCGATGCCGTTATCTGGGTCGCCGACTGCTGGATCGTACTCGTATCCGCATACGTCGCATACATAGATTGCCATAGGTGTGTCCTCCTTTCGTAGAATAGAGCTTTGTTAGTATTATATCGTATTTTGCTTTATTCTGGTCAAGATGAGAAGTGTTTACCCGAAGAAATTTTGTGGTAATTCGTTCGGGCTATGGCCTGATACGAGGATGTTTGTGATGTTGTCGAGGGTGGTCGCGGCGATTTTCGAGAGGGCCTCGTCTGTAAGGAATGCCTGGTGCGAGCTCACGATGACATTTGGCATGGAGATTAGGCGTGCTAGGGTGTCGTCTGACATTATGTGGTTCGAAAAGTCTTCGAAAAAGTATTCGGCCTCCTCCTCGTAGACGTCGAGACATGCTCCGCCGAGTTGTTTGCTTTTGATGCCGTCTAGAAGGGCTTCGGTGTCGACTAAGGCTCCACGCGAGGTGTTGATTAGAATCATGCCGCGTTTGCTGTTGATGATGGTCGATTCGTCGATGATGTGGTAGGTCTCTTCGGTTAGTGGGCAGTGTAGCGATATAAAATCACTATAGCCAAAAAGTTCTGGAAGCGTCACGTAGTGGGCGCGAGGATTGAGATTTGGTGAGGGTGCCTTGTCGTAGCAAACGACGTTCATGCCAAAGCCAACGCAAATGTCGACAAATGCTTGTCCGATTCGGCCTGTTCCGATAACGCCCATCGTCTTGCCGTGGAGGTCGACTCCTGATAGGCCGACGAGGCTGAAGTTGAAATCACGTGTTCTGATGTACGCCTTGTGGGTTTTGCGGATGAGCGTGAGCAGTAGCGCAATGGCGTGTTCTGCGATGGCGTGTGGAGAATAGTTCGGGACACGGACGGCATGGATTCGCGGTTCTTCGTGAAGTGCCTCGAGGTCGATGTTATTGAAGCCAGCGCATCGTAGTGCGATTACGCGAACGCCGAGGCGAGCTAAGTGCTCGATTACGAAGGCATCAATATCGTCATTTACGAAAACGCAGACTGCGTCGCAGCCGTGGGCGAGAGAGACCGTGTCGATGTTGAGCTTGGTCTCATAGTATTTGATATCCGCATTAAAGCGCGTGCTATAACGGTCAAAGAATGTTCTGTCGTATGGTTTTGTGTCAAAAAATGCTATTTTCATTTGTTGTTAATCTCCTTTGTTTTGTGTGTGCATTTGTTAGATAATGATGAGCTTGTATAAAGAGAAATTCCTACGTGCGCGTGTGGCAATGATGTGGAAGAAAAGCATGATTTTTGATAAAGGCTACATAGGCTATGAGGAAGTGTGTAAACAAAAGATTAAAAGTGCTTTGGAGGGGGGGAGCGAGAGGCTTTTCGAGGTTGCGCGTGAAGGAGGTGAGGGCTATAATTTAATGGTATGTTAATGGCTTGGAGGGGCGGCCAGAGGGGAGCAGAACGTGGATATTGCGAGTTTTTTAAATTTGTATTTGGCGCCGATAATGGGAATCCTGCTATTGATGTTTTTTGTGTTCTCGAACAAGACTTTGGATAAGGAACTTAAGAAGATTTTCTACTGGGTGATTTTCTTGGAAATAGCCGAGGTATCGCTTTCTTCGATGCAGCTTTTGTTGATGAACGAGAAGAATTCGGCTACTTGGCAGATTGCGGTTACGGCGATAAACTTCGCGGTGCGTCCAGCGATTGTATTCTGTATGGCGCAGCTTGTGAGAGTCAATGCGAAGAAGTACAACTGGGAAACGATTCTAATTTTGCCGATGTTGATAAATGCGCTGCTTCTGGGAACGGCCTTCTTCTCGCCGCTGGTTTTCTCGTATGATGAGTTAGGAAATTATATTAGTGGGCCGCTTGGAATAGTTCCACATATTATTCTGGTTTTCTATGTAATTGTGCTTATTGTGTATTTTGTAAGGCACATGAACGGTCACACGCATCAGGACCGCGCAGCGTTTTTTGTGCTGATGAGCCTTCTGATTATCTCGATGTTCGTCGAGATGTTTTATAACTTCGGACTGCTCACGAGTGCGACGGAGGTAATGGTTACTGTATTCTTCTACGTGTTCTGGCTTAGCTATCAGTATAGGGATAGCCTCGCATCACGCGACAAGATGCAGGGCTCGCTCGAGATGCTGCTTCGCAAGGATCAGATGACTGGGCTTCTTAACAAGGTTTCTTTTACAGACGAGGTCGAAAAGCACCTCAAGGCGCGTTCTAAGAGCGATAGCAAAGGCGATGGCAAGGGCAAGGATGTCGCGCTTTTGTTCTTCGATCTAGATAACTTCAAGCAAATTAACGATTCTATGGGACACGTTGTTGGCGATGAGGTATTGCAGGCGGTAGGCTCTGTGCTGGCAGAAGTTTTTGATGAGGATGACATACTTGGACGCTTCGGTGGCGACGAGTTCTATGTGTTCATGAGTGACGCGAGCGAATACAAATTGCAGGTGAAGATTTCCGAATTCACGAAGCGTCTTTATACTCTGATCACCAAGGAGGGCAGCGCCGTTCACACATCATCTTCTGTTGGAATCGCATACCTTAAGTGGACAGATGTAAAGAAGTACACATACCTCGACTTATTGACCTACGCAGATGAGGCCGTATATCGCGCGAAGCACAATGGCCGCAACCAGTATTACTTGCTACGACTAGATAGTGACGTTGTGCGTCCACGCGTGTGATGTATGCTTGAAATGAGTTCGCATTTTAAGTTGATATCAGCTCGATCTTAGTTGTTTGCCTTGTTTCGTGGCAAGCTTTCGCCTGTTAGCTGTTCATATACCTTTGTGAATTTGGCAACTGAAGAATATCCAACCAAGTGCGCAAGTTCTGTATTCGAGATATTCGGACGTTCTCTCAAAATGTTGTTTGCCTTACGAATTTTGGCAGCTCTTACATATGTAGCAATTGGACTACCATATATGCGCCTGAATTCTGATTTGAGCGTCGTCTGATTAATGAGGAACTTGTGACTTAGCTCAACTATAGTTAGTTTCTTATCTAAGTTCGATAGCAGATAGTCGTGCACGTCGCGAATAGTTGCTTCGTTTTGTTCATCCGAGAAACTTTTGTTATTCATTGAATGTGAAGGCCTAAGACTTTGGTATTCAGCGTAGTCGTGCGCATGGTCATGTAAATGGTTATGCGAGTGGCTATGTGAGTGGTTGCTAGCTTCGACATGGTTCTTTTCGAGAGAGTCATCTGTACAGCATGAGTGGTCGTGTTGGTTGTGGTCATCGCTGGCCTCGTTCGCGATTAAATCGCCACAGTGTTCGCATCCGCAGGTTCTGCAACTAGTCTCAATATCAGGACAAGATGCAAGAAGCATCTTCTCGATTATATGATGCAAGAGGTCTGCAATGTCATTCATCGCCGCGCGATAGTAAACCTCTTTGCCGACGCGCTTCGAGATAACAAGATTTGCCGCCTTGAGCTTAGCAAGATGGTGCGACACCGCAGGGCTACTTAGTCCAACGATTGCCGCAAGATTCACAACGCACTCCTCGCGATGGCACAAAATATACATCAGCTTGATTCGCGCCTCGTCGCCAAGAATCGCATATACCTGCGCCGCCCTCTCGAAAAGGCAATCCTCCGGCATTGTATCTAAGAAGTTTTTGTTACCGCCATGGTCATGTGGCAGTATGATGTTTCTTGTCTGCTTGTTCATAGTATTCTCCGATTTTTGTTCCCAATTAGACAAATGGCTATGACTAAATAGAAAACTCTTTGTTTATCGCATTGTGTAAATTAGCTATTTGTATTATCTTACAGCTAGAACAATTAAGCAAGTGTTGAATTGTTGTTACCAAACAGAAGTGCAAAACCAATTAGGAGGACAAGGATATGTCTATTCAGAAAAAGTACGAAGTAGAAGTAGATTGCGCTAATTGCGCGAATATGATGGAAGATGCAGCGGCTAAGGTAAGCGGAGTAAAGTCTGTGTCTATTGATTTTATGCGACTACAGATGTCTGTCGAATTCGATGAGAGTATTAAATCTGATGTCGAGATCAAGAAGGTGATGAAGGATGTCTTGAAGGTCTGCCGCAAGGTCGAGAGAGATTGCGAGATATACTTCTAATTAGCTTTTGTTGGTTTTTCGACGGTGATTAGGAAAGATTAAGAAAGTTGGTATTAATATGAATGAATCAAAGAGAGCGTCGCGAGGCGGTAAGTCTCAAATGATGCTCACCAAAAAACAAAAGAAAAAGCTAATCCGTATCCTCGTATCGCTTGCGATGGTGATTATGCTTGTGATACTTGGTGGGCCAATCGCGGGCCTGGTTCAGCGACTCGGTTTTGCTGCAAATAGTGGCGATCTAGCTGTGCGTCTTGTGATGCTTGCGCTCTACCTGATTCCGTATTTGGTGATTGGGTACGACATTTTACTTGACGCGTTTCACAAGATTATGCGTGGTCAAGCGATGGACGAGTGCTTCCTTATGGCAGTTGCGACGGTGGGCGCGTTGGTGCTCGGGGTTTTGGGCAAGGGTGAGTTTACTGAGGCGGTGGCGGTTATGCTTTTCTATCAGGTGGGCACGCTTGCCGAGAGTATCGCGGTTGGCAAATCTCGCCGCGAAATCATTGGTCTCCTAGACATTCGACCTGACATCGCCGCCGTCGAAAAGCGCGACGCAGAAGGCAACATCTCGGTTGTCGAAGTTGACCCATCGCTAGTCGAGGTGGACTCCATTATTGTCGTAAACCCCGGTGTCCGCGTGCCGATTGACGGTGAAGTAGTAAGCGGTCACGCAAGTATTGACACAAGCGCAATTACTGGTGAATCCGTGCCGCGCCGTGTCGGTGTAGGAGACGTGGTTTACAGTGGTTCGATTAGTCAGGACGGCGCACTTCGCATCAAGACGACGCGCGAGTTTTCTGATTCGACTGTGTCGCGCATGTTCGAACTTGTATCTGACGCAAGTTCGCGTAAGTCGCGTTCCGAGGCGTTCATAAGTAAGTTTGCCAAGATTTACACTCCGATTGTCGTCTATTTGGCTTTGGCTCTCGCGGTTGTTCCGTGTGCGCTTGCGGTTATTGGTGTAGCAGGCGTTGATCGCGCAGACGCTCTTTCGTGGGTTTACCGTGCGCTCACGTTCCTTGTTATTAGCTGCCCATGTGCTCTCGTTGTGAGTGTGCCGATGTGCTTTTTTGCCGGTATCGGCTCCATGAGCAAGCGCGGCATCCTCGTCAAAGGCTCCACATATCTCGAGCAGCTAAGTTTTGTTCGCCACGTCGTCATGGACAAAACAGGAACTCTCACGCGCGGCGTTTTCGAGGTCGTAAACGAACCATCCCCAGAACTTGTTTTGCTCGCCTCCTTAATCGAAAAATATTCGTCGCACCCAATTGCGCGCAGTATCAATCGCTATGCCGATTCTCTGATTGAGTCAAATCCTGACTTGCTTAATACGCCGATTTCCTTGATTGGCGGCTTATCCTATGGCGACCTAGCAAAATTATCTTTGATTGATATTCAGGAACAATCTGGCCGTGGCATAGTTGCCAAGATTTCTAGTGGCTTAGGAAGCCAAGCGGAATATGTCATCAAAATCGGAAACAGCCGCCTAATTGGAAATGCTGCGGTTGAATCTAGAGCTTTGGGAAGTGATGGTGTGGCTGAGTCTGGTGATGCGACAGTTGTATATGTGTCTGTGAATGATGTTTTTGCAGGACAAATAGCTATTTCGGATATTATTAAGGACACTTCTGCTAAGGCCATATCCCTCATGCGTAAGGCTGGTGTGTCTCATATCGAGATGCTTACTGGTGATAACGATAAGGTAGCAGCTTGTGTATCACAAAAACTTGGACTTGATGGCTACAGAGCAAACCTTTTGCCTGAACAAAAGGTCGAGGCACTAGAGTCAATTCTATCCTCAATTGCCGATAGAGGTGATGAGGCTAAGGAGAAGGTTCTTTTCGCTGGAGATGGAATTAATGACGCGCCTGTATTAGCTCGTGCTGATGTTGGACTTGCGATGGGTGCGCTTGGTAGTGATGCGGCGGTAGAGGCTGCCGATGTAGTGATTATGGATGACAATCCGCTTCGAATCGGAGAGGCGATTTTGCAAGCCTCGCGCATCATGGGCATCGTTAGGCAAAATATCGTGTTCATTATCTTAGTCAAAATCATTTGTCTTGTGCTCGGCGCGCTCGGCTACGCAAGCATGTGGCTCGCAGTTTTTGCAGATATTGGAGTTCTTGTCCTTGCTGTACTTAATTCGCTTCGCGCATTGAAGTGATGCTGTAGTTTTGAGGCCTTGGTTTGAATAACGGTATGAATTATTGCTGATTTCTTATACCACTTTGCAAAACAGAGCAAACTTGCAAAGTCGCTATTTGACACAATTATACTTCAAAATAATAAGCCAACTTCTTCAAAATGAGTTACAATAGGTCTAGTCAAAAATGGAGGCAGTTATGGCTAGCAAGAAAGATGACAATATTACGAAGAATAATGAAAATACTACGTCTAATGACGTGATTAAAGCTTCGCCTGAAGTCGAGGCAATGTCTATAGATGAAGCATTGGAGTATCTTGGATTGCCGAAGACGGCGAATGCTTTTGCTATTGATGAGAAATTCTGGCAGCTTTCTAAGAATGCGCGAAGCATCGCGGACGATACAGAGCGTGCGCAGCGCGAGGCTGACTTGTCGTGCGCATATGATATTGCATCGGGTAGAGCAGCTAGACGTAAGGCGGCAGTTGAGGCACATGACAAGGCGCCAAAGTATTTGGGTAAGACTGCTGCAGAATGGCAAAATTTCTTCCACTATAATTGGTTCAAAATCCTCGTTATTGTGGTCGTTGCCGCGTGTGTTATCTCTATTGCTAGGAGCATGCTTTTCAAGAAAGAATATGATGTAGGTGTTGTGTCGCTTGGACATTTTGATGTTGATACGCGATATATGGAGTCGTTTCTAGTGGACCAGCTCGGCTTCGAGAATCCATTTCTAAATTACGTGGACACTGTTGTGCCAAACGACCAGGGCGAGTCGGCTCGGGCGTACTCTGATCAGTCTGCTGCGACGATGTTTTTGTCTCAGCCAGAACTTCTTGTGAGCGATAATCTTACCGTCGGCTACTACTTTGACGACTTGGTTCCGCTTGATGATGTTTATGTGGCGCTTGAGACGCAGCTTCCGACTGAATTCTACAATTCTATCACGCCAATCTACATGAGTGAGCGCGAGTATCACGAGCTTTCGAATGCGTATGCAGAGTATGTCGGCCTTGACTCCGACACATATACAAGTGATGAAGAAGAGATGGAGAATTTCTCTACAGAGCAGCACATTATTGCGCTCCAGATTGAGGATGCTGCTATCATGGCAGAGTGGGGTTATCACAGCTTGTGGCCTGAGACTACGCCGAATTTGACTTTTGGAATTTATCGCGACTGCAAGGACTACATCGTTGCAGAGAATACTCTCGTGTCGATTCTTCAGTCTATGGCTTACTAAGGTGCGCCTGCTAGTCTAGTCGCGCCGCCTTTGGTCGCGTCAATTAAGTCCGCACAATTCACGCAAAGCCGCAACTTGCTCTTCACTAAGCTCGAAGAGTTGGCCTTTTGCATTTGCATTTGCTTCCAACTCTTGCATTTCCTTTTGCCCCTCTCGAAAAGCATATAATTCGCTCAAACAAATCGGGCCAACAGCTTCGCGATGTAGTAGTTCTACGCTTCTATTCCAATGTGCAATCATGCGACGAACCTGATGTGTCTTGCCTTCGGTCAAAACTAGTTCGCATGTTGAGTCGTCGATAAGCTTTAGCTCGGCGGGCTTTAGTTTAATTGGCTCGTCCATGTCTGTGAGAGTAATGCCTTCCTTGGCTTCGAGAACTTCTTTGTCAGTTAGTGGTGCGCCAGTATAGGTGACTCGGTATCTTTTGGAAATGTTGTAACGAGGACTTGTGAGGCGGTGCGATAGCTCGCCGTCGTTTGTGATGATTAGTAGTCCAGTTGTATGGAAATCGAGTCTGCCGACAGGTGCGAGCTTCTTGCCGCGAAGTGCTGACGGGATATAATCGCCAACGCATTCGTGTCGCGCGTCCTCCATTGCTGTTAGTACGCCATCCGGCTTATCCAAAACAAAGTATAGAAAATTATTCGCGCGTCTGCCAATCGCGCGTCCCATATATGTAACGATGTCATCATCTTGAAGTGATAGACCAGCATCGCGAACTACAATAGAATTTACTGTTACTAGTCCTCTTGAAATGCTCTTTCTTACATCACTTCTTGATCCGCATCCACTGTTTGCCAAAAATTTATCTAGTCTCATATAAGAATTCTACCACCTTATTGCGTGCTTTTGCTATAATCTTTCTCATAATGTAAAAAAGTGTTCAGGATAGAAGGGTTTTGACCAATATGAAAACAATTAACATCGAATATGGAATGCCGACGGTTGATGCTGCTATGGTTCGTCTCAAGAATGAGATTGTTACGCTTCGCAGAACAGGAACAAAGCAGGCTAAGATTATCCATGGTTACGGTTCGACTGGGCAAGGTGGCGCTATCAAAGCGGCGACACAACGCGCCCTTCGTGAATATGTTCGAACTGGTACCATTCGTGCCTTCTGTCCCGGAGAACAGTTTGGACCATTCTCTGATAACGGTCGCCGCATGGTTGAGCGATATCCTCAAGTAAAGGGCGATTCGGATTGGGCACGTGGAAATGATGGAATCACGGTGATTGTTTTCTAACCTTTATTAGGTGTGGACTTCGAATAGATTTGGCAGGTGAATTGTATGCAAAACGGACAAAATGGACAAAACGAGCAAAACAATAACGCAGGGAACGCTGGTGTTAGTGAGAAGTGGATGCTTTTCGAGAAGGAGTGTAGGGAGTGTCGTGAGTGCGGGTTAAGTAAGACGCGTAATTCTGTCGTAATTTACCGTGGAAATACTTCTGCGCCGCTGATGGTTGTGGGCGAGGCGCCAGGCAAGAACGAGGATGAGCAGGGAAAGCCGTTTGTTGGTAGGTCTGGGCAGTTGTTGCAGCTTTTGCTTACGACAGCAGGCTTTAAGCCCGATGAAATACATGTTTGTAACATTGTTAAATGCCGTCCGCCAGAGAATAGACGTCCAACTGCGAGCGAGATTTTGTCTTGCAAGAAGCTTTTGGCGAAGCAGTTTGAGCTAGTTAGTCCTAAGATGGTTTTGCTGTGTGGGGCGACGGCGTATGAGGCGTTTTTTAATCAGAAACCCAATATGCATGAGGTGCGCGGAAACTTCATTAAGCGCGGAAACTACTACATTATGACGACTTTCCATCCGGCATATGCGCTTCGCGATCCGAAGCAGAAGATTCCGATGCTAGAAGACATTACGGCTGTTCGCACGAAGCTTACCGAGCTTGGGATTTTGCCAGAGGTGACAGACTTTTCTATTGAGAAGTGAAGATAGTTAGGGCGTAAGCTAGAGCGTGCGTCGTTTTGGAAATTTGACAAAAAACGCGACTCTACGAATCATAGATTGTGTATGGTGGGGCTTTTTGATATCGTTGCGATGAAATCTTTACTGCAGGAGAGATGACAATGAACACACAACAATTCGGTAGATTTATAGCTGAGCAAAGAAAAGCAAAGGGCTATACACAAAAGGAGTTGGCAGAAAAACTAGGCGTTACGGATAAGGCGATAAGCCGTTGGGAAAATGGTCATGGCTATCCAGACGTCGTAATGCTAGAGCCGTTAGCTAAGGAGCTTGGCGTTACTATCGCAGAACTTATGCATAGTAAGCTTAAGGACGATGCTGATATGAAGCCACAGAAGGTAGACGAAGCTATTTCTAATGCCATTGATATTACCATATCAAATCGTAAGCTTGAGCGAAAAACAACAATACTAATTTATGTTGTCTCGATTTTGCTTCTTATTGGTATGTCACTATTTAATAATACTCCGCTATACGGAATAGTCTTGACAATAGTTATGTGCATCTATGCGGCTTCCGGCGTCGGTCTATTAATTAGGACAATCGCTATAGATAAGAAAAATTCTGCTTTTGATAGTGCTGATAGCAAGGTGTATTATGCGGCTCTTCTCATCCTGGTAGCACTTGGTATATTGCTGCTTCTACTATGTTCTTCCGTTTCTGTTGTGAATTAATCACAATTTGCAAGGAGCGAATCAACAAATGATTGAACAGAACAAGAAAGGTCTCAAATTATCCATTTTCCTACTACTAGCTTATCTTCCAGTACATGTTATCTACACAAAAATCCTATTGCAATTCCTTGACATGCCAATGCGGTTTTCAGTAACGCTTCAAATGGTATCTTATATCGCAATAGGAAACTCAGGAATTGCCCTGTTCTGGAATGAATTCAAAGAAGGAATCTCTTTGTGGAAGCAGCACACCGGCAAAACCTTTGGCATACTAATTGCAGCTTTTATCTCGGATATACTTCTAAGCAATCTCGCACTGATACCACTTATGTTTATAAACCCAGATTATCAATCCTTAAACGAGCATTCCGTCTCGGAGCTTCAAGGAAAATTCCCAGCACTGTTATTGATAATAGCTCTAGGAATAATGGGCCCTGTGACAGAAGAGGTTGTCTTTAGGCTAGCGCCAATTACCTCTGCTAGTTCGACTAGAGCGAAAAGCAAAAAGCTCATCGCAATACTAGTAGCAGCAGCTCTATTTATGCTTGTACACATGCATGCGTTTACTCTAGAGGAATTCTTGTACAATCTTCCTCAGTTTGTTACGGGAATAGTATATGGAGTAGCTTTGGTTTTAAGTAAGAATGCTACGGTGCCAGTGTTGCTACATATCATGAATAATCTTCCGGCGCTTATATTGGTTGCTTTGATTTAATATCGATGGTAGTAGGATTCCCAAATGGCCAATTCTTGTATTTAGGAATTCTTTTATATAGAAGGTAATCTTGATGTTAGTTCAACAAAATAATACCTAATTCGAAGATTCACGAATTAGGTATTATTTGTTTTTGACTAGTATTAGTTTTACTATCTAATTAGCTAGCAAGCGTAATCAGAAGCTTGATCAGAAGTTTAGATTGTTCCCCTCTCGATACCGTAGCTATTACAGATATTTGTGTACTCCTGCGAATGAGCAAATCCGCGGAAAGTGCTTAGTCTATCTGCTCCGTTATTTAGCTGTGATACCCAATCGTTGAAGCCTGCCTGATCTGGCTCTCGTCCTAGGAGTACTCTGTATAGTGTTGCAGCATATTCTTCGTTCGTGAGGTTGCGGTTAATAAACTCAGGTGAGAAGAAGAATCCATAGGCAACGCCTGCTCCAGAATTCTCTCTGTAGATAAGCTGGCGTACCCATGAGGCTTGTCCGTCATAGTCGCCGTTTCTTCCAAGGCACATTGAATATAGTCTAGCAACAAACGCATTTACGTTCTGCTGTCTAGTGTTGTCGATGCCCTGAATGTAGTGTCCAGCAGTAATTCCATATGAATTACAAAGTGCGAAGAACTCTCTGGAATTTGCTACTCCAGCGAAAATCTGCTCTCTAGTAGCACCAGCTTCTAGTTGACCTACCCAGTCGTTAAAGCCACCCTGGTCTGGAGCGCGGTCAAGGAATACATTGTATAGTGTAGTTACGAATTCTTCGTTGCTTGTATTAGAGTTAATATACTCCTGTGAGAAGAAGAATCCGTATGCCATGTGTGCACCAGTATTCTGATTATTCACTAGGGAATTTACCCAGTTGTTTAGACCAGTTGGATCTGGTGATCTGCCTAGCACTAGCTCATAGCAACGAGTTACAAATGCTTCTGCTGCACTTCTATCTACTGTATTTCCAGTTGCTGGTGGAATTGCACCAGGTGCTGTTGTAGGAACTACAGTTGGCGCACTTGTTGGTGTTGCAGTAGGAGTGCTAGTAGGCGTAGCTGTTGGTGTAGCTGTTGGTGTAGCTGTTGGTGTTGGCGTTGGTGGATTAATCACAATGTGTTCGATATTATTATTAACTGCATGTGTATGACCAACGGAATTGTAATAAACGCTGAGAACGATATTATCGCAGTCCAAGAATGCGTTATCACCGATAGTTGTTACACTTTCTGGGATGGTTAGAGATTCTAAATCGATACATGCGCAAAAAGCTTCTTCGCCAATATATGTAACTGAATCTGGAATGTTGATCTCCTCGAGTCTGGTGCCCGAAAAAGCACTATCGCCAATATGTGTTAATCCATCAGGAAGAGTGATAGTAGAGATGTTAGTCCCTTCAAAAGCATAATCACCAATACTGATAAGTGAAGTTGAGAGTGTTACATTTTCTAAAGGCGTATAGGCGAAAGCATTTTCGCCTATTGTTGTTACGCTGTTTGGAATAATAATCTCGGTTATATTTGTTGCCAAAAAAGCACCAGAACCTATTGTTGTAATTGAAGAAGGTAGAGTTACTTCTTCGAGAGCAGAGCATACTTCAAAAGCATTTTCGCCAATTGTTGTTACGCTGTTTGGAATTTCAATTGATGTCAATTTAATGCAACTAGCAAAGGCAGCGTTCCCGATAGTTGTTAGAGTAGTTGGCAAAGTAATTGTAGTAAGACCAGAACAACCATAGAAAGCTCTGTCTCCTATTGTTTGTATTCCTTCTGGAATAGAAATGGATGCTAATTCAGTGCAGTTCTCAAATGTAGATTCTTCGATTACTGTTACTGTCGAAGGAATAGTGAAGATTGTAAAACTGGAACAACCCATAAACGCACCTTCGCCGATGCTATTTATATTCTTGTTTGCTACGTTGAAACTAACAAGGCTAGTGCAATTTTGAAATGCGTAGTCGCCAATGCTGTTGTAATCGCATGAAGAGTAAACAGTTTTCAAGTTTTCACATTCTGCGAATGCTTCTGAACCGATATTATTTACTGTTGTGGAGACAACAGATTGGATAGTATCGTTACCTTCGAATGCGTTAGCTCCAATCTCGTCGATTACAATTCCGTTGTAATTGTTTGGGATTGTTACATCTAGTGCTGTTCCTTCGTAGCCAGTGATTATTGCATGAGTTCCTGATGATGCATCGATGGAGAAAGAAGCATATGTAATTGAATTAGCTATGCAATAATCATAAAGTGGACTGTCGATTAAGGTAGTGATTCTAAGAGCAGATGATGCAGAACGGAATGCATTATTTTCCAATACTTGCATTAGATAGCAACATTACGTTATTAAGATTACTGCAATAGCTGAAAGCATCATCCCCGATACTAGTAATAGAACCAGGCAGAGATAACATTGTAAACTTACAATTATAAAAAGCACTTGCTCCTATAGTTGTAACAGAAGATGGTAGCTTTAAGCTAATTAATCCACTGCTAGCGAACGCGCGATTTCCAATTGTAACAACAGTATCCGGAATAGTAATTCCAGTCAACTTAGCACAACTACTAAAGATTCCCTCAGGGATAGCTGTCATTCCATCTGGTATAGTTGCTGTAGCAAGTCTTGAACATACCCTAAATACATCTGCTTCGTAAGTAGCGTTAGCTGCAAGAGTAACAGTCATCAGATCATAACAACCTTCAAATGCACTTTCGCCAATGTTCAGAAGACTAGATGGTAAAGTAACAGAAGTGATATCGTTACAATTGTAGAAGGCTTCATCTCCAATGTATGTTGTATTTGCTATCAATGATTCAGCAGAAGCCTGTGATAACTTCTGGCAAGAAGAAAAAGCATAATCACCAATAGACGTGATAGTATTGTTAAGGTTAAGCGTTACAAGTTTTCCACAGTTTTGGAAGCAACCCTCTGGAATAGATGTGATACTAGATGGTAGTGTAAAAGAAGTAACTTTATTGCAATTCTTGAATGCATAAGAACCAATAGATGTAACGCTATTAGGAATGCTAAGTGAAGTCAATTTCCAACAGAAATCGAAAGCATGATCTCCAATCGTTGTTAGAGTATTAGGCAAGGTAATCGAGGTGATGCTTGAACTATAATCAGGACGGTTACAGTGGAAAGCGTAGTCGCCGATTATCTCAATACCGTCTTCGATAACAACGGATTCAATTACTTCATTATTCATGAAGCACTCATCTCCGATAGCAATGACCGGAATACTATCAATCGTGCTTGGAATCGTAACACTAGTATCTGTTCCAGTGTACGATGTTATAGTTGCCTTGCCATCTGTCACAGTATAAGTAAAATTGCCAGATGTAAAGACGGAAGCGTCGCCTCTAATGGTCGAATAGCAAAGACCTAGCAGCAAACAAATCGTCAGCAAAGCACAAGAAATAATTGTAATAAGTCTCTTGTTCGAGCTTGTGAAACTCGTGTTCATAACAAACCTCCATCGAAAAGCATAAAAAATCAAATGGTTAATGTGCACCTTTTGTGCACTTTTACCAATTAATGTTACAAGGATGTTACAAATTAGTCAATACTATAAATGGGAATTAGTAAAATTTATATAGATAATAAAAAAGAGAATTCTTTCCAAAAACCTTTTCGAGAGGTATTGATTTATAGAAATTCATTTGTTATAATCAACGCCGTTGATTGAACAATTCAATTGATTGGACATCGACATTGCCGAATTGTGTAAGGGTAGCACTCCGGTTTCTGGCACCGTCTGTCTGGGTTCGAATCCTAGTTCGGCAGCCACGATCTGCAAATTCCATAACGGGTTTGCAGATTTTTTTTGCTTGTAATTCTTCGCGCGCTCTTGTAGTGTAGAAGTTAATACAATAATTGAGAATAGAGGGAACACCATGATTAGATTTATTGAAGATAAGACTTTACGCATGAGACTTTGCAGGCAGATTCTAGAGGCACTTCCAGAGTGGTTTGAACAAGAAAATGGTAGAGAGAAGTATATTCGCGAGGCATCTTCGCAGCCGTTTTTCGCGTCGTTTGCGACGAGGGAGGAAGCGTTCTCGGAAGACGGCAGGGCCAATGGTTTTTTGTGCCTCAAGGAGACGAGCGCTGATACGGTGGAGCTTTCTGTGATGGGTGTGCTGAAGGAGAATCATCGTGAAGGGATTGGGCGCAGGCTTTTCGCGGCGGCTAGAGACTATGCGAGCTCTAAGGGGTATTCGTTCATTCAGGTTAAGACGGTCAAGACGGGAGTGTACGCTAGCTACGATGCGACGAATGCGTTTTACCAAAGCCTTGGCTTTAAGCCACTAGAGGTGATTGAAGAGATTTGGGGTGAGGATAACCCTTGCCAAATCTATGTTTTGAGCTTGAAGTCTGCTGTGAGTGCGATTGCTTCTAGGCACAGCTATCGAGGCGCGTTCTCTGAGGAGGTCGTTCCCGAAAAGGACCTAAGGATCATAGCAGCAGCTGGTCTTGATGCGCCATCTGGTTGTAATAAGCAGACGACGGATTTGATTATCGTTAACGACGAAGAGACACTTATGCGAATTAAGGGTGTGCTTAATCCGCCTGTGGCAGCGACAGCTCCAGCGATGATAGTGGTTTTGACTAGACGAATCAACGCATATCGCGACAAGTGCTTCGCGGTGCAGGATTATTCGGCAGCGATTCAGAATATGCTTATTGCGATAGTCGAGCTCGGATACCAGAGCTGTTGGTACGAGGGACATATCACTGACGATGACCGTATCTGCGATAAGATTGCAGAAATCTTGGATGTGCCTTCCGAATATGATGTAGTGTGTATTTTGCCTGTCGGTAAGGCGGTGGACGACTTCCACGCACCAAGCAAAAAGGCATTTGCAGATAGAGTAAAATTCAATCGTTGGGAAGGTGAGGAGTAAGATGGGACTTTTCGATAAGGTTTTTGGAAGCAAAAACAAGGCGACGATTAAGGGCTTTGTGTTTGGTATTGAAAGAATTAAGGAGGCGTCTGATTCGTCCGGGCTGGTAGTGTACGGCCGTGTGATTGGAAGTGTTAGTACGGGCATGGCAGGCTACTTGCACAGCTGGCGCGACGATGAACAGAAGACAATTTTGACGACCGTTAGTCATATCGAAATTGATGAAAAAAAGGCTTCCAAAGCAACCGAGTGCTGCGCGTCATTGACACTAGAAAATGTGTCCAAGAAAGATGTTTTTGTTGGTACAGTTTTTGCAAGCCAGGATGCTTCTAGCCGCGATGTTCATTTGGCGTATGCAACTGCTGTGGATAGAGAATTTGTGTCATACCGCGACCTCGAATTTACGGATGCGGAACTTAAAGAATTGAGCATGACAGACATGGCAGAGTCCATGCACTTATATTCTTGGAAGGCTTCAAATCTTCAGCGACTCGTCACGAATCCAAATGAACAAAGAAATGTCGTAAAACAAATAAATAACAAGCTCGGAAAGCTCTCAAAGGCCCTAGGCGAAAAGATTCTCGAACAAGACGAGATTTACGTCGTGATGAGCAAAGTAACTAACGAGCCATTTATGTTCTCGGACACAATCGACAACAAAAACGGCACATATACGACGACTCCACCAGAAATCATGATTGTTACAAAACCATATGCGCCTATATACAAAGACGTCTACAATAAAATGGGCTGTGAGATCAAGACCGTAAGCAAAGACGAAGATGGTCAGGGAATACTCAAATTCTTAAGTCGCGCCTTCCATCTAAATGGTGCTTGTGGCGTTAGAGTAATCTACAATGTTGGCGTAGCTGGCGACAAACTAGTTCCGCCACCAAACTTCGACGGCCTACCAGAAGTCGAGATACCAGTAACAAATCCAGGTCTAATGCGTTGGCTTTTGCTAATGAACCAATCCGGCGCACCAAAAACAAAAGAAGCAGAAACAATCTATAAAATGAAGTATAACTTCTTCCTTCAGGAGCTTGCGAAAGCAAAGCTTCTTGTCCCAATGCGCGTAGATAATCAGCCAGAGCCAACCGGCAAGCCAAACCAAGCGGTATTTACAAAGGACACGAAAATGCAAATTGCAACTTTGCCTGGCAAGGCAGAAAGAAGTGCAGTCCGCATGTACACCGATTGGAGCCGTTTACGCGAAGTATTTGACGACGAGTGGTCTAGCATGATAACACCAGTCTCCGGCATGATTGAAGTCATGGACTGCGCAATCAACGTCACATCTAACCCATATGTTGGTGTCTACATCAACAAACAAACCTACGACGATGCCGTAGCCCTTTCCGAAAAGGTTGCCAAAAGGCAACAATCTGCTCAAGCAGATAAGTCGGAACAAGACCCTTCTGCCGAGACGTGAGTTTGTGTTTGGGGGCTTTTCGAGAGAGGCATAGATGTGCTGTTATTTGCTTGAGAAGTGAAAATAAATGAAAATGAAATGAATTCAAATGTTGACTTTTTGGCTTTCACATGATTATATATCATGCGGAAAAGAGAGGATTTTCATTTGGTATGGGCTAAATGAATGCGCGGCGTCGAAGAACGATGCAGAAGAGGAGTCAGCATGATAAACCTTGAGAGAAGAAAGAGAATTCTAGATACACTTGCAGAATGCGGGACGATGAAGACAGTTGATTTGTCTGAGAAGCTAGGCGTTACAGGTGCTACAATTCGTGCCGATTTACGCGATTTGGCAAGAGAGGGCGCGATAGTTCGATTCCATGGAGGAGTAAAGCTTCCTTCTGACGACAAGCAGAACGAATATACCGAGAACTACATGGTTCGCTCAATTACACATGTAGACAAGAAGACTGCAATTGGTCGCGTGGCTGCAGAGCTAGTATCAAACAGTACAACAATTTTTATGGACGCAAGCTCCACGACATATCAAATGATTCCATTCCTTAAGTACACTAAGGATGTTACTGTAGTAACAAACGGAATATATACAGCAATGGAGCTTCAGCACCATGATAATTTCAAGTCGACAATTCTCATTGGTGGAATGCTTAGACCACATTCTGGCTCTATTGAAGGAATTGTAAGTCGTGAGATGGTAAGCCGTCTAAGTGGCGAGTACTATTTTGTTTCTGGTAATGGTTTTTCTGTAGAGGAAGGACTTACAGGAAACAGTTTCTTCGAACTTGAATTGAAGCGTATGTGTGCAGAAAGATGCCGCCACATCGTAGCTCTTGTAGACTCGACGAAAATCTCGAACAACGCTGCTTCGAGCTTTATTGCTACAAACAAAATCGACATCCTCATTACAGATTCTGATGCTGATGCTGAAACAATAGAACGTTGTCGCGATATGGGCGTTAAAGTCATGGTTGCAGAACTTTAATCTAGTGTTTTTGTACGCTGGGCTAAGTTTAACAAGCCTCTTATTTTATAAAAATAACGCGAGATGCCTTGTGGTGGGTGTCTCGCTTTTTTAGTTTGTGGTTGGTAGATGAAGTGGTAGAAAATATTGGGGTTTTGTCAACCGGTTTGTCTACCAAGGGCTCTAAAACGCCTTTGGTTTGCAAAGTGGTATAAGAAATCAGCAATAATCCATACCGTTCTTCAAACCAAAGCCTCTAAACAGCCTTTGGTTTGCAAAGTGGTATAAGAAATCAGTGAAAATCGATACCGTTATTCAAACCACTTCAGTGAGATGGATTTATAACGCAGGCTTATTGTGTGGAAGCTTTTTCTATGAGGGTATAACTTGCTTGTTGCTAATTAAATAAATATTTATATAAGAAATGCGCGCGAATATTAGAGGTTTGGGTTATAATATGGTGTGATGCAAAAATAGATTCGCATACAAATGCGAATATTGAGTAGTACGCTAAGGAGCGATGAGATATGGACGTTAATCCAATTGTTTTGCCTAGCTGGCTTAAGACCAAGGGTGTTTTCCAGCAGGGGATAGAATTTAAGATTGAAGGATACGCGGCGCCATCGGCGACGATTACTCTTGAAGTGTCGAAGGACCCGACAGATGGTAGACGAGTGTCGAAGCTTGATACTGAATATGGTGTGATTTTGAGTTTGGAGACAACGACTTCTGTGAAGGGACGTTTCTCTTTCAGTATTCCAGCTTACAAGGCTTCGACGGATACATATACATTTATTTTCAAATGCTTCTCGGATTCGGTGAAGGTAAGTGATGTTAGATGCGGAGATGTATGGGTTTTCTTGGGATCTGATATGCTAGCTACTCCGATTAAGAAGGCAAATGCACCAAGTGCTCCGATGAAGCGTAATGTTATGGGACTTATGAGATTCATGACTCCTGCAAGACATGGTCTTGAGGGTGATGAGGTTGAGATTAAACGTGAGCCGAAGAGGTATTTTGAGGAAGCTTCTTGGATTGGCGTTATGGATACGATGCAGCTTGCGAATGTAAGTTCCGCTGCTTTTGCGTTTGCTTATAATCTAGCTGATCAGATTCATTATCCAGTTGGAGTAATTGATTTGTCTTATCAGGACTCTTCGATTTTGAACTGGATTTCGAAGGATGCGATTGAGCATCAGGTGGCACTTAAGGATTATTTGAGTGGTCATGGATTATATGTTGATGATGAAGCTTATGCAGATTTGCTTCGTATGGATAAGGACAAGGTTACTATCGGAAGACTTAAGGCTGAGCTTGATGACGGCAAGAAGTCGTTTGATTTTGATTTGTCGAAGCAGTTTGAGCTTAATAGCTTAGAGGAATCTAAGCCTACTGAATTAGATGCTGATGGCGGCTTTGGTTCTACGAGTGCGCAAGTAAGAGAAGCAAGCGGAAATGGTGGTAGTGCTGGCTTGCTTTTCGATGATGCAGAGGCGTCAATTAGTGAGGGTGCTGATGGCGATAAGAAGTTGCACGTTAAGGTGCCTTCTGGTACGGCAAGTAATTCGAGGTCGCTGGATTTCAATTTGTTCGTTGATATGAAGAAGCCGAAGGCGAATAAGACGGATATTAGCTATATCAAGGCGAAGTTTAGGACGAGCACTTTGTTTGCGTCGAAGCTATATCCGCTTAGGGGCTTGTCAATTCGCGGTATGTGCTATTCGCCGAATAATGAGGAGAAGATTTTTGGCAGATATGATTTGCTTTTGATGGGACTTCTTGAGAGCTTGTCGAGCGTGTTTGAGCCAAAGGAGGTAATGGACGATAGCAAGATGCCGTCGCTACTGTTCTGTAGCATGCATCCAGAGTCGGTGGATTTTGATAATCCATATTCTGTGCTTGAGTTCAATGAGAATTTGTCGGCGTTTACTAGAAAGCTCATTATGCCTTCAGGAATTGTAAGCTGTCATGATTTGTTGCTTCCAGATAAGACGAAGAGCTTTACGCTTGGTACGAGACTTTCTGTTGTTGCGCTTGGTTTGCATTTTTCTCCGAAGATGCCTACGTCTTGTCCAGAATGTGTTGGTGCAGAGCGTGCTGGAAACAAGATGATTTTGAGTTTTGATAATTTGGCAGATGGATTGAGATTAGCTGAGAACGAGTCGATTCTTAGAGGCTTTGCGATTTGTGGACCTGATAGAGTGTTCCGTCCAGCTAATGCGAGAATTCTTCACGGAGTGCGCGTAATGGTATGGCGTGAAGATATTCCTGAGCCAGTTAGCGTATCGTATGGATTCTTGCCTTTCCCACATGAGGCGACGTTCAAGAATCTTGCAGACTTGCCAGTGCTTCCTTTCAGATTTGATAGAGAGCCAAGCTTCTATACGCCAGATTTGAGCTTCGCGAGCTGCGATAGGCTTGAGTTTGTTGGTAAGAAAAGTCGTGACATGGTATTCGAGAGACTTACAACATATAAGACTATCAAGGGTAACGGCGTAATTGGAATTGATTCGATGAATAAGACAGAGGGAAGCGCAAGCCTTCATATTCGTTACGACACAGAGAATTCGCTATACGGCTTTGAACCTGACCTTAGTTATGCAACTAGACTTGCTCCGATTGATCTTCCTGCAAGAACTCGTATGCTGATAGATGTTTTTAATCCGGAGCTTTCGAAGAAGACTATGCGAGTAGTTGGATTTAAGAATGAGGTTGAGATTAAGCAGCAGCTTAGTTGGCAGACACTTGAGTTCGAGTTCGATAAGGATTTTGTTACTAAGGAGCGTCGCGAGCAGCTCGGTACGGTTGGAAGCGACGGAACTCTTGATTTCTATGATGGACACATTATCCTTGATAGGCTACAGATTATGATCGAGGACAATGCGCGTAACGGTGAAATTTATATTGATAACATTCGTTTCAAGTAATTTTGCTTGCCTTATCAAAAGGCATTCAAAAGGCATTCTAACTATTGAAAAAAAAGTATAAAAATAACACGACCAGGAGGTAGACGATTATGTTCAAAGAACTTTTACCGGCAATCGAGAATTCGATTCTTGAAGCTTCTGGTGCAATTCCGGTAGTTTTTGAAGGGCTCGAGCTAACACTTGAGCGCAATACTCCGGTAGCTTCTTCTAGTCGACATAATTCGCATGAACTGCTATGTCTAAGAAGCGGTAAGTGTGAATTTACTATTGACGGAAACAAATTTGTATTAGAGAAGGGGACTACTCTAGTAATTAAGCCAAATGTGGATCATGCGGTTCGAGTTATTAGCGACCAAGTGGATATGTTTGTTCTCTATTTTGGTTTTTCTAGAGATATAGAGGTACCAAGTAGAGCCCTTGATCAAATTAATATGCAGAACAAAAAGCTTGATGAAGAGAAGAAGTTAGCCGACGAGTATTCGAACGGAGAAGCACTCTCAACATTAGTAATTGATAATTCAAGATATGTGAAGCCTAGTGAGCAACAGCAAAATATAAAGCCACACAGTGGTCCAAGTGTTTCTGTCCCATACATCATGGCACCGACATCACTAGAGAGTTTTCTTAAGTATGCTGGTGGCGCAACAAATGCTGATAGTGTTGCTTCGCATGTTCTAGCAGATGAGAGCGCGGAAGATGAGAATGCTAAAGAAGCTTTGGATTCTTCTAGCGAGAAGCCATATATTATTATCTCTGGTACACAGAAGAAGGCAATAGCGCAGGTAATGGAGCGCATAGTTGAAGAGTCCAAAAGTCAGCTATATTCGAAGAATCTCATGATGCAAATTTTGACAGTAGAGCTTATGGTTACTCTATCTCGTGCTATCAGAAGCGAGTGGGAGGAGTCGCTTAGAGTTAAGAACGGTAAGGCGCGAGAACTTGTTATTATCGCGCGTGATTACATCGACCAGAATTTCGATAGGGGTATATCGGTAGCGGATGCGGCTTCGTATGTATTCCTAAGTCAGGGCTACTTCACGAGAGCGTTCCGCGACGAGCTCGGTATTAGTCCGATGAATTACTTGATGAGAAAGAGGATAACGAAGGCGTGTGAGCTTCTAGAAAACAAGGAAATCAAGGTTTCTGGCATCGCGCTTAGCACAGGCTTTTCGAGTCCACAGCGATTTAATGTAGCATTCAGAAAGCAAATGGGAATGACTCCAATGGAGTATCGTAAGCTTCATGAGAATAAATGATAGTGCAAGGAAAATAAGGAGAAAAAAATGTACGACTATAAGGCAGATAATAGAATTCCAGTAGAGAGCCGCGAGAACATGGATCTTGAGAAAATCGAGAAGGCGGTTCAAATGATTATCGAGGCAATTGGCGAGGACCCGGAGCGCGAGGGCTTGAAGGAGACTCCGGTTCGTGTAGCGAGAATGTATGCAGAGGTTTTCTCTGGACTTCATCGCGATATTTCGCAGGATATTAAGACCTTTACGGAGGAAGGTAACGACGAGATGATTCTTATCGGAGACATTCCTTTCTATTCGATGTGCGAGCATCATTTGCTTCCGTTCCATGGTAAGGCGCATGTGGTGTATATTCCTCGCGATGGCAAGATTTTGGGACTATCGAAGGTGGCTCGAATCGTTGATACATTGTCGCGCAAGCCGCAGCTTCAGGAGCGTCTTACTTCGGAGATTGCGGACCAGATTATCGAGTCGATTGGTGCGGCATCTGTTTGTGTGGTTATTGAGGCAGAGCACCTTTGCATGACGATGCGAGGAATTCGTAAGCCAGGCTCGAAAACAGTCACTTCTGCAATGCGTGGCGGCTGCAGAACAGACGCGAGAACGAGAAACGAGGCACTTGCGCTCATCAATAGACAGAGGGGCAATGGCTAATGCAAAAATTCGCGTTAGAAGGAAGTCGCAAGCTTATAATGGGCATACTTAATGTAACACCAGATTCCTTCTCGGATGGTGGTATGTATGAACATACGGATGCTGCGGTTTCTAGAGCTTTTGATATGCTAAGCGAGGGTGCTGATATTATTGACATCGGAGGCGAATCTACTAGACCTGGTGCGCTTTTGGTGGATGAGGAAGAAGAGATTAGACGAGTCCTTCCGGTAATTAAGGGAATCCTCGATAGGCGCAAGGACGTGATAATCTCGATTGACACGAATAAGTCTGTAGTTGCCAAAGCGGCACTTGAAGCAGGTGCAAGAATAGTAAACGACATAAATGGACTTCGTGCCGATAAGGATATGGCGAAGGTTGTTTCACAATATGGTGCGACAGTAATCGCAATGGCAAACTTAAGAAACGATGCGACAAGCACGCCTGAAGGATATTTAGTTCAGGATGTGATCACAAGAATCAAGGCTCAATTTAATGAGAGCAAAGAAATTGCTTTGGCAAATGAAATTACTATGGATAGGCTGATTCTAGACCCAGGAATCGGTTTTGGCACAACGAGACAGGAAGAAGTTTACATTCTTGAACATCTTGATGAACTAATGGCGGATGAGCCGTGCGACTTGCTTGTTGGTGCGTCGCATAAACGAGTGATTTCTTACCTTTGTGAGCAGGAGATTTCGCGTAAGCCAACAAAAGACGAGATAATTCTAAAGTCGGTTCAGGTTCACGCCGAAGCATTAGCTAGCAGGGCGCGAATCGTAAGGGTTCATGATGTCGCCTTACTTAAGAATTATTTGGAGTAAAATTCGCGACTGGGCTCGTGGAAGACTTCGCTACAAAGACAAACGATAGGAGTAAACCAAATGGACAGGATTTTAATGGAGCAGATGAAGATATATAGCCACGTTGGCGTTCTCCCAGAAGAGAAGCGTGACGGGCAGTATTTCTACATCACTTGCGAGCTCTGTTTTGATAAGAACAAGGGCGCGATAACGGACAATCTTAACGATACTATCGATTATAGCAGTGTATACACGGAAATCGCGAGAGTAGTAGGAGAGTCGTCCTGCGACCTTATCGAGCATTTGGCTTTTTTGTGCTTGGAGGTCCTTTTCGAAAAGGGACGCGCCAAGGGCTTAGTAAAGGCAAGTGTCGAGGTTTCAAAACCGAGTGCACCAGTTGAAGGCGAGTTTAAGACGATGAAGTTTACGATTGAACGCACGCTAGAAGAAATGGGGCACAAGGTGTACTTGTCGCTCGGAGGAAACATGGGTGATACTAGAGCGAATTTGGAGGCGGCGATAAAGACGATACGTGCGAATAAGAAAAATTACGCGGTGAAGGTAGCTTCGATATATGAGACGGAGCCAGTAGGCTATGAGGACCAGCCGAATTTCTTGAACACGGTGGTTAGCTTTTGGACGAGCATGACGCCACATGAGGTGCTAATGATGGCGCAAGGCATCGAGACAGACCTAAGGCGTGAGAGGACGATTAGATTTGGGCCAAGAACGATAGATGTAGATGTGTTACTTTATGACGACCTAGAGATGAACGATCCAGACTTGACGATACCGCATCCGAGAATGTACGAGAGAGCCTTTGTGCTTAAGCCTTTGTCGGAACTTAGGAGCCTTGATGTGGTTATCCCGGAAGACAAGATGGTAAGAAAAGTGAAAGATTTGGACATTTGATATATAATAAGAAGGTTAAGAACTAACATAGTAATCGGAGGATACAATGGACGATAACAATAAGCCAAGAACAAATAACGGCAATCCAAACGCTGGTGCAGGTGCTGCTAATAACAACGGCGGAAATAATAATGGTGGGCACCACAGAAATAACAGAAGAAATAATTACAGAAATAACAGATATAGAAATTCTGGAAGAAGAGACAATAGACAAAGAGACGACATGAATGCCGTTGAAGGTGTAGAGCGTGTAGAACGCACAGATCGTGGAGAAAGAAATGACAGAGGTCCAAGAAACAATCGTGCAGATAGACACGAGAATAATCAGGGCCAAACTTCAAATGCTACGCAGGACAGAAACGAAGGACAGTCCAAGGGTGGCCGTCAGAATAATCCTAAGAAGAATCATGGAAATAATTTCTATAATGATCGTGGGGAGCGTGGCGAGCGTAAGAATCGCAAGAACCGTGAGGTGAAGGCGGAAGAAACATTAGAAGATATTAAGCGCGACAACGAGAGAATCGAGAAGGAAATCTGGCTAGAGATAGCAAATATCCATACAGTTAAGCTTGACTAAGAACTTAGGACAATAGGGCGTAATAGGGAGCAATAGAAAGCAATGGAGACAATCGCACATAAGGACATGGGAATGTTGATTACTTTCGAAGGAATCGATGGTTGTGGCAAGAGCACACAGCTAACGATGCTTTCTGAATTGTTGACTAGCCTTGGATATGACATTCTCTATGTTAGAGAGCCAGGTGGAACAGTTATTGGAGAGAAGATTCGCGAGCTTCTTTTGTCCAAGAAGAACGACATGATGGTTCCGATGGCGGAGTTGCTGCTTTTCGAGGCAGCAAGAGCGCAGATTACGGAGGAAGTTATAAGGCCTTCGATTCTAAGCGGCAAGATTGTTTTGTGCGACAGATTTTACGACTCGTCCTATGCGTACCAGGGTGTGGCAAGAGACCTTGGCAAGGACATGGTAAAGGCTCTTAATATGTTCGCGACTTCTGGACTTAAGCCGGACCTAACGTTCGTGCTCGACATCGATGTGAAGACGGCGCTAGAAAGGCGTTTTGGACGCGACGAGGCAGAGGACAGAATCGAGGCACTTGGAACGAAATTCCAAGAGGACGTGCGCCGCGGATATTTGGAAGCAGGAGAAGAAGAGCCAGACAGAATTAAGATAATTGACGCCGCTAGAGTACCAGACGAGATACATGAAGACATTAAGGATATAGTGCTTGATTTCATTAATGCGAAGTAAAATTTGGCAGGTAGCGACATTTTGTAGAAAAGACATTTGGTGGTTTTGTAGGAAGAATAGAAATAGATGAGTTTTGAGAAGTTTGTTGGACAAGATAGCACAAAAAGAAGTTTAATTCGTGCAATAAATGGCAAGACGCCTCACGCACTAGTAATTACTGGCGAGGACGGAATGGGAAAGACTAGTTTTGCTATGGAATTTGCACGAGGCTTAGTGTGTGAGCATCCAACAGAAAATGGAGCTTGCGATGAATGTAATGCATGTAAATATGCGTTAGGTGGAAGCCATCCGGACATCATCTATGTAGATATTGATGACGAGAAGGGGTTAATCAAGGTCGACACGATTAGAGAACGAGTAATTGGGGAGGTCGCGATTAGTCCGCAGCTTGCGAGATATAAGGTTTTTGTAATAGAGGCTGACGGTCTTAACGAGGCAGGACAAAACGCCTTGCTGAAATCTCTCGAAGAGCCACCAGCAAATGTCGTGTTCGTGCTTACATGTGTAGATGCGACAAGACTTTTGCCGACAGTAATGTCGAGACTAGTAGAGTTTAAACTGCTATCCTACACGAACCAGGAAATCGTCAAGGTGCTTCGGTATTCGAACGCGAAGCTAGAGCCAGAGGAGAGAATGGATGAGGACAAGCTTAGCTTTTTCGCGAACTTTTCTTCGGGCGTAATTGGCAGAGCACAAAGTCTTATGGAGGACAAAAGCTTTTCGAGAATGCGCGATGAGATGCTAGAGCTTTGCTTAGAGATTAGGCACTTAAGCTACACGGCGCTTCTATACGAGAAGTACCCTCAGCTAGAGAAGGAGAAGGCGAGCATCGACGAGGTAATTAGCCTAATGACTTGGATTTATGGTGATTTGTGTCTGCTCCGTAAGAGCGCGAACTCGCCGATATTAAACGAGGACTATAGGCAAAAGCTAAGTCAATATATTGAGAAGAATCCGCAGGTTACGACCGCCAAGTATGTCGCGGCAGTGGGGCACCTTACGACCTTCTCGAAAAGGCTAGAAAGCAACATGAACTTCGAGCTTGCAGCATGCGACATGCTGATATCCTTGAAAAAGGAGTTCACATAAAAGACGCGCACGACGCGCAGACCAAAGATGCGCAGAAGTGATGAGCAGAAGTGATGCGCAAACAATAAGAAAGAACGGATTAGAAGGAGAAATAAAAATGGCAAAGTTAGTATATGTTCGCTTCCACGACGCGGGCAAAAGTTATAGATTTACATGTAATGATCTAAACTTAACAATCGGCGACGCAGTTATGGTAGAGACAAGCGTAGGACTTGACCTCGCGCACGTTGTCGAGGAGCCATACGACATTGACGACAGTCAGATTACAGAGGACGTGTTGCCAGTTTTGCGTATGGCAAACGAGAAGGAAATCGAGCGTTATTCGATAAAGAAGCAAAAGGAGCGCGAGGCATACGACAAGTGCCAATACTTCATCACAAAGCGCGGGCTTGACATGAACCTTGTTGACGCGGTTTTTGCTTTTGACGGCAAGAAGATTTTGTTCTACTTTACTTCCGACAACCGCGTAGACTTCCGTGAGCTCGTCAAGGACTTGGCAGCGACCTTCAAGGCGAGAATCGAGCTTCGTCAGATCGGCTCGAGAGACCAGGCTAGCCTCGTTGGCGGCATCGGCGTATGCGGCAGAGAACTTTGCTGCTGCACATTCCTCGACAAATTCGCTCCAGTCACACTTCGAATGGCACGCGACCAGGGTATGTCCTTGAACCCAACAAAGCTTAACGGCGCTTGCGGCCGCCTCATGTGCTGCCTCCAGTTCGAAAAGGAAGCCTACGAAGACGCACACCGTCGTTTGCCAAAGCAGGGTAAAAAGATTAGAACACCAGAAGGTTCAGGCATCGTAGCTGACGTAAATCTTCTCGCAGAGAAAGTAACAGTAAAATTCGAAAGTGAAGAAGGCGTTGAGCAGACAGTATACGATTGGGCACAGCTAGAACCACTTAATCCAGACCTAGTACCTAAGGTATCACCAGAAGAAATTGATGGTGACGACGCTAGTTCTAATGAAAATGCGAGTGATAATGATGATTCTAATTCTAATTCGCAATCGTACTCTAGCGCTAGAAAGGGTGGAAGACCAAGTGGCTGCACAGGTAGATGCGAGACTTGTCCAGTAATCACAAGTTGCGTTGAGTCTAACGAAGACAATAACTAACGATTATTCATTAATGCTAGGAGATTGCACCAAATCAAAGTGGCTAGCGAGTAAATAAATTTTGCGTGCAAATTAGTAAAACTAATGTATAATACAGGTATCAAAACATAAGGAGGACCGACCAATGGCATATGTAATTTCTGACGCTTGCATTTCTTGCGGTAGCTGCGCTGATGGTTGCCCAGTATCTGCTATTTCTCAGGGAGATACACAGTACAACATTGATGCTGATACATGCATCGACTGTGGCGCTTGCGAGGGCACATGTCCTATTTCCGCTATTTCCGCACAGTAATTCATTCGGAATAGAATAACAAATCGTCTCGATTCGTTCGAGGCGATTTTTTTTGGTTTTTTTACGATATTGTTATAATATGTGTTGTAGAGTTCATTCGCTAGCTTCATGTGCAAGGTATAGGAGAGGTACAGTATTTACATATGGAACAGTTATTTCAAATTGATTTACAAGATTACGAAGGAACCAATCACGTATATAGACGACCATCCGCACGCGGAATCATCTTTGACGATAACGGGAGAATTGCTCTAGTATATAGTGAGAAAGAAAAATACTACAAATTTCCTGGCGGTGGTATTCATGACGATGAAGATAAAGTTGAAGCTCTAATTCGTGAGGTTAAGGAAGAAACGGGACTTATAGTTATTCCGAAGTCAGTACAAGAATTCGGAAGTGTTTTGAGAAGGCAGAGAAGTAACAAGAGTTTTGATACGCTTTTCGAGCAAGAAAACTTCTACTATTTCTGCGAGGTTATGAAAGAGACTTCGAGTCAAAATCTTGACGACTATGAGAAGGAAGCTGGCTTCGTCCTCAAGTTTGTCGACCTAAGCGAGGCAATCGATACTAACTCAAAGTACAAGTCGGAGGACTTTTTCGACGAGATAATGATACAAAGAGAACTTAGGGTGTTGCAGCTGATAGACGAGCGCGTTAGTAAAAACGATTAGGTTTTAGTCCAGTGCTCTCCGTTAGTAATCGGACTATGAAAGGCAGTATTTGCTGAAGGTTCTGAAAACGCCAAGTTCAGCAAGAAGTTCATCAAAACGGGGCTTCCTGGATGAACTATCTGCTGATAACCCCTATTTCAGCAAGAAGTTCATCAAAACAGGGTCTCCTGGGTGAACTATCTGCTGATAACCCCTTGTTCAGCAAGAAGTTCATCAAAACGAGGCCTCCTGGGTGAACTATCTGCTGATAACCCCTAGTTCAGCAAAAAGTTCATCAAAACAGGGCTTCCTGGGTGAACTTTCTGCTGAAACCGACTTTCTAGCCGCATTGGCTCCCTACCTCACTTCAAACACAATTTTGCCAATATCATCACAAAATTCCGCCACGCCTTTCACGAAGAAACCAGCCCTCATAACGCTAGAATTAGGCATCATATAAACGAAAGGAGATTTTATATGGAAAAGACAATCACACCTATGTCCACACCTCGCAAGGTTGCAATGTTCATTGCGCTAGTAATAATCCCACTCGCAGTCGGCGCACTGTCATCATTTCTGACATCAGACGCCATGCTCGAATTCGACCTCATGCGTAAGCCCCCACTCGCACCTCCGGGATACCTTTTCGGAGTGGTCTGGACAATACTATACATCCTAATGGGTATCGGCAGCTTCCTGCTCTACACATCAAGCCGCACCACCGACGAAGCACGCAGAAACCGCAGGATGGCAATGATGGTTTACTTCATCCAGCTATTCTTCAACTTCTTCTGGTCGATTCTATTCTTCACCGCGGAGATGTATTACGTATCTTTTGTGTGGCTCATCATCATGTGGCTCATGATAATCGCACTTGTTGTAGTTTCCGCCCGCATCCGAAAAGCAGCCGCCCTCTGCTTCGCTCCACTTCTCATTTGGACGACCTTCGCTGCATATCTTAACCTTGGAATTGCAATTCTCAACTAACGACGAGACGAGAAACTTATAATTAACTACTAGTTTTTATTATTCACGTGCAAATTTCAACCGTGTTCTTCTATATGGACGAGCACGGTTTTATATTGCTTTTCGTCTATGGTTTTGATTGATTTATTAAGGTAGAAACTTGGTTTATTAAAAGCGAGACAATTGCCATGAAGGTAGCAACGCTATTCTCAATTTCTATCCTCTTTACTCCGCTTGTTTAATACTTGTCTAGCCTCTAACACCCTCGCCAAAATATTAATCAACGATAGTTTTTAATAAAAAGGCTCCAACATCTCGATTAATGTGAATACGTCTCCAGTATCTCCTACCAGTATGGAATCTAGAACAAGTATAATCGCACATACGGCCAAATAATAGTACAACAAATCTCTTTTGTAATACAATGTGACGCCAACATACGCGGTACATAAGATAAGCAGGAAAATAAGCAACACTGGATTCTCCATTATAGAAAAACTAGTTCCACTTAGTATTAATGGCACAGTATCCCCCCAACAAAATACCATCACAGAAAGAAGCACGCCTACATACAAATAAAACAACGAGAACAGAACATTCTTCATGACCTCTTCTGTGCATTTTTGCCTTTTTTCACGAATCTTAGCGAGGACTTGATATTTACTTTTGCTCACCTTAAGCGGCACAAGTCGCGATTCACACAAGGATAGTTTTAACCTGCTACCCCTTTCCTTCGCATTAATCGAGTTAACCTCAGCCTCAATCTCCGCAAACTGTCTTTCCAGAATCTCCTTCTGCGCCTCAACATTAAGCTTCAGATATTTCTCCTTGAACTCGATGTATTTAAGCTTGTCCTCAATATTCGTCGCATAACAAATCGCCTTATCCAAGTTCTTCTCGAAAATCGCACTAGATTCGCTCCTCAAAACAATTTCACTTATGCCGTATCTAGTCCTCTCGCTACTTCGCAAATATACATAAACATTCGCTTTTATATAATCCTTATCCAACAACTCTTCAGGATTCCTCAAGTTATAATCTAATAGCAGCTGTGCAAAATATCCCCTATGTTTCTTTTCCTCAATGCGCTTTATCCGGGAGATAGCATCCTGCGCCTTCTCATAATCGCCACGTTCAAGCGCATCAAAAATCTCCCTCTCGATCTCGTCCGCATCAACTACCGCAGCCGCCACAGAATCATCGGACGCACCACAATCAAGCAAATTACTCGCAACACTTGGCACATAAACCGAGTCATCATAAAGCTCAGCACCACAACGCGGACAAGCATTATTTACCGCTGGATTCAAATCACTAATACCACATCTTAGACAAGTGCTAAGAATCTTCATATCCATAGCCACACCCCAATTAACACTTCAAACCAGCCAATCTCAGCCTCCAACATACTATTTCAATTATATCAAATCTTCCCTTTTCGAAAAGGACCATCTCAAATAAATTGAGACAGTCCTATTCTTTTACTCTCCATAAGTATAAATTCCGCTAAGTTCACCATATGAAAGCACGTTCCCTACCGCGCCATCAGGCCCAATATCCAGATCCCTGACATAACCATTAAAGTCGTAACTTGCAGCATTAATGAGTCCACCTATTCGTTCGACTGGCTCAGCTAGTGCGAACACATAAATCACATATTCGTGTGTTCCACTTGGTGGATATGGACCAACATAGTGCAAATCATCTTCGAAGCCTTGAGGCAAATTTGTTTCTGTAACATTGTTACTTTTCCAATGAATCCAATAACTGGCCGACAAATCCACCATATAAATCACATAATTACTTGCGCCCTCTACCGGCTCCCAACTAAGTTCAGGCGACACATTAGACCCAAATAGTGTATTCGTAATTTCCGAATCCCAAACACCATCATTTAAGTCTTCAGAAGTTAGTTCAAATGTTGGAATAGTATCATCATTAAGAATATCTCTTCCTTCCACTTCTTCCGTCTCAGAAACCACCGTCTCGGCACCCGTACTCTCTTCGCCTACACTCTCTACATAAGTCTCTCGTACCTCATTAGACGCACAAGCTACCATGCCTAACATAAACACCAATAAAAACAACAAACCAACAATTCTTTTGCACATAGTATTGTCCTCCTAATTCACCTCATAAATCCAATAAATTCTGTGAATAATGATTATGACAATAAACTAGCATTTATGAGCTTGTAACAAATAGAATTATTCGCACAAATTTCTGCAAATTCTGCACATTTTGCAATTTGAAATCAACCAGACTAACTTACTTCATAAAAACATCCCTATACTTCGTCGGTGATACGCCAGTAGCCTTCTTGAATACCTTCACGAAATAGTTCGCGTCATCATATCCAACTCGGTTTCCAATCTCTGCCACCTGGAGTTCTGTCTCTGCAAGCATAATCTGGGCAAGATTTATCTTCATTCTAGTAAAATACGCAAGCCACGTCATCGACGTATTTCTAACGAACAGTTCATTAATCTGATTGCGATTCATCGAGAATTCTCGCATCAGATCTTCTAGCTTTACCTTGTCTCCAATATGCATACTTAGGTATTGCACGATTCGCCCTAATTCCTTGTCCGCGTTCGATTCGTTCGCACCCGAATACACGACACACAAATCCGATACCACCTGTGTATCTACCGCAGAATTCAACATAGAATCCGGCAACGGTCTCGCGCACACATATCCAATGAAGCTTAGTAGTTCAATCAGGTAGGACCTACTCCTGCAAGGCCAGTATCCATCCTTCTGCCCAACTAGCTCGCCCTCCATAAGCCCAATTATCTTGACAATTCTATCATACGCCGCTATTCCAGGAAGCACTATCGTGTTGTTCTCGTACTCATCTCTCTCAAACGGCCTAACCAGCAAATAGTCCTGGAAAATCGACTTTCCGCGCTCGTACTCGAACTCGCCGCTAGCTAACCTATCCAAAGTAAACTCGTCTCGAATCTCTGTTGGCTTCAAGTAAACTGTCGTAGTATGAATCTTCTTTTCACCCACCTCGAAAAGCACCTCTTTTTCCGTAAGAAGCACCACTGCAGGCGCTACGAGAAGTTTTTCTCTATCCTTATACCTAATAATCAACGTACCTTCATCTAATGCCAGAATCTTATATGTACTATCATCATTTATATAAACTGATACACCCTCACATCTATCGACGAAGATATTTACTATTCTTCCCCATTCCTTGTCGTAGCTTCTAGTAAACAATTCCTTTGTCATGTCATTACCTCACGCCACGCAGTAATATTTCTACCATCCTCTGAGCCATATATCGCGAAGCAAATCTCATCGAAGAAGAAGCCTAATCCCTCTTCAATAATTACTTTCTTGAAGCAATTTGCAACCATTGTCGGATCATTTCCGAAGGCACCACATCCCCATGCACCAAGCACGAGATTCTTGTAACCGTAACCAATTGCTGCCTTAAGCATTATTCTTATACGCCTTTCAAATGTATCTACAATCAATTCCTTTGACGCAAGCATCGCTGCCCCACGCCTATTTGGTGCTGGAACTGTAACGACTCCAACCTTCTTTGGAGCACAACGTGGCTCATAAGTACCAACATCTCTCCACACATAAACATTAGGTGAGATTAGCATATAGTCAGATTCCACACTGCTTAAGTGTGAGTTGTTATAGCGATACATTTCCTTTGCCTTATCGGATGCAATTGATGCATATAGAGTACTTCTTCTGCAGATTTCTTCTTCCTGCGCTCTCGCTCCTCCAAGAAAACCTCCTCCAGCCTTATGCGCATTTGCAAAATTCATCACTAGCACATCCTCATATCGAATTCCTGCTTCAAGCGAATCTTCAGTAGTGATCACGATATTGCACATCTGATTAGAAGCCGATTCCATATCCTTGCTAAGTAGCTCTTCACCAACACTTGGAGTAATAACAATTACTTCCTTATACGAATCCATAGGCAATTTCACTACTTCGTTAGCAGCAATATATTCGCCTTTTTCCAGCACCTTCAATGTCTCTCTTGCAATTCTAATTCTGTCCATATTCTTCGTCCTAATAACTAATGGCTAATTATTTATAGTTTATCATCCTTGTTAATCACATATTCCGATTTCTTTGCCCTAGGCTTTGGCCCACTATAGTACTCATCCGGATTCTCATTGAGCATATTCATCGCGGCTGAATACAAAATTATCGCAACAATCGCAAAGAATATCAACACACCCCCATCAACCACTTGGAAATAAAGCAACAAACCTGCTATGTACCATATGATAGTGATTGCATTCACTATTTTTTGCGCATAATTCATATGCGTATAAAGCTTTGCAAACAGAATCATCAAACCAATGTCTATCACTACGAGTAACCACGATAATAGAATGTATCCCAAGACTATCTCAACGAAAGCAAACACCGCCAAAACAGGTGGCAAAAACAAAAAAATCTTACCCGGCAACTGCTTTCTTTTCACTTCTTTTAGTCTTGTCTTTATCAATTCCTGGTACTCACTCTTGTCAAAATTACCTCTAACCATAGAAAGTCGCCTGTTATACACAGTAAGTGCCCTTACCGCATTCTCATCATATGCTTTAACACCACAAATCTTCTCCTTGAGTTCCTCACAAACCAAGGTCATCAGCTTGTTATGCATCTTCAGCATTCTTTCCGTATATTCATTTCTGATCGCCGAATACTGCGCCTTCGTCTCCTCGTCCTCTGCAATCAAAATCGCCATATTAAGATTTCCCACGAAGCTATTTCTTACCGCCGTATTTATTTCCTCATCAGTAAGTCCAATCTTTAGCAAATTCTTGCGCCTAAGAAGCTCCTCAAGCCTACTTTTCTGGAACTCGTAGCTCATCATTTCCTCATGGCTTCCAACACCAAAATCTATGAACATCTGCGCATAATAATGAATAGACCTCTTACCGTCTAGCTCCTTCAATTTGTTAAGAATATACTTCGCATCCTCGAATTTTTTCTTCTTTATCTTCTCGAAAAGATCCTGCTCCAAATCAGAAACAACAACGAACTTACTTTGAAGTTCTCCAACGTGTGATAAAAGTGTAGCACCACAGAAAGAACATTTAAGCAATTTCTCTCCATTTATATCAACTAATTCCGTCGCCGCACAATTCGGACATTCAATCTTTACTATCTTCTTCTCCATTTTATCCCTGCCCCTTCTTCATCCAATTACAACAATTCCTGAATTTCAACAATCACAGCAATCATAACAACCGCATCAATTATTATAAATACATTCGTTTCTTCTGCGCTCTAATATCAAGAACCATCTTTGCAAATGATTTTATCATATCAACATTCGCAACACATACAATTCCAACTCCCATAAGTATTACCACCGCAGAAACTATCGCGAAAATAATAATCGGAATATATCCGTTATATATACTACCAATCATAATCGTAAGCCAATCCAGCACCGAGAAAACCACAAGCTGAACGCCTAATAGACACGGCACCAGAATAAGCATTATCACCTCAGCACATATAGCAAAAACAACAAACCAGCTCGCCAACAAAATAAAGTCTAATAGCATCAAGATAAATGCCACCAGAAGTAGCGACGCAGGAACAAGCATCAACAAACAAAGAAGAGACTGATTCAACACCAATTCCTTCGCCTTCTTCGAAGCTCGTTCCTTGTAATCCTTAAGAACCCCTCTCTCATCGGCACAAACGGAGTTAACAAGATACCAATTCTTGATAATCCTCATCGAATTATATGATTTCATCACATCTATCGACTCCGCCTCACTAACAAGCTTATCGCAGTAGGAATCAACATACGCATCATAAACTTCAAAATATTGGCTGATGAACTTGTCCTTGATAGCAACATAGAAATCGCGCTCCTCGCCCTCAGAACCATCTATCGCCTTCATCAAATTATCCTTCATAAAAGATTCTATCGACTCTTCCACCGCCGCCTTTGATAGCTTATCAGAATTCTTGCAATTACGAAGAACGTACGTTTCTACCTTCTCATACAAAAACTCATCACTATAAATCTCATCCTCACCCGTCGCCTTAAGCTTACAGAGCATCGCCAAATATTGATATCTAGGCCTATCACCATAAGACGACTTGATCTTCTTCAAGACACCAGCCGCCCTCTCAAAATCATGTTTACTAATATCAGCGAAGAAAACCTTCTCAAGATTAGTCACCTTAACATCCGGACACTCCAATTTCTCCAACTGTTCTTCTTGCATCCTTCTCCCCCTCGAAAAGCACGTCCCAATCCACTACCAAACTTCACTCTACTCAATCAATTCTATCAAATCTTACCCTTCTTGTATATTTCTAACAATTTCTTATCGTTAGGATCATATGGCTTATACCTAGCATACGGATTCTTCTTATAGCTGAGATCCACACTTGAGAGCAAGAAAATGTATACTACAGGATATGAAATAATCATAATTATCGCCTCTGACAATATCAAATTATCAAACACAAAGCCTAGTCCACCCAATAAAATGAAAACTGCAACAAAAGCAACGCCAATGCTAATCAAATTCACCTTCGTTGAGTTACTCTTCTGCATCGGAAACTTCACACGAACAAACACCATACTAGCAATCGCAAGCACCGCCATTATCAGTCCTGCACTAACGAGCCTAAACGCGAATAGCACCACCATAATACCAAGCAAAATCGAAGGCAAATATACAACCTTCTTTGTTGCCTTGTAAGTTTTATCTACTTCCTCGAATAACTCATCTATTCTCTTACGGTACGACTCTACACTGAAGGACACTCTCATTTTTGTAAAATGCTCATCGTAAGCAATCAGGTGATGTATTGCATCTTCACTGCTTCTATCGATTATTTCCACCTCACGCATAAGCCTATCACACAATTCCTGCATCATAGTCTTATGCACCTCAATCATCCGCTCCGTATATCTTGTTTTGAATTCAGAATACCTCTTCTTCTCCTCACCTTCAGCAAGCCTAATCGCCACATCAAGATTATCCTTGAAAGAATTACTTACCAAAATGGTAAGTCCATCATCTGGAATCCCAATCGTTGCAACCTTGTTCTTAACCATATAAGCGTTAAGTCTCTTCTCTATATAAGAATCACTTAGCATCTCTTCTTCGCTCGTCGCGCACATATCTATCAGCATACTCGCATAGTAGTATGTCGCATTCTTCTTATACAAAACACCAATATTATGAAGCGTATCCTTCGCCTTCGCGAACTTCCTCGCCTTCACCTGCTCGAAAAGCTTTACTTCAAGCTCCTTAAGTCCAGGCAAATCACCATCACGCTTAGTCTCTTCATTGACAATCACCGCACCACAGAACTCACAAGTCCATGCGTGTCTAACATCAACATCAAATTTATTAAGAGCCGCACAATTCGGACAACTAATTCTTACAATCTGCATTTCTTACATCCTCAATCCTTCTTACCACGTGCACGCCTAGCACTTCTATTATGTAACCAAATACCTAATCCCTTAATTACACTGTTCTTAAGTTCCGCCACGCCTTTGCCCCCACTACGAGCCTTAAGCATCTCAACCATTTTCTGTATGTATTTATCCCTAAATTCCACATAACGCTTCTTCTCATCTTCATCCGAAGCCTTCCTTATAGCCATCAACAAATTCCTCTCAAAAGACTTGTCAATCTGTGCTACCAACATCTCCTCCGACACGTTACGGATACCACTCTTTTTCTTCTCCACCAAAATCGCATCCAATTTCGTAAGCAAAAACTCATCGCCAAGCATCTCTTCTTCACTTGCTCCACGAAGCTCATAAAACATCAACAAATAATAGAAATAAGGCGTCCTTCCAAGAAGAAGCTTAATCTTCTCCAGCACAAAATACGCTTCCACTTCTTTCCCCTGCCCAAGCAAAGACAAGTATAGCTGCACCAAATCCGTCGTTCCCAACTCATTCTCGCCTTCCTTAGAAGCGTCACTCTTCAAAAAAGCCCCACAATAATTGCACTTCCACAAATCGTCGCCATTAACATCCACCAGATTCGTAGCCGCACAATTCGGACACTCAACCCTAACAATCTTATACCCCATAAACTAGCCCCTCCACACAATCTAATTATGCTGTGCTTCATACATCGCTATTTTATCAACTTCTTTCAACTTATAATAGCAAGTTTCAGTGAAATATATCAATTTAATATACCAAATCACTCAACCATCCAACCCCAATGTTTACAAAAGTCCCAAATTCCTCTCCTTCTCCCAGAAAGTCTTCCTCAGCATCTCACACTCTTCCTCTGAACACCACGCACAGCGTATCCCCTCCCAAGGCAGCACACTATCACGCCACCCCACGCGGTACCAAAGTTCCGCCACCCTCGCAAGCTACTCCTCGCTCTTATCACCAAACCTCGGACACGCCCTCAATCATCCCCACCAAGCGTAATCCTCTCCCCGTACGGATAATAATGCTCCGCCTTCGACTGAAACTCTTTCAACTCACAAATCTTCATATCCGCATCAAACTCAGCAATAGTAACCCCATCAAATCCATCCACATTACCCTCATACTCACACTTAAAATACCACTCCACCACAGCAGTATTCCCAGAGACAACCACGCGCTTCACATCCCACTGCAAAACACTCCCCTTCTGATTCCAATCATGAAACCACATAATCACCTGCATTTTACCCTTATACACGGGTCCATAACACTCACTATATACAACATCGTCGCTGAAAATCTCTTCCACCACATCGCCATCTTTATCCAACCAGCATCGAAAATACTTCCTAATAACTTCTTCCATCTTGCTCATCTTCTTTTTTCCTTCGTTTGCATCAAAGCAAAGTATGCATGTCTTTCCTTCCACAAAAAATTGTTGCGATACTTGTAACATTTTTTGTGGAAATAATAATGACAGTATGTATACTTAGCTGTTTCTAAATTCCTCTACTTCAATAACTGTTGTTGATTCAAGTAGTTCATAAAACTCTTTATAACTTTCATAGATTTATTCATCTTCGTTGAATGCAAAACTAACATTAAACCTAAATAACACAAACTAACGCAAACGCGAAATAGGACCATTTCTGGAGCTGAAATCAAAAGGTTTTTCTTCCAAATCGTGCTATAATCCAAGTAATTCTGTTGACAATGTTTGTTTCTTTACATAGCAAACAAGCCTCGCGTTAATCGTTATGCAAAAGTAAACGCGACACTTAATTAATACTTGTTTTGTTTGTATCGGTCACCATCTGCAATAGAATCTAGTTTTACTTCTGCTTGAATAAATTAGCAGTTAATTGGACTTCATCGGCCGGGATGAGGTCCATTTTTAATAGTTTCATTAACTTATGCATATCCTCATCGTTATCAGCCACAAGTTCGTACGGAGCAAAGTTATCTAAGCTCTTACGTTTAATACTATTAACGTGATTCATCAGTAGAGTAATATCTTCATCGGTATATGGATTAAGACTTTTGCCTCTTGGAATTACGTATCTAATAAACTCGTGATTTTTCTCTACATGAGGTTTCTGCCAGGAAGCCATTGGATCACAGTAGTAAATTTATGTTCTTGGTAATAATTCTTCGTTTAATTCCAACCAATCAATCTTCTTAAACTCAGAGCCATTGTCAGTAAGAAACACAGGGAACAGTCTGTTAAAGCATTCATATCCCAAACCTGCTTCAAGATAGTCAAATACCGTTTTTACAGAAGCTGCAGTACCATCAGGCATAAGGAACATCAACATAATTGAATTCCTTCTCATAATCATTGTAAGAAGTCTTTTACCTGACTCTCTACATCCTTTTACTGTATCCATTTCAACCACTTCTTCATCACAAAAGAATCCCATTTGGTATCCATTTTCAAAATCTAGATATGTTCTACCTTGGCGGTATTCTTGGTTAAATGCCTTTTTTTCTTTCTTACCATTACGTCTTCTGTAACCGGTTTTACGACGTAAATCAATATTCTTAATCGTCATCTCACCAGCATCTATATAGTTGTAGAGGCTTCGGAGACAAACTGGTAATTCCTGTTCGTGCTCTGCATATATGTGAGTTAATGGCTGTCCCTTTTTCACACATCTGGTGATAAGCTTATCCATTTCTTCAAACTGCTCAGCAGTAAGTCTTATACCTTGTCGGCTTTCGGATCTTCTTCTGGTAACAGCTGCTTCTGCATATTTAGCACTATAGAAATACCTTGTCTTGTGACAAATCTTCTTATTGCAACAATTGTTGCAGACATAAGGTGGACGTTGAGGAATAGTGCATTCCATTGATACATATCTGTCGCACATAGATCTACAATCTCTTCCTCTGCATCTAACACATACATATCTACAAGATTCATCACATAATCCTTTAGTTACGCAATGTCTAGCTTTACGACAATCGTTGTTAAGAAAATAATTACCTTTAGCGATGGTCCTATTCATCTTAACTTCATGAGAAATAGTTGATGGATGTCTTCCTATTCTTTTTGCAATTTTCTTAAATGAATCTCCTTTGCATATTCCGGTTTCAATGGCAACTCTCTCAGAAAAATCGAGTTGACCAGTTTTAAAGTAGTAATTCATATCTGCTCCTTTCAGCAGATGGTGACTTACTTGGAATATACAATGGTTTATCCTTGAGAACTAGCCCAGCCGCGGCTGGGCTAGTTCTTATTCCTTCATTGCAAAAGTAAACTAGATGTTTTTTGTGTTATTCAGTTGTCAAAGTACAGTGTTAGTTTTTCAATCTACGTGTTTTGTGACTATATTTTACACTATTAGGAGGTACAATAATGGGACTTCGTTGATGTTGTGGATTAGTCCAATTAACTTACTGCGGCTCCCACATACCCTGCTGTCTAATGCCTGTCGAAGCTGCCATATCTTCAAGGAGCTTTACTTCGTCATCAGTAAGCGACACATTCATTGCCGCCTTAAGCTTATCAGCGTGGGATTTCTTTGTTATGCCAACGATTGGAATTGCACCCTTGCTGATTGTCCAAAGAATCGGCACCTGTGACGCGTCGATGTCGTATTTTTGAGCGATTTCTTGCATCTTGGATAGTAGGCCTTCGATCTTCTTAAACTTGCTTGCCGGGAACATGAGATTACGCATCGAGAAGGTTGGAAAATGATTCTTGGCATTATATCTTCCAGCTAGCGCTCCCTGCTCAAGCACCATGTATGCGTAATATTCAATACCATTGCTATTACAATAGTCAATTATCTCCTGCTGATCGTTACGAAGCAAACTGAAATGGTTCTGCACTGCGCCAAGCTTAAGTCCGGAAGAAGCAAGCTTTGCCTGCGCTTCCTTAATATGCTCAAGCGACACATTAGAGATACCAAGCGACTTGATTCGACCAGCCTTAATTAGTGGGATTGCTTCTTCGATGTTCATGTCCAAATTCTTTGGAACGTGAATCCAGAACAAGTCCGCAGACTTAAGACCTAGGCGCTCCATGCTATCCTCAAAAGACTTCGTAAGCTCCCCTGCCTTATACTTCTTGCCAGGGAAAAACTTCGTCGACATATAAATATCGTCATAACCCTTAATGAAGCCGCTTAGCAAAGTCTCGCAAGTGCCCATACCATAAACTGCAGCCGTATCCCAACGCTTGAAGCCTAGCTTAATCGCCTCATCGAAGGCTTCCTTAAGCGCATCCTTATCCTGCTTATTTCCGAAAACCATAGCGGAACCATTACTGCCAGTTCCCCATGCCCATGTACCGATGAGAATCTTGTCTTTAATATTTTCCATTGTCTTAATACCTCCGATTCTTGCGTAGACGCTCGCGTGTTTCTACGTGAATTTCTAATAGAAATAACATCATGATTAGAGAATACCACACTAATAGGAAGATAGTGTTAACATATGGTAAGAAAACTATATGATAAAAATATATCTATGATAGAATTGATAGAATTCTCATTATGCATGTGTGTAGTGTTTGTCTGCGGTGCTTTTCGAGAAGGGAAATGTCAAGCAAGAAAGATTTTTCTAGAAAATTAGAGAAGTACATAAAGAATACACATGTGAAGTATATTATGAGGTCACAACAAGAAAGGGGAAAAAAGATGAAGAAATTTACACTTGTTTTGATGACGTTGGTGATGGCGGCAGCGCTTGCTGGATGCGAGAAGGAAATCGTCATCGAGAAGATTGATGCGGAGGATTACACTGAACTTGCGACTAGCCACTTTGACCTTGACGAGAGTGCCATTCACTATAGCGACGTAGACTCATTCGATGGTAATGGCGAGCGCGAGGCTTACGAGATTCTCGACTTGGATTTGAATTCGTCACTTTACATTTACGAGGACGAGGACGATGCGGCGGAGTTTTTCGAGGAGATTTATGAGGCTTACGAGGAACTAGTCGAGGGCGAGGACTATGAGGGCTCTTTGAGAATTCATTTTGATGAAGAGGCGAATAATGGATATGTTATTTTCTGCGGAGAGTTAGACGAAGACATCGAAGGTACAAGATGGATTTTTGCAGACAATATTATTTATACATTCTGCGAGGACCAAGTGTTCTGCGTATTTGCTTCCGAGAATGGAGATCATTTGGAAAGAGTAAACGCACTCTTAGCTGACTTAGGATTGCCAGCGATTGAGTGATAGTATCAATGTGATATAAAGTGCAAATCACGAGGAGATAACGAATATGAATATTAAGGATATCAAGAATAACGAGAATCGAAAGACTACAAATAATTTGACTAGAAGCGTTTTGCTAGTAGCGTTGATGGTTTGTCTTGTAAGCACAATGATGGCTTGCTCTAGCAGCAAGAAGATGCCAGACAAGGCCCCTACATCAAGAGATGCTATTAATGTATTGTCGGAATACACAGATGCTGGTGATAGCGAGCTCGAAATCATATACGGCGACTCGGATTATGGAAGATTTTTGCTAGATAATTATTCCTACTCTGAGGCAGTGACATATACTTCTAACGACAACGAATTCGTGTTCATGCTAATCGAGTTCGAGAACGAGGATGACGCGGAAGACTATTACGAAGAAATGCTCGAAGTATACGACACACTATTAGATGACGACTACATCGACGAGGACGATGAGAACACAATTATTAGCGAATATGAACCTGAGAATAGCGACGAGCTTTATGGGTACCTTTTCGCTTCAGAGGAGGATGAGGTAATTCTTTCTATTTACTGGATTGGTGAGACAGTAATTACTGTAAACACCGAGGAAGACTACTACGAGGATGCCATCGCAATTATTGAGGCACTCGAATTGCCTTCCGCATAATCTCCTACTGCATAAAACTCATAGATTGTATATAATGATACTCGTAGTCCACATGCTATTAATTGGCATGTGCAAGACGCGAGTATTTTTATTAGGAGTGGAAATATGAGAAATTCTAGTTTTAAGAAGCTTGCCACTTTGGCATTGATGGCTTCATTTGTATTTGGAATAACTTCTTGCCAGAAGATCAATTTCGAAAAAATCGACGAAGACGACTTCGTGAAGGCTGCAGAAGAAATCGACATCGACGAAGACGAGATTGATGTTTACGAGGAAGATTGGCAGTTTACAGGTAGTGACTTCGATGAAGCATCCTACGCTATGGTTTATACACATAATGACCTATACCTAGCATATGTTGTTTTCGACGACGAGGGTGACGCATTTGACTGCTTCGAGCAATATATCGAAATTGTTGAGGACGAGGTTGGAAACAGAAGAACCGGCAACAAGCTCAAGAAAAACCTAAACGAAGACGACGAGATTGGCTACATCATTTTCAACATGGATGACGGGTACGGCGGATACTATTACTGCGAAGACACTCTTCTACTCGTCTTTGCAATAGAACCAAGCTCGCGCGACATTAGAGAAATCCAGACCTTCCTAGGCGAGCTAGAATACCCTTACCTCGAAGACTAATTCGCGAATTCTAAGGGATACTAAGAGATAGATATGAAACACATTAGAACAATAAAATTCATCGCACTAGCGTTATTTGCTAGTCTCGTTTTGGGTATCGCAGCTTGCTCGAAAATAAGCTTAAGCAAAATCCAAAACAACGACTTTGCCAAAGCCGCTTCCACGATAGGCCTCGGAGAAGACGAGCTTCTCTTATACCGAGAGCCCCATCAATTCAGGTTCAGCCTATTCGAAGAAGCTTCTTTCGCACAGCAATACGTTCGAGAAAACCTATATCTTGCACGCATTGTCTTCGACGACGAAGAGGACGCTTTTGAAAGTTTCTCTAACTGCGTCGATGCAGTTATTGACGAGCTTAGTCCTAGCAACACTAGCACTCCTGGCATAATTAGCGATTTGGAATTCATAGGAAACATGGGCTGCGCTGGTATCACTGACGCATCTATCGAGAAAACTATCAACAAAGACGAAGAAGTTGGCTACATTATCTTCAGCGTACCAAACGCCTATGGCGGATATTACTACACTGAAGACACAATCATTGTGATTTACGCGACGAACCCAACGAGCAACGACATTAGCGACATCCAAGCCTTCCTTAGTGAATTCAGGTATCCTTATATGCCAGCAAAGTGATAACTAAATTATTTGCATAGTTAAGCCGTTCCATTAATCATACGTGGAACGGCTTTGTTTGTTATGGTTTGTAGCTTTTCGCTTAGGTCTTCTGCTTCTTAAGCTGCTGAGTGAAAAGCTCACGCATCTTGCTCTTACCCTTCTCAGTGTTGATGTCGCTCATGCTAAGCTCACCCTTAAAGAGCAGCTCCATGATGCCTATGTACGCTTCGCCAAGAGCAATCGTAATCACGCTCGCAGTTCCGGCAGAAATCGCGCCGCCGACAACAGTGCCCGCGCCAGGAATGAGCTTGATCAAATTCGTCACAACCGTGCGGCCAAGAATCGTAGCACCACCTGTTCCTAGAGCAGAAGACAAAAGCGTAGCAATTACACTTTTGTTCACATCAAAACCGAAAACAACTGTAATAGAAGCAATCATTCCGATTTGGGTGGGTACGAGCAAGGTCGCGTCTGCGAAGGGTATGGGAGCAGCTCCAGTTCCAGCCGCCGCTGTCGCAGCTGTAGCAACAATCTTATGTGCGCGACGCTTCTTCTCTTCTAAGCTTGCAATCTGCACATGCTGCAAAGTATCAATCAATTCCTCAGGAAGCGACTCTCCCATCACCTCGAGAAGCTTATCTAGACCAAAAGGCTTAATCGGCTCTCTCTCGTCAAGTTCATATTCTTCTGCAAGCACCGGAATAACCTGAACTACATCAAGATTTTCTTCTTCAATGAGACGCTTAATCTCCTCTGCCTTCTTCTTGGAAATAGACTGAGTAAGAACAATAATAATCGGAACCTGAGTTACCTGATTCTCCATTGTTAGACTTCTAATCCACTCAATCTCCTCTGGCTCAACACGACTTGAGGTTGTATTGATGCAATACCAAATGCAGTGAATCGTCTTGTTGATATCCTTCGTTGCAAGTCCAGTAGTAATTGTATCGATAATCTCTTTCTTTACTTCCTTCTGTGCATCCTTACCAAGCTCGAAGCCCTTCGTGTCGTAAATTGCTAGCGGAATTCCGTTCTTCGAGATCTTGCGCATATGCGTAGTCACTGGCTTACCAATACCAGTCTCTGCAAGCTGATCTTTGAATACTGCATTAATCAGCGTGCTCTTACCTACGCCTGTCTTACCTGCAACAATGATGTTCAGTGTCTTAAGATTCTTAATTTTCTCGGAAATCAAATCTATTGTGCTCTTAGCAACCTTCTCTAGCTCTACACTCATAGCATATCCCTCCCTCTAATCTTAAAAACAAATCTTATTCCTTATATCCAACACATATATTATATCAAATTCTGTACTACTACTAAAATATACTCTTGCCTAATTGAAAATTTTTATTGGCGTAGGAGCATGCTTGTCACCTTTGTTGAAAGGAACTATGCTGTTAACTTTTAGAACTTCTAGGATGGTGGGGTTAAAAACGGCATTGAATTTTTTTGGCAAAAATGTCAAAAATATTCAATATGCAATTGTTTTCATACGTCTTTCCGAGTATAATTAGTTTGAAGAGAAATGACAAAAATGTCAAAAATATTCAATGAGGAGTACGCTATGAATATCAATCGAGATAAGTATTTAAATGATTTAATATATAGAATGCATAACGGCATGATTAAAGTGGTGACCGGAATCAGAAGATGTGGAAAATCATATTTGATTTTTACTATTTTTAAAAACTATCTGTTGGAGCAGGGTGTTGATGAGAATCACATCATCTCTATCGAGTTAGACCAGCGAAAAAATAAAATGTATCGGAATCCGGACTTTATTTTAGATTATATAGAATCCCGTATTATAGATAATGAGCAGTATTATGTTTTATTGGATGAAGTGCAGTTGTTGGAGGACTTCGAAGAAGTACTCAATTCATTGTTGCATATTAAAAATGTTGATGTCTATGTGACCGGAAGCAATTCTAAATTTCTTTCAAAAGATGTTATTACACAATTCAGAGGCAGGGGTGACGAAATTCACGTTTATCCATTAACATTCAAAGAATTCATGCAAGTATACGAAGGAGATGTTTATCACGGTTGGGCCGAGTATGTAATTTACGGCGGGTTACCACTTACTGTAACGATGAAAACAGAGGAGCAAAAGATTAATTATTTAACCAAATTGTTTGAGGAAACGTATTTGATAGATATTATTGAGAGGCATCGCATTGATAAAACGCAGGAAT
>CALEFT010000002.1 GCA_937876985.1 uncultured Clostridia bacterium | reverse complement strand
GTTCAGTAGTTGTAGCTTCTGTTGTTGTTTCTGATGTTGTTGGTTCAGTAGTTGTAGCTTCTGTTGTTGTCTCTGATGTTGTTGGTTCAGTAGTTGTAGCTTCTGTTGTTGTTTCTGATGTTGTTGGTTCAGTAGTTGTTGTCTCTGTTGTTGTAGTTTCCGTAGTTGTTGTCTCTGTTGTTGTAGTTTCAGTAGTTGTTGTTTCTGTAGTTGTTGTCTCTCCATTTGAACCTTCAAGAACATTCAACCAAGAGAAATCACCACCAAGGTTTGCACCATGATACTGACAATTTGCTGAATAAGACTCAGCGTAAGTAAATCCGTTGTTGTTAGAATCGTATCCAGCAATATTTGCATATGGAGCAATTACAGAACCTGTTCTAATTACAAACATATCACCTGTAATAGATGTAGAACTGAATACTACGTTTCTGTTAGGGATTGTTGCATAAACACCAGAATTCTCACCTGTGATAACATCGGAACCACCATTTGTTCCCTGGAGAACATTATCATAATAAAGATTTACATTGTTAACAACAGTATCAGTTGAAGAAACACCTGTAAGATTAATAACAACCTTACTTCCTGTTGGAACATAAATATCAAATCTCTGAGAATCACCCTGACTTAGGTCAACGTTGAATACGTTTACTGTTGCATCAGTACCTGTAAGAGTATAAATACCATTAGTATAATTTACAGTACCAATATTTGGATGAGATTCAGAAGCATATCTATCAATTCTTTGTGCTAAATCTCTGAAGCCTTGGTCTACAGAATCAAAGTCAATTGGGAAACCAGCTGCGTCTTCAGAATCAAATGTTGTGAACAATGACTCGAAATTAGGTACAATCTGCTCTGTTCCAACCCACATAGATCTGAAGTTATTAGAAGTTGTTGGATTTGTGATTGCAAAATCATACTCAGACCAGTTATGTTCATTTGTTGTAGAAATACCAAGACCTAGAACATCATTATTGTTATCAACTGTACCAGCAAGAACAAGGTCCCACTTGTATTCAGCAAAATAATTTCTACCTGCATTTGCAGAATAGTTCATCATGAAAGACTCTGCTGTAATATTACCACCGATTGCAATAGGAGCAATTGAGTGATTGCCATTTGCAAAATCTCCTTTTACTACTGTTGCATACTGTGACATAGTATTAATAGCATTTGTTATATCACTTTGTGCAGCATTAGCCTTTCCCCCATCAGCATTAAAGCAGCAAATAGATACAATTAAAAGTACTACTGCTAATATGCTGGAAACACGACGCTTCATCTGTTCTAACATTATAAACACCCTCCATTTTTTATAAATAAACATAAAATACCACATCGAGTATACACCCTTTTCGAATTTTTGTCACATATTATTCACGAATTCTAAGATTCTCTTTCGCTTTTCGAGAGAGAATTAAGGCAATTCTAAAGAAAAAAAGCCTATTTTCAAGGAAAACAGGCTGTAAACTTAATAATTATTACCAAATTATGAACGAAATGATTTTTACTTGTGGTCGTTAATCATCGAAAGAGCACCATATAGGATAGAGTCATCTCCTAGAGCAGCCGCCTTAAGCTCAACTGTGCTTCTAATAGATGGCATGCAATACTTATCGACCTCCGAAGTAATCTTCTTAAGGAAAGTATTACCGCAAGCCTCGATAACGCCGCCACCATAGACAACAATCTCTGGACTAAATGTATTGATGAGATTTCCTGTAGCGATGGCAAGGTAGTGACAAGCGCGATCTACTGCTTCTACTGCGACCTTGTCCTTTTGCTCAAGAGAATTCTTAAGAAGCTTACTTTTGAATACTCCATTAGTTACTCCCTCAGCCATCATGGACTCTCTACCGCGAGAAACCTGCTGACGAATATAATCAGACATACCCTGCTTCGAGCTGAAAGCTTCAAGACAGCCTCTCTGTCCACAATTACAACGAGGACCTTCTTCATTGAGAATCATGTGGCCAAATTCTGCGCCCTTGAAGCCATTGCCAGTATAAAGCTTACCATCAAGAATAAGTCCACCGCCCATGCCAGTACCAACGAATAAGCCTACTACATTTGAATAACCCTTTGCTGCGCCATATTTGTACTCACCTAATACACCAACATTTACATCATTACCAATATAGAAAGGCACACCAAATTTCTTGGAGATAGGAGTTACAATATCATAATTCTTCCATGGTAGATTTGGTGAAAACAAAACAATTCCACTATCAGAATCGATAACACCTGGGGCACCTGCTGCGATAGCATTTACTTCCTTCTTAGTAATGCCAAAGCCCTTCATTAGCTCATCTACGACACTGATAATTACTTCCTCTACATTCTGAGAAGAATCGCCGCCTGCCTTGGTCTTCTTCTTGATGCGATGAACAATCTCACCCTTCTCATCGAAGATGCAACCCAAAACCTTAGTACCACCAATATCTAGACAGATATTATATTTGCCAGCCATAAACTTACCTCCGCAAAATATATTAGAATATGTACTCTCTTCTCATTATCTACCGATAATTAAATCAGGCTCCAATACCACCATTATCGAGCTTTGCCTTACGTGTACCGCGCTTGCGCTGTGTCTCTCCAATAGTCTCTTCCTTTGCCTTATTAATCTTCATATCCTCAAATGTAACAATTCGTGGAGCTACACCATCTTCTACACACTCTTTTGAAATCTCAACTGTTCTTGCACCTGCGATAGAAGGAATATCAAACATTACGTCTCTCATGATGTTCTCAATGATAGAACGAAGTCCTCTAGCACCAGTCTTCTGCTCAAGAGCCTTTTTCGCAATTGCAGTAGCAGCTTCATCCGTAAATACTAGGTCTACATTGTCCATCTTAAGTAGCTTTGCATACTGCTTGAAAAGCGCATTCTTAGGTTCCTTAAGAATGGATACAAGTGCTGCCTCGTCTAGCTTATCGAGCGCAACCGTTACAGGCACACGTCCAATGAACTCTGGAATGAGACCAAACTTCATCAAATCCTCTGGAATAACCTCGTGGAAATGTGCTCCAGTAAATAGTTCTTCCTTAGAAGAAACATTGGCACCAAAGCCATACTGACGAGTAGATACTCTTCGAGTAATAATATCTTCAAGTCCATCAAAAGCACCACCACAGATGAAGAGAATATTTGTAGTATCAATCTTAATGCATTCCTCGTTTGGATGCTTACGACCACCCTTTGGTGGAACATTCGCAATTGTGCTCTCCATTATCTTAAGAAGTGCCTGCTGAACGCCCTCACCAGAAACGTCTCTAGTGATAGAAACGTTCTCGCCCTTCTTCGTAATCTTATCAATCTCATCGATATAAATAATACCAATCTCTGCACGAGTAACATCATTGTCTGCTTCAGTTATGAGCTTTAACAGGATGTTCTCTACATCCTCACCTACATAACCAGCCTCTGTAAGAGAAGTAGCATCAGCAACTGCAAAAGGAACATCGAGAATCCTTGCAAGTGTCTGCGCAAGCAAAGTCTTACCAGAACCAGTTGGTCCAAGAAGCAAAATGTTACTCTTAGAAATCTCTACTTCATCACTAGGATCATTAGGAGCAAAAACTCTCTTGTAGTGATTATATACAGCAACAGAAAGAGCAATCTTCGCCTCATCCTGTCCGATTACATATTGATCTAATTCATTCTTTATCTCATGTGGAGTCTTGAGTTTTGTAGGACGCTGATGCGACTTACTATTCTTGCGCTGCATCATCTCCTCTTCGTTAAGGATGTCCATCGCAGCACGAATACAATCGCTACAAATATATGAATTCATTCCAGAAAACATTCTCGAAATCTCGTATTCAGCTCTGCCACAAAAAGAGCATGCCATAAAGTTTTCATTGCCATATTTACTTCCAGCCATATTTATCTCCAATTCTTCATTTTCATATTAGGCTAATATATTTTACCATACTTGATAATAATAACAGCGAGAAGTTTTTGACTTTCAAATAACAATATATTAACGAATCAACGAAAAACTCTTGAACACCATTCTAATTTGTTTTTTGCCTCACGCTTTTCGAAAAGGGCTACGCTCAAGAAAAAGTGCGCAAAAAAATACTTGGCTATCAAATGACAACCAAGTATTAAATAATCACCTAAAACTTTGAAGCGAGGGCAAATTACTCTGCGTCCTCAGCCTTCTCCTCTGCCTTTGGAGCTGTCTTAACTGCCTTAGCAACGAGAGTCTCAACTGTCTTACGACCAGAGATAGTCTCCTTCAAGTACTCCTTAGAACCCTCAAGAGCCTTCTCAATGTCTTCCTTCTTCATGCCATAAGCACTAGCCATTGCCTCGTACTCCTTGTCAAAGTCCTCATCAGTAACTTCTGGCTTAATCTCGTTTGTGATAGCCTCAACAACAAGGTTTGTCTTAACGCGAACCTTAGCTACTGGACGCAAGGACTCCTTGTACTGCTCCATTGTCTGACCAACATACTTAAGGTACATATCAAGCTCGATGCCCTGCTGCTGCATACGCATTGCCTGATCCTGTGCCATGTTCTCAACCTCAGTATCAACCATGCACTCTGGAACCTCAACCTCAGCGTTCTCTGTTACTACGCGAACTACCTCATTAGCGAAAGCATCCTCTGCTCTCTTTGTAGCCTGCTCAGTCTTCTTTGCCTTGATGTCAGCCTTGAGCTCATCAAGTGTGTCGAACTCAGAAACGTCCTTAGCAAACTCATCGTCAAGCTCTGGAAGAATTGTAGCCTTAATAGCGTGGATCTTTACATTGAATGTAGCAGGTGCACCCTTAAGCTCTTCTGCGTGATACTCCTCTGGGAACTTAACCTCGATAGCGAACTCCTCATCGATGTTATGTCCAATAATCTGCTCCTCAAAACCAGGAATGAAGCTACCAGAACCAATCTTAAGGCTGTAGTTCTCACCCTTACCGCCCTCGAAAGCAACGCCATCCTTAAAGCCCTCGTAATCGATAACAACTGTATCGCCATCAACTACTGCACGATCTGTTACTTCCTCAGTAGAGCTATTTCTCTTCTGCATCATCTCAAGCTCATTAGCTACATCCTCATCAGTAATCTCAACTGACTCATATGGAGCCTCAACACCCTCGTACTGTCCGAGCTTAACTTCAGGCTTAACTGTAACCTCGAGAGTATACTTCATACCATTCTCGTCGATAGACTGAATGTCAAGGTTTGGTCTAGAAACAACCTGCAAGTCGTTCTCCTTAACTGCCTGCGCATACGCTGGGCTAGCAATATAGTCAATTGCATCATCATAAAGAACGCCCTCTCCGTAGTACTGAAGTACTAACTGATAAGGAACCTTACCCTTACGGAAGCCAGGAACCTGGAACTTATTCTTGTTCTTCTTGTAAGACTCCTTAAGTCCAGCCTCGAACTCCTCTCTTGTTGCCTCCAAAGAAATAACAACAACGCTGCCTTCCTTCTTCTCAATAGTAGCCATTATTAAGCCCTCCATATATATTAATAAAATTTATTCCTTAGTTATCTAGTTTGCCTAGTATCACCGAATAGGCATTGTAACACATTGAATTATGCTTTTGCAACCACAAAAACACTCCTCTATCGAAAAGAATCAGACAAATAAAAAAAGCCGCTGCATTGCAACGGCTTATATGGCGCGCCCGGCAGAGATCGAATCCACAACCTTCTGATCCGTAGTCAGACACTCTATCCAGTTGAGCTACGGGCGCAAGTTTATCTCGATAACGAACCGACGTATCAGTTCCTCTCTCGATAGCCACAACATTGTAATACAGGTATTTTTGTTTGTCAATGCGATTTTTTAGTAAGTTCTCGTAGTTCTTATGTTAATTTCTTTGTAAAGCGACAACATAATAGCACTAAGATGCTGCTGTAAGTAACGGAAGTATTCCTAATTACAAGAATTGGTCATTTGGGAATACTTTTCAAACAAAATCAAGTTCAGCAAGAAGTTCATCAAAACAGGGGCTCCTGGGTGAACCTTCTGCTGATAACCCCTAATTCAGCAAGAAGTTCATCAAAACAGGGCCTCCTGGGTGAACTTTCTGCTGATAAC
>CALEFT010000001.1 GCA_937876985.1 uncultured Clostridia bacterium | reverse complement strand
GTTATCAGCAGATAGTTCACCCAGGAGGCCCTGTTTTGATGAACTTCTTGCTGAATCAAAAACAGCACCCACCGAAGTGAGTGCTGTTTCGTTATCTTTAACTGTAATAAATTACTTCTTCTCAGACTCTGCGCGAATTGCAGTTCTACGGATCTTACCAGAGATTGTCTTTGGAAGCTCCTCAACAAACTCTACGATTCTTGGATACTTGTAAGGTGCAGTGTTTGTCTTAACATACTGCTGAACTTCTTTCTTGAGTTCCTCGGAAGGCTCTGCTCTACCAGGAACTAGAACGATTGTCGCCTTAACTACATTTCCGCGGATTCCCTCTGGATCTGGTGCACCAGTTACTGCGCACTCGAGAACGTATGGGAGCTCCATGATTACAGACTCAATCTCGAAAGGTCCGATTCTATAACCAGAAGACTTGATTACATCGTCTACACGACCAACGTACCAGATGTAGCCATCCTCGTCCATCCAAGCTGTATCACCTGTGTGGTAATATCCATCGTGCCATGCTTCCTTTGTTTTTGCTTCGTCACGATAGTATTCTCTGAATAGTCCGAATGGTACCTTCTCATATGTGCGGATACAGATTTCTCCAGTTTCACCCTTCTTGCACTCTGTACCATCTTCGTTCAAGATTCTTACATCATATAGCGGGTTTGGCTTACCCATTGAGCCGAGGCGGATTGCAGAACCAACCATGTTTGCGATTACTAGTGTTGTCTCTGTCTGTCCGAAGCCTTCCATTAGACGGATTCCTGTCGCCTTCATGAACTGGTTGAATACCTCTGGGTTAAGCGCCTCACCTGCTACTGTTGCATACTTAAGTGAGGACAAATCGTACTTATTCAAATCTTCCTTTACAAGGAAGCGGTACATTGTTGGTGGCGCACAGAATGTTGTGATATTGTGCTTCTTGAACATTGGTAGGATCTCATTTGCCTTGAACTTGTCGAAGTCGAATGTGAATACTGGTGCCTCGCAAAGCCACTGTCCATAAAGCTTACCCCACAAGGACTTTCCCCAACCTGTATCAGAGATTGTAAAGTGTGTTCCGTTTGGATCTACGTTGTGCCAGAACTTTGCTGTTGTGTAGTGTCCTAATGGATACTTGTGTGAATGTGCAGCGATCTTTGGATATCCTGTTGTACCAGATGAGAAGAACATACAAAGCAAGTCTTCACCACATGGTGTATCATCTGTTCTGTCATATACATCAGACATGCTCTTATATCCAGCATCGAAGTCTAGCCAACCCTCACGGCAACCGTTTACCATCAACATCTTGATACCATAGTTGCCATTTACGTTTGCCTTCATTGCTTCTTCTGCAACATCTCCGTCAGATGTACAAACCATTGCTGTAACACCAGCTGCCTTGAAACGATAGTCGAAGTCATGTTCCTTAAGTAAGTATGTTGCTGGGATTGCAATTGCGCCCATCTTATGAAGTGCAAGAATAGCGAACCAGAACTGGTAGTGTCTCTTAAGTACGAGCATTACCTTGTCGCCCTTCTTGATGCCCAATGAAGCAAAATAGTTAGCTACCATATTAGAGCCCTTCTTCATCTCTTCGAAAGTGAATCTGTGCTCGAAGCTAGCATCCTTGTTTACCCACATCATTGCTGTCTTGTCTGGGTTCTTGTTTGCAATTGCATCAACAACGTCATATGCAAAATTGAACTTCTCACATTCTGGTGTGAACTCGATCTTTTCGAGGCGGCCGTCGTTGTCTAGGTATTCATTTACGAACTTAGCGATTACTGGGTTTTCTAGCTTAGCCTTGTCTGTATTTGTAACGCCATCAGTAACGACATCCTTGCGCTTAACAGATTCTGTATAGTTCTCGCCCTTCTCCCATGCTTCTGGATTCAAAATGATTGCGTAGAACTCGCAGTCCTCGCCGCCAAGTGCGTACTCGTTGTGTGGAGTCATGGAACTGAAGAAGATGCTGTCTCCTTCATGCAAAACCTCTGCGTGGTCGCCGAGCTGTACCTTAAGTGTACCCTTGATTACGATGTTGAGCTCCTGACCTGAGTGTGTAACTAGCTCGTATGGAGGATTGAGTGCCTCCTCAGAGTATGGGATTACTACGTGGTATGGCTCTGCAAGCTTGTTGCGGAAACGTGATCCAAGTCTTGAATACTTGAAGCCGTCGCGGCGTGCGATTGGTCGGCCTTCACCCTTACGAGTAACTGTGTACTCTGTAAGCTCTGGAGAATTTCCCTCCATTACTTCTGTAACGTCTACCTTTGCAATGTTTGCAATCTTGTAAACGAAGCTGAAGTTGAAGTCCTTCTCACCATTCTCGTAGGCTAAGTATTCTGCTTCACTCATTCCTACTTCCTTTGCCATGTCTGCTGTGGACATGTTCAAATCGAGACGTAGACCCTTGATTCTGTCTGCGATTTCGTTGATCTTCTGATCCAAATTTAGTTGTAATTTCTTGTCGCTCATAGCGCACCTCCGTAAAATTTGATCATGTTCGACCCTTCTAAGCGCGTCTCGTTTTTCGCATAAAAAAACGCCTCAACTATCTTGGCTCTAATTGCCAGATACATTGAGACGGAAATCATCCGCGGTACCACTCAACTTGCGAATTCATCTACAAATCCTTCGCCACTTATAGGTTCTAACAAACCCTTCGCCTTAACGCGGCTTTATCGGGTACAGTCTACTTAACTTCGGACTAGCCTAGTCATTCGGTGTACCAGCTCGGAAGCGATAGTCTTCGGAATCTCGCAATGCTCGGCTCTCATCAACGCCAAACTCTCTGTAAAAGCTAAAAACCAGACCTTCTTCGTCACAGCCTTTATTCTATGTGTTGTAAGAAATCGCTCTAGCTCTTCCTCACATTGCATAGAATAATCTCACCCTCTCGAAAAGTCAACACCATATACGAAGAATTTTTCTTATCGTTTTTTGACTATGTTTTGTCATGCTTTTCGAGAAAGAAATAAGGGCAGTCTCGATTCCTAAGACCGCCCTTATATTGTGTAGTTTTAATTAATTAGACTGGATCGTTTGCTGCAAGTGCTTGAACGATATTAAGGATGTGGTCACCGATTCGCTCGAAGTCTGTAAGCATCTCGGAATAGATTACACATGCTTCACCAGAGCAGCTTCCGCTAGTCATTCTGTTAATCTGGTTACGACGGAAGTCTCTTGTCATGTCGTCCATCTTCTGCTCAAGTGCGGCGATAGAGATTACCTTCTCGCTGCTTGGCTTCTCGAGTACATCGATAAAGCTCATTGCTTCTACGCAAACCTTCTGCATGTCAATAATCTCGCTTTGTGCTGCGTCTGAGAATGTAATCTTCTTCTTCTTGAGCATCTTGATATATTCACCAATGTTTACTGCGTGGTCAGAGATACGCTCTAGGTTACCAGTAATCTTGAAGAACATTGCAATCTGTGCAGAATCGTCTCCGTGCGCACCATAGGAAATGTGGTGTGACAAGTATTTAGAAATCTCTTTATTAAGGAAGTCTACATATTCCTCATTCTTAAGAAGTGGTTCGAGTGCTTCTTCGTTCGAGTTCAAAATTACATCGAATCCACCTTCGACTGATGTCTTTACCTTGTCAGCCATTCTCTCAAGCTCCATCTTAGCGTCGTTAAGAGCAACAGCTGCGTTACCAATACCGTAGTCCTTGATTGTGTCAACAGACTTGATGTACTGAAGCATAAGTGCGTCGTCGTGCTCGGACTCTCTTTCTGGAAGAATCTTTGTTGCAATCTTCGCCATTGTTGTTCCAAAAGGAATCAATAGTACAGAAGTAGCAATGTTGAAGACTGTATGTGCCGCAGCAATCTGCATCGATGCATCTCCTGGGAAAAGTCCCTCCATAAATGCTACATATGGTGTAAGTAGGGCAATAATAGTAAATATTACTGTACCGATAATATTGAACATCAAGTGAATGATTGTTGTTCTTTTCGCTACTCTAGATGCACCTACTGATGCTAGTACAGCTGTGATACAAGTACCAATATTCTGTCCGAATAATACGAAGACTGCGTGTCCTAATCCGATAATGTTGTTTGCTGCAAGTGTCTGCAAAATACCAATTGACGCGGAAGAACTCTGAATCAATGCTGTGAAGATTGCACCTGCTATGATACCAAGAACCGGATTATCAAGCTTAGTGATTACATCAACAAATGCCTGTGATTCACGAAGTGGGCTCATCGCACCACTCATCATGTCCATTCCTATAAACAAAACGCCAAGTCCTGCAAGAATTTGTCCGTAGTGGTGACACTTTGGATTCTTAATGAAAACGATCAAGGCAACACCAATAAATGCGAAGATAGGAGCAAAGGCACCCATATCAAGAGCGATAAGAAGTCCAGTTACTGTTGTACCGATGTTAGCACCCATGATAATCCATACTGCCTGCTGTAAAGTCATGAGGCCAGAGTTTACAAATCCAACTACCATGACTGTCGTCGCTGAAGAACTTTGTACAACTGCTGTAATTACTGCGCCGACTAATACGCCGAGAAATCTGTTTGAAGTAAGCTTCTCTAGGATAGCCTTCATTCTGTTACCGGCAGCTGCTTCAAGACCGGAACTCATCATCTGCATACCATAGAGGAATAGTGCGAGGCCTCCCATGAGACCCAAAATAGTAGACATGTCCATAAACGTATCTCACTTTCGAAATAAAGTACGTCAGCAAGTATTATTCGAGGTATGAAAACTACTCCTAATTTATACTTCCTGAACCCTTGTGTATTGTCGCATGATTATTGACAAACTTCAATGTATTTCTACACAAAAAATGAAGTGATTTTCATATGTTAAATGGTCATTTTGCAAAATAAAAGCACAAACGCTCGCTACAACGTTTGTGCCCTAGTTCTTCTATATATAAAACCCTTACAGGAGGTTTATAGAAGCTTTATCGTAATTTCTTTTGCTTTGCCATCCCTAATATCTCTTACAAGATTATCCGAGATTTCAAAGCCGCTAGAAGTATAATTATTGCCGTCTTGCATTTCAATGTAAATATTCTCCAAAATGTACTCGCCAGGAATGTAATTTTTTCGCATTTCTAACAAATAAACAACCTTTGTGTTTGCCAAAAATGTCGCCTCAACCCTCAAATCCTCACCTATCAAATACTCTGGAATCAAAGGCTCTAGCGCTATTTCAAGGCCTTCCTCGCCCCTCTCGAAAAGCTTATTACCAAACATCATGCGATTCCATATATCGATAAACTCTGCTGTCGAACCAGATAGTCTTGCAACAAAGCCTCTTCCGTGTATGCTTTCATCTGGATTTGCCGACGAAGCAATAAAGGAACTGTTCTCAAGTGGAGATCTACCATATGTATTCTCGTCAAGGAAACACACACAACAATCCTTGAAATCAGAAATGAACTGCTCGTATAGACCACTTTTAAGTAATTCCAGCAGATACTTGTATTCCATATGAAGCCAAATAGATTCATTCTCAAGCCAGCCCGGTGTAAAAGCCTTGGTTCTGCCAAGCTCGAAGGAAGCGTTTGCCAAAGATTCGTTTACCTTATACATAGATAGTTGTCTATCAAATAAAGCACTATTTCTAACCTCTTCATAAACCTTTATCTTCTCTTCCCTAGAAGCCTCAAGTCTTAGTAGGTGAACATAGCCTTCCAGGAACAACGGAATAGTGATTGGCTTAAAGCTCTTAACTTCGATTTTGCCATCAAAAGCTTCTTCATATATAGTTGCTTCATAAGCAAAATACGACGGCATCTTGCCATCACACATTTCTCTTGCACGGTTTAAGCCTTCCAAGATAATGCTATGCATATTATCAAGAATAGACAGAATAGTATCGGCATCACATGACACCTTCCTACCTTCGTAGCCGTCACGTGTTACTTCTCTATATTCCTCTTTTATATCATTAAGTGCATTCCATGTAGCCATGCCGTTCCAAGTTTTAAGTTCTTGCTTAGAAATCTCAGAAATCAAATTGGATAGTTCCTCCGCAATATCGAGCTTTCTGATTTTGCTATCTCTAATTACATTCGTCAAAAATTCGATATGACGGCACACCTCTATCGTCTCGCACATGGATGAACCAAATAGTCCTGGAAGGCCATTAAGCGCATCGTACCAGCCAGGTCTTCCGCCCTCCATCTCGATTCCCATTCCGTGAGAGTCTAGCTGCAAGAATTTTGTCACGCATAATAGCAATAGCTTCTCTGCCAAATTTGTTTTGTATATCCTGCCATCTCGAGTGTGCATGAGCTTCTTCTCATCAGGCGATTCGTTCTCGTCCGTCGCGTAGACGGATGCTTTTCGAGGGAGCATAGTGATGGCGTTGTACTGGCGTAGGCCCTTTGGTGTTTTGACGTATCTTGTATCGCGTCTATTCACGATTGCGGTCGTGTCAAAGTATGTGTATCCCTCGTCCTCGAAAAGCAACTCCTCTACCTTATCTGGATACACGCGAAGGTAAGCTTCGATAAGGTCGATGATGTACTCCCAGTGGTCTGTCCAGTAGCCCTCGCCAAAATCGCTGTTGATTGTGGTCTTGCTTACGCTTACAAAGGCCTCAATTATCGACTCAATCTCGTCTTGAGCTGCGAGGTTGTTATCGATGAGATAAAGTGCGAGAGAGCCTGGTGTATATGATTTTGTAACAATGTTACGAAGCTCGTCTGTTATCTCGATGCCAAAGCTCTTGGAGCTAAGAGCGTCCTTATCGATTCGATAGGAGGCTTGTTTAATGTGAAGCGGATTAAAGCCGTCTGTTTGGATTAGACTAGCGAACATTTTGATGTTCATGTCTAATGTTTCTGGCGCATAGAAGATATCTGAGCGACGGTTTTGGCAAATGTCGCGGAAGTTCGCATTTCCTTGTGTATAGAATTCTGGTGACATTGAGAACGCGTTATAGTCACGCTCTATGTCTCCGTGCTTACGCGAGTAGATATAGAACATTTTGTCAGCAATCTTGATTGGGAAGCCACCGCGAAGAGCATTATCCATGAAAGTCGCCTTGGAATAGGCGTCGAACATCTCGTTTCCTGTCTTACCAGCAATTGGAGCAACGACTTCGTCAGTTAACGAGCATGCCTGCTGCCATGCCTCTTCAAAGTAAGCTGATGGTGCCTTCTTGATTTTGCTAGTTAGGGCCAAAAGCAAGTCCTTCGAATCCGATTTGCCGTAAAGCTCATAGAGTGTGATAGTGTCGCCACTTTCGAGGACGCGCGAGTCGGAAAAGAATGCACATGGCACCTTGTTCGAGGTGCGGTCTACCATATCCTCCATGTTCGCGCCATCGCGCCAATTTACAGCATTTATCATCGCGCTATCGTACCCAAAAACATTATCCGCATCTACCGTAATGTATAGTAGCTCGTCCTTGTCGTTGAAAGAGAACGCATAATTTCCGCCACGGATTTCTTGCACATCGATGCTGTCTACAATGCTTGCGCGGACACGATAGTATGGAATTTTTGTCTCAACATCTTCTACCTGCATCCAGGCCTTGACCGTCTGTCCCATATCTTTCAGGTCAGATAACGACACGCCATATGGCACGAGAGCTGGCATACCGTCTAAGACGTCTAGTTTAATGGATACGTCGGATGTTTTTTTTATCTCGACAATTCTTCCAAGACCTCCGAGTCGCTCGTTTGGAAGCGTAAAATATCGGACCGTAGCGTGCAATTTTGCTTGCTCGTCGTCACAGTCTAAGCGCAAAAAGTTTAAGCCGATTGTCATCTTGTTTTGTTGCTTTTCGAGCGCGAAAAGCTCGCGGTACGCGCCATTAATGCGGACAAAGGTCCTGAAGCCATGAGTTTTTGTGAGCTGGTGCGCCGTTTGGGCTGGGTAGAACTCCATGATTGAGTTGTCCTTATTCTCAGAGCCAAAGCTCGTGATTGCCTGTCCGCGGTTGCAGTAGAAGGCCCAAACCGGAATGCCGAGGCGGCCGACAAGTCCTGGAAGGAAGCTCGAGAAGGTTGGTTTTTTGTCGTAGTTTTCCATTACGTAGTTGTTATATGAATCAATCATGGTATTGCTCCTTTTTCTCCCTCTATCTAGAAAAGCTGCGCCTCAATTACGACTGGCTTTCTAGTCTTGCTATATGTGTCGATTAGCAGGCTTCTAGAAATAGTCTTGTCTGAGATGCTCTCACCGTTAATTGTAATTCTCGTGATGCCCCATGCCCTTGGCGTCTCGCGCATCTCATATCGATCAGTTGAAATGCGATATGTAAGGCTAACTGGAACGCCTGCAAATTCGAAATTCGCCATAGCCTCACACTTCGAGCTGAACTGAGAAATGTCTAGCTTTGGATCTAGGAGAAGATTTCCTCCGTCACCTTTGACACCGAACATGTCGTTAAGAATAGTAAGAAGCAGCCAGCTTCCTGCACCTGTTAGATAGTGATATACGCCGCGACCCTTAGAGTCGAAGTATTCTGGAATTCCTGGATATATGCCACTTCGTTCCATGTTCATCGCATGGCTATATAGAGCCTTGATGACCTTATAGCCTTCTTTGATTAGGCCGCGCTTATATAGGCTGTTCGCATACATCACTGCCATGTGGCAGAATACTGCACCATTTTCCTTCTGGCCATATGCGAAGCCAAACATGCGACCAAGGTCCATCTTGACTTCATGGAAGTTCGAATTGAGTTTATAGCCGCCAATCGACTCATCGTATAAGTATTCGTCTGCTGCCTTAACGATTTGTGATACTTCTTCGTCTGTTGCTACGCCACTCATTATCATGAATACTTGGCTTGTGAGCATCATGCGGTCACCGCCTTCTACCTTAGAAGCGTGATTATCGTAATAGCCGTTATACCAATGATTTCCCTTGTTATCTCCGACAAATTCATTCTTACGGATGTGTGCTGTTAAGGCGGCTGCTTTTCGACGGAGGTTGTCAATTAGAAGGACTATCTCGTACTTTTTCTTATTGCCACTAAAACCCTCAAGAACTGTGCCTAGATACTTGCTAAGAACGCTTCTTCTCGCGCTTACATCAAGCCTATCTTCGTCATCGCACATAAGGAGGTCGAGTTCTGTTGCCATCTCAATAAAGGTGTTGCCAGTAACCTCCATGTACTGCTCTAGAGTCTGGGCAAGCCTAATATAATTTCCTACATATGCTGCCGTGAATGCGACAGACTCACCGCGGTCCTTTGCCATGTCGAGTGCGTCGTTCCAGTCCGCGCCACGAAGCCTCATATTGCCGTGCTCGCCGACGTCGTAGAATTGCGCTAGATTTTGCACGAGAAGATGCTCAATAACAAGACCTTCGTCTGGAATTCTTCCTACGATAATATCGTCGAATCTATCCTTGTCGATCAAAGCTTCGCCACGCATCACCTGGCGGTCAAAGAAATATGGCGCCTTGTTTGTCAAAAACTCGTAATCACCGCTTCTTTGGATATATAGATCAACCGTCATGAAAGGCCACATCGCATGATCCATCCACACTCTAGTGATGCCATTTCTGTCAGCAATAAATTCGCCACTCTTGCTACCGATGATAGTCGCATTTGTTCCATCTACACGAACGCCGCCGAAATTATCTACTAGCATTTGTCTAACGCCATCTGGATTTTGGAGAAGGAGCGCTAAGCAATCCTGCCAAAGATCTCTCCAACCTCTGCCACCTTTACCGTAATCGTGATGAGGCAAGAAGGAACAGCCGTAGATGCGTCGTAGTGTTGGCTGAATTCCAACCCAGTACATCCAATTGTCGAATTCCTTATCTCCAGTATGGAATGTAACATTGTTACAATCGTGCCACTTCTTGCTTGTCGAAGCAAGTAACTCATCAAAGCTCGACTTGCATAAGTATGGAAGCACCTTAGTTTCCAATCTATTTGCGTCACGGCAAATGTCGGCGTCAGTCTTCGCACTTGCTCCCAGCTTATCAACAGTAATTGCAACAATATATGTAGCTCTTTGTCCCTTAGCTAGCGTAGTCTTCTCGAAGAAAAGCGCTCCAACAGCCTCATAGCCGTCTACTCTATACTCTGCCTCATAAATAGGCGCGAAATCTCTTACAGCGCGTGGATTATCAAGCGCACCACCCTCACCAATAAAGTCCTCTAATACTGGGCAGCTGCCAACTGGGAAAATAATATCATCATCAGAATTCTCCGCCGTCTTAGCCGCGAAGCATCCATAAATCATCTCATTTGCCTGATGACCTCTCTCGTCAAAAGTCATCGTCGGATTAACCGTCACGCCACTTCTTGTCGTATAAACGCGATGCAGCATACTCGTCACGTTCTTGTGGTCGCGAATATTCTCCGCCGACCTCGCATATAGCGGAACCGCACACACCGCCTCGAAGCAAACATCGCGCTCCGAATTATTAAGCACCTCGACCTTCATCAGCTCTATCGGCATGTCCGCCTCAGGCGCGAAAATCGTCACCTGTGAAGTAAGCCCAACGTCCTTCATCTCGCGAACAACTCTCTGCGACAACAAGTCCGCATACATAATCGTCTCGTCCTTGTCATCCTCCCAAAGCTTCGCATGACTTGCCGCAGACGCACCAGTAACAGAAACCACGCGAACCTTACCACCGCATGTGCTACTAGCCGCATCCTCTGACGTCTCATGAACCCTCAGCCAAAAATTGCGCGTCGACTTATTGTTATGCAAATTCTCCGAGCTCACCGGCTCAAGCACAAAAGTATTCTGCGAAGTCTTCGCATCTCCGCCAAACTCAGGCGTCACCGAACTCATCATGCCCGCCTCATTGCAAATCGGAAAATACCTGTAACTACCCATCTCAGGATCCGTCACCCTAAACGTACCCTTGTCATCAATAAAAGTAAATCGCTTCGAGCCCATATTACGCCTCCTATTTCTCTCTATCTAGAAAAAGCCTGCCGTTTTTATCATTATATTTCTCCTCCCTCCCCCTCGAAAAGCATCATATTTGCTCATTTTTATAACTATATTGTTCTATACCTCATGTAAATATATTCATTTGCTGTTATAATGTAATAAAAATGCTTTTCGAGAAGGGCAAGCAAAACGAATTTGTTGGAGGAAAAAGAAAATGCGTGTTAATCCGCCGAAGGAGAAATTCATACTTAATCTTGGCGACGATTTGAAGGAGATGGACACAACCTCGGAGGTCTCTTTCCCGTGTCGCGTTGGCCACGAATTCTTGAGTAACTGGGAGCAGAACACTTTCCCTTTGCACTTTCACGCGGAGCTTGAATTTACGCTGATTCTTGAAGGCGTGATGCAATTTAATGCTGGCGACGAGGTCTACATTCTTGGCCCCGGAAGCGTCCTCATGACAAACACAAAGATGCTTCACACAGGTAGCCTTGCTCTCGGTTACGAGGACTGCCGCTACGATGTTGTCGTCATTAATATCGACAATGCTTTCCCGCGGCGTCGAAGCTACATCTACCAGCAATACGTAAAGCCAGTACTTGAGGCACCGCATCTACCAGCCGCACTTTTGAACTCTAGTTGCGCACAGCATTTGCAGGAGATTATTCGTTTGTACGACACTAACACATCTGAGATATCATCGGCTCTTCGCGAGATGTCCATCGCTTCTGAGATTAGTCTTCTGTGGGCATGCATTTATGAACAGCTTTCTAGTCGAATCAAGCAGTCGGAAAGCTATTCTACTCGTGACCGAGAGCGACTTAATATGTGCATTAGTTTTATCGAGAATAACTACGCATCACAGATTACACTAAGTGATATCGCTTCTAGTGCTAACATCTCGACGAGCGAATGCTGTCATCTTTTTGGAAGGACGATTGGCACGACACCATTCTCATACCTTCTTAATTTCCGCGTACAGCAAAGCCTACCTCTTCTAACCTCGACTAATTTATCGATTGCCGAAGTATCGTATAAAACTGGATTTTGTAGCAACAGCTATTACACCAAGATTTTCAAAGAACGACTTGGCATGACGCCACTAGCTTATAGGAAGAGGCTTAATTAGAAAGTTGTGTAGGTTGTCCGTTAAGAGGTTCAACAAATATTGGCGTTTGTTAGTCAGTTAGTTTACCAATGTCTCTAAACACGTCTGGTAGAAGAAACGGTAGAAAATATATGGGCTAATCTGTTGACAGATTTGTTGACAAGAATCGCCCAATTCTATTTCAGCAGAAAGT